>JBDNIL010000292.1:0-22922 GCA_041688355.1 Verrucomicrobiales bacterium | reverse complement strand
GCGAGGGCGTGGGCGGGCGTGCCCTTGCGGTAGTTCGCGGCGACGAGGCGGCGCTGCACGGCTTCGGGCAGGGTGGAAATATTCTCGCGGAAAGCGGCAAGCACCTCCCCGGCAGCGGAGTCGAGAGCGTCGGTGTCGTGAATCGCGCGGATTACTTCGCGGCGGATGAGCGGATCTTTTTCTCCGAGGAATTTCGTGAGCTCGGGGCTCTCGCGGCGGCGCAGCAAGAGCACGGCGAGGAGGCGTTCTTCGCGCGAGGCGGCGCTCACTCTGGTGACGGCATCGGCCTCTGTCGCGACGATATCGAGGCCGGAAAGAATCGCATGACGCAGGACGATGTCGGGCTGTGATTCTCCGTTTGTCAGGGCGGCGGCGAAGAGGGCGGCGGTCACTTCCGCGTCGGCCGTTTTGGCGACTCGGCCGAGGGCGATGGCGGCGAGAGAGCGGACACGGGGAGACTCGTCTGACGCCAGTGATTTGAGCAGGGCGGGCTTCGCCGAGTCGAGCCCGAGATCCCCGGTAACACGGGCGGCGTTGGCACGGACTTCAGCGTCGGGATCTTTGAGCAGAGGTGTGAGGACACCGGCAACCTCGATGCCGCGCCGTCCGGCCTGACCGAGTCCCCAGATCGCGTGGAGGCGCGGGATTAGAGATGTCTCTTTCACGGCGGAATTTTTGAGGGCAGCGATGCCATCGGCTCCTCGATCGACGAGGGCGAATTGAGCGGCCTGGCGGACACGGCGGTCGGCGTGGGCGAGCAGTTCGCCGAGTTCATCGACCGGGCGTTTTTCAAATCCTTCCTTAAACATCGCCGCGACTTTTGCCCCGGCTTCACGCTGGGCGGGATCTTTGGAGCCGGCGACCTGGATGGAGCCGTTCTCGTTCACGCTCCAGCCGCCGCCGAAGTCGCAGATGTAAATGTTGCCGTCGTAACCGAGTTCTACGTCACTCGCGCCGACGCCCTTGACGAGTTCGCGCTCTTCGACCGCGACGTAGCCGGCTCCACTCGCTTCCGTTTTGATGAGGAGGAGATTGCAGTTGTCCGAGGCGCCGCGGTAGTTCGAGAGCAGAAATTTGCCGCGCAGATCCTCGGGCAGAGATTCGCCGGTGAGCCAGGTCACGCCCGATGGGCCGTTCGCCACATGCGAGGCGGGCGGGTAGACCCACTGGGGCTGGTCTTCGTTGTAGAGGTCGAACATTTTTTCCTTCACCCACATCGATTGCTCGGGCCGGAAAGCGCCCCAGTCGAGATGAGTCGCGTAGTGGTGGGGAGACTGATGCGACATGTCCCAGCCCGAGTCACTGCCCTCGAGCGCGTAGACGAGTCGCGCCTTGTCCCCGATGTCGCCGGTGTTGTCGAAGGTGAAAAGATTGCCGTGATCGTCGAAGGCGAGCTCCTGCGGATTGCGGAGCCCGGTGCAGAAAACCTCGAGTCCCGACCCGTCGGATTCGCAGCGGAAAATTGCCCCGCGTCCCGAGCCTTCGTGCGTTTTCCCGTCTGCCGTGGTCACGTGGTAACCGCGGTCGCCGACCGAAAAATAGAGACGGCCATCCGGTCCGCGCACGATCCCGTGGAGGTCGTGCCCGATGAAGGAGACACGCACGCCGTAACCGGTCGAGATCTCCTCTTCCTCATCCGCGATCCCGTCGCCGTCGGTGTCGCGCAGCTTCCACACACTCGGGATGCAGGTGAAATAGACCGATCCATCGTCGGCGAGGACGGAGAATCCAATCCCGTCTTCGGGGCGATTGAAGCGGTCCGAGAAAACGCTGCGATGATCGGCGGCTCCGTTGCCGTCACGATCTTCGAGGAGGATGAGCCGGTCGGCGACGCGACTGAACCAGCCTTCGGGAAAACTCGCCGAATATTTTTCATACATCGCGAGACGGTCCGCCACCGTGACTGCTTTGAAGTCGTCGCGGATGAGCTCATTCGCTCCGCGCAGGTCGGGCACGCCGAGCCAGAAGCGGTTTGCCTCGGCGACGTAGAGGCGTCCCTGCGGATCAAATCCGAAGCTGCCGGGATTCTCGACAAAGGGGAAGGCGACCCAGGTGTGGCCCTCGAGACCCTCGTGCTCGATGAGACCGCGGAAGGTCGCGGGGGAATTACTCAGGGGCGGCATCTTGTTCTCGGGCACGGTCGGGAGCTGCTTGAAGCGCGCTTCCAACTCTGCCGGAGTGATGGCGTGGATGCTCCCCTGCGCGAGGGTGAGAACGAGGCAGAAAAGGAGGATCGGGTGCTTGATCATGGGCGTGAAAGTTACGTTCGAGCGGGGAATCGGGCAACTGGTGATCGCGGGCCGGTTTGGTTCTTTGGCCTTGCCCTGTGACAGTGGACCTGACAGGGTCATGCCGCTGACGTAACCCTGCTCCATCCGCTTTTGATGAAATACCCCGCCTTGCTCCTGCTTCTCTCCCTCTGTCTCGCACTCCCCCTCGGGGCTGCGGATCGGCCGAACATTCTCTGGATCTCCTCCGAAGACAACGGGCCCCACCTCGGTTGTTACGGAGACGACTACGCGGTGACGCCGATCCTCGACGCCCTCGCCGCGAAGGGGATGCGTTTCACCCGCGCCTGGTCGAATGCCCCGGTCTGCGCGCCGGCCCGCACCACGGTGATCTCGGGGATCTACCCTCCCGCGACGGGGGCCGAGCACATGCGCTCGCAGACTGCGCTGCCCGAGGGGATGAAGCTTTTTCCCGCTTACCTGCGCGAGGCCGGCTACTACTGCACAAACGCGGCGAAAGAAGACTACAATCTCGTCAAAGGCGACGATGTCTGGGACGAGAGCAGCGGCAAGGCCCACTGGAAAAAACGTGCGGCGGGTCAGCCCTTTTTCGCGGTCTTCAACTCGACGATCTCGCACGAATCGCAGATCCGCAATGCCATCCCCGACGAGAACCGCATCCACGATCCGGCGAAGGTCCGTATCCCGGCCTATCACCCCGACACGCCCGAGGTGCGGAAAGATTGGGCACAATACTATGACCGGCTCACGATGATGGATTCCGAACTCGGCGGACGGCTCCGCGAGATCGAGGAAGCCGGCCTCGCGGAGGAAACGATCATTTTCTACTGGGCCGATCATGGCTCGGGCATGCCGAGGAACAAACGCTGGCCCTACGACTCAGGCCTGCGGGTGCCGCTCATCGCCCATTTTCCGAAAAAATGGGAGCATCTCGCCCCTGACGGATACACCAGCGGCGGCACGAGCGATCGCCTCGTCGCCTTTGTCGATTTCGCCCCGACGATGCTGAGTCTCGCAGGAATCGAGCCAAAAGTCTGGATGCAGGGCCTTGCCTTTGCGGGTGAATTCGAAAAGCCGGGGCGCGAGTTCAACTACGGCTTCCGCGGGCGCATGGACGAACGCATCGATCTGGTGCGCTCGGTCACCGACGGCCGATACGTCTATCTCAGGCAATACATGCCGCACCGCATCTACGGGCAATACATCGACTACATGTTCCAGACCCCGACGACGCGGGTGTGGCGCGGACTCTTCGACGAGGGGAAAACGACCGAGGCGCAGTCGCATTTCTGGCGGGAAAAACCGGCTGAGGAACTCTACGATCTCGAAAACGATCGCGACGAGGTCGCGAATCTTGTCGCGTCGCCCGCGCACGAGGCCGTCTTGACGAGGCTGAGGATGGCCCATGCGGCCTGGGAAAAAGCGGTCCGCGATGTCGGCTTTCTGTCCGAAGCGGAGATCCATGCCAGAAGCGCCGGATCAACCCCTTACGAGATGGCAAGGGACTCGGCCAAATATGATTTCGAGGCAATCTTTGCGGCGGCGCAGCTTGCGAGTTCCCGGGATGCGAATGATCTGCCTGCGATTGTTGAATTGTTAGGTAGTCCCGACAGCGGGGTTCGCTATTGGGGCGCGACAGGATTGCTGATCCACAAAGAGAACGGCTACAAGGCGGGGCAGGCGTCCCTCATAAAAGCGCTGGGCGATTCCTCGGCCAGCGTCGCGATCGTGGCGGCAGAGGTGCTGGGGCGATTCGGATCGGACGGTGAAAAGGAGGCGGCGCTCGATCTGCTGCTGAAGCACGCCGATCAGGAGCAGGGGAATGTTTTTGACGCGATCCTCGCCGGTAACAGCCTTGACTATCTCGGTGAGGCCGCCCTAACACGAGCAGAGGCAATCGAGGCTCTGCCGATGAAATCGTCGAAGCGGACGCCGCGAACCGAAGGCTATGTGGGCAATCTGCTCAAGAGTATCCTGCGCAAAGGTGAAAAGTGATGCCGACAAAAAAACCCGCTGCGGACTGACCGCCGGCGGGCTTCATTGCAAGCGATCGCTGGCAGCTCAGCTTTCGCGTTTGGGATAAGTGGCGAGGTATTTGGCCCGCAGCTCCTCGATGCGCTTCTTCTGATCGACGAGGGCCTGCTCCTGAAGTTTGCGTTCGGCCTCGGCTGCGGTGAGTTCGCGGGCGGCTTCCTGTTCTGCTTTGGCTCGTTCGGCGATGACCGGGGGAGTCTCCCGGGCGACTTGATCGGCCGCGAGCACGGTCGTCTTTGTCTTTGTCGCCTCGACGTAGGTGTTGGCGAGGGACTGCTCGAGCTCGCTAAGGCGCGCCTTCAGACTGGCGACCTCGGCGTTGATCTCGTCTGGTGTTTTGTAGGAGAGGGTCTCTGCGGCGACGATGCCGATCTCGGCTTTCCGGGCGGAACTCTCGGTAGCGGGCGGGGCGTCGGCGGCGGAGAGCACATCGGCGGCGGGTTGTCCCTGGATCGCTCCTTCGCGCAGTTCGGCGACGGCGCGACTCGCGACGAGTTTCAAGGCACGCTCGAGGACCGAGGCGGATTTTTCCTGGAGGGCGAGGGTGCCGGTCTCGACGGTCTGCTTGGCGGTGGCAAGGGTGGTCTCGGCTTCGGTGCGGGCTATCGTTGCCTGCTCGGCACCCTTCTTGGCCTCGGTCTCTCCGACGAGCATGTCATCGAGTTTCACGGCCATGTCGTCGAGATTTTCCGTCTCGCGCATCGCGGTAAGGTTGATCGCGGCGGCCTGCCACTTCTTCTGGAGGAACTGGCTGTTATGGAGCTCGGCCTTGGCGACTTCGACAGTCTTTTTGGTCTCGGCTTCTTTCGTGACAACGGCGGCGACTTTGGCGGTGGTGGCCTCTTTCTGCTTGGTCGTGGCGACGATGAGGTCTGCGGCCTTCTTCAGCTCGACCTGGGCGGCAGCGAGGGCGGTCTTCGCGTCGGCGAGTTCCTTCTGTTTCGCAGAGAGGGCGGTGCCGGCGGCGGTCGCCTCGGCCTGGGCGGGGGTGAGTTTGCCTCTCAGGTCGGCGATCTTCGCATCGGAGGTCACGACGGGGGCGGTGGCCTGGGCAGCGGCGGTCTTGGCGTCGTTACGCGCCTTTTCTGACTGCTGAGCGGCGGTCGTCTTTACAACGAGGTCGGCCTGGGCCTTTTTCAAGGTGTCGGCTCCGACCGCAGCCAGGTCGCGGAGGGGTTTAAGGGCGGCGTCCGCTTTGGCAAGGGCATCGACTTTAGCGGTCTGGTCGGTCTTCGCTGCGGCAAGGGCGGCGACGACGGCATCCCCCTTCGCGCCGGTCTGTTGCAGTACTTCGGTGGCTTTGCGGTTGTTGCCATCGGCAGAGGCGAAGGTCGCGGCGGCGGCGGCGTTTGCAGCAGTCGCGGCAGTGACGCGATCCGTGGCGGCTTTGGCGGCCGCGACGATTTCAGGGGCAGGGATTTGCCCGTTGGCGGAGGCGGCGGCGAGGGCGGCGTCGGCTTTTTGTTTCTCCGCCGTGGTCGCAGCGACGGCGGCGGCGGCAGCATCTGCGGCGGCTTTGGCCTGGGTCGCGCCGAGTGCGGCGGCGGTGGCGAGTTTCTTCGCTTCCTCCAGCTGGGCAGTGAGCGTGGCGTGCTCGGCAGTCCGCGCGGCGGCGGCCTGATCGGCGGCGAGGCGCGCTTTGGAAGCGAGATCGAGGGCGGCCGCGAGAGCATTGTGTTGCGCTAGCTGCTCGGGCGTCAGGGCCGGCTTCGCAGCGAGAGCCTGGGCGGCGGTGAGAGAAGCGGTGGCGGCCTGGAGAGCGGTCTCTTTCGCGGTGAGGCCGGCGACCGCGGCCGCAGCGGCATCCTGCTGGGGCTTCAGGCCGGCGACGGCTGCGGCGAGGGTGTCATTGACCGCTTTCAGCGCTGCATTTTTCGCGACTGCGGCTTGTGACAGTTTTTCGACCTCGGGGGTGAGGGCTTTCACGGCACCATCGAATTTCGCGACCGCGCCGTTCTGGGCGTCGCGGGACTGGGTGGCGGCGGCGATACTCTTGTCTACTTCGCCAAGTTCGGCGCGGGCGGCGACGAGGCCCGCCGAAGCGGCCTTGATCCCTTCTTCGAGTTGGGGAAGCTGACCGGTGAGTTCACCGATACGCTTCTCGGAGTAGGCGAGCTGTTGGTCGATCGGGGGCGGATTGGGATCGACGCGGGCGAGCTCGGCGCCGGTGGCGATGTCCCAGCCCTTGATGTTACCATAAATATCGCCGGTGAAGACGCGCTTGCTGTCCTCGCTGACGGCGACGCTGAGAACGACATCGTCAGAGGCAGCGATGGTGCGGATGGCGGTGCCGTCGCCTTTCCAGAGCTTCACTGTCTTGTCGCGGCCGACCGTGGCGATGGTGCCGTCGGGGGCGAAGTCGACCCCCTGAACGCCGCCGGGGTGGGCGTCGAATTTTTTGATCTGGGTCCCGCCGTTCATTTCCCATAGCATCACAGACCCGTCTTCACTGGCCGAGGCTAGGACGTTGCCATCCATACGCCAATCGAGGTCGGTCACGGCGAGGGTGTGGCCTTTGAGGGTATAGAACTCGTAGCCGGTTGCGGCTTCCCAGACGTAGAGGCCGCCATTGCGATCACCGGTGGCGTAAATGACTCCGTCGGGGCTGTAGGCTGCTGTGAGGAGCCAGTCCGTGTGCTTTTTGACGCTGTTGATCTGCTCGCCGGCGACGGTGTCCCAGAGTTTGATGACGCGTCCAGGGCCACCCATGATAGCATTTTTCAGATCCGGTGAGATGTCGGCACCGAGGACGATGTCGAACTCTTTGCCGACTTCGATGACCCGCTCGCCGGTCTTGATGTCCCAGGCGACGACGTTGCCGGACTTGCCACCGCGGCCACCGCCGCAGAAGAGGTAGGCACCGTTGGGGCTGAAAGAGAGCGTCTGGGGGAATCCTTCGGGGTAGGGCAGGACGCCGAGCAGATCGTAGTCGGACGAATGATAGAGGAGGATCTGTTTCTGCCCGGCCACTGCAAGGATGGGCGCCCAGGGGCTGTGGGCGAGCGCAGGGACGGAATTCGGCCGCTCGGTCACTACTGAGGGCTCGAGGATGAGGTGCTCAGGCATGGCCGGGGGACCCTCTGGCTTCCCGGTGGAAGAAATGGAGTTGAGGTCAACTTTGGGTTTATCCGCCTTTTTCGCCTTAGAGTTCCTTGTCTCAAGTAAGCCTCCGGCAATCCAGGCGGCGATGACCTTGAGTTCCTCGTCGGTTGCTTTGGTGCCTTTGGGCGGCATGATGGGCTCTTCAGTGTGGGCCGCGAGGGTGTGGAGCCGCGAGGACTTGGGATCCCCCGAGACGACCACGGCACCTCCCGAGCCGCCAGTCATGGTTGCTCCGAAGCTCGCCAGATCCAGGCCACCTTTGGCTTCGTCGGTATTGTGGCAACTGAGGCACTTGTTGTCGAGGATGGGGAAGACGTCGTCGGCAAAGGTGACTTTAGCGGGTTCTTCAGCGGCAGCGAGTGCCTGCAGACCCGAAAACAACAAAGCGGTGGTAAGGGATGTGGTCAATTTCATGAACAGGAGTATTCAAAGAGAGGGCATCGGGGCGTTTCGGCGAATTTTAAGGCTTGCCGCTCTAAAACCCTCGAATCCGTAATTATACGATGGTTTCCGAAATTCGTCTCGCGGAATCGCATGGCGAAATTGCGGATGAGCGATGGCTCGAATTGGCCCCCCGCTTCGTCCGTAGACGCGCGCTACGTAAAGACGTGTCTTGTGTTAATGGTAATTTCAGACTTTGTTAACGCATCAACCAAAAGGAACTTATTATGAAAGGCTGCACAGGATTCTTCGACTCAGGCATGGCTAACCGCCGTGATTTTTTGCAGGTGGGCTTTGCCGGGGGGATCGGGCTCGCTTTGCCCGAGCTTCTAAAGGTTGAGGCTCGTGCCCAGGCCAAGTTCTACGAATCGAAGGAGGGGGTGGCCAAGTCCCTCATTCACATTTTCCTCCCCGGTGGTTCCGCCCATCAGGAGACGTGGGATCCCAAGCCATACGCGCCGGTCGAGTATCGCGGTCCCTACAACGCGATCAACACGAATGTGGACGGCCTCCAGTTCAGCGAGAACTTCAAACACCTCGCAAAGGTCGCTGACAAGATGACGGTCATCCGCTCGATGACTCATGGCGAGGCAGCTCACGAGCGCGGCACACACAACATGTTCACCGGCTATCGTCCCAGCCCGGCCATCAAGTTCCCCAGCTTCGGCTCGGTGATCTCGCACGAGTTCGGTTCGCGGAAAAATCTGCCACCTTACGTCTGCGTCCCGAACGTACCCAATGAGTTTGCCGGCACCGGCTACCTCAGCTCGATGTATGGCCCGTTCTCCGTGGGCAGTGACCCGGCCCTGGATAAAGGGTTTCAGGTTCGTGACCTCACGCTCCCCGGTGGCGTTGACAACGCGCGCTTCGAGCGCCGTCGCACGATGCTTGAGGCGGTTGACAGCCACTTCCGGAACATGGAGCAGGCTGATTCGATCGATGCGATGGACAGCTTCTATCAGAAGGCTTACAGCCTGATCGGTTCTGCAGAAGCCCGCGAAGCGTTCGACCTCACGAAGGAAGATGAGAAGATGAAGGAGCGCTACGGTAAGAACCAAGCCGGGATGCGCATGCTCCTCGGTCGTCGCCTTGTTGAGGCTGGCGTTCGTCTTGTCACCCTGACCTACGGCTCATGGGACATGCATGATCGCATTCAGGCGGGTATCGCCAGCCAGGTTCCTGCCTTCGATCAGGCTCTCGCGGCCCTGCTCACCGACCTCGACGAGCGCGGACTCCTCGACTCGACTCTCGTGATGGTCTCTTCGGAATTCGGACGTACCCCGAAGATCAACAAGACCGATGGTCGGGATCACTGGCCCAAGGTGTTCTCCACGATGCTCGCCGGCGGCGGCATCAAGCGCGGTTATGTCTACGGTAGCTCCGATTCTCTCGCGGCCGAGCCTGAGGAGAATCCGGTCGATGTGGAGTCCTTCGCCAAGACCGTCTATGCCCAGCTCGGGATCAATGCCGACAAAGAGCTCATCGCTCCCGGGCCGCGTCCCATGGAGATCGTTGACGGCGGCAGCGTGATTGAAGACATCATTGCCAAGGCCTCCGCTTAAGCTTCCCATTCCCCATCTATTATGAAACGTATTCTGTCCACCCAGAGTGCGGTTTCCAAGCGTCCCTTTATGCAGGTGCTGGCAGTCTTCGGGCTGGCGGCACTTGCCCTATCCGGGGCTTTTGTTGAAGCTGCTTCGCCTGATTTCAATACTTCGATCCCACGCGGCGGCCAAGCCGGGTCCGAGGTGAAAGTCAACATCATCGGTAGTCGCCTCAGTGATGCGGAGGAAATGGTGTTTCATTACCCGGGGATCACGGCAAAAGATATCAAGGTCATCGATGACAAGAAAGTGGAAGTCACTCTCGTGATCGCACCTGACTGTCGTCTCGGTGAGCACCATCTGCGCCTCCGCTGCCGCAGCGGGATGAGCTATGCCCGGAATTTCTGGGTTTCGCAGTTCCCCAATGTCGACGAGGTCGAGCCGAATGACGATCTCGCCGCACCGCAGAAGATCTCGATGAATGTCACGATCGAAGCGGAAGCTAAGCCCGAAGAGACGGACTACTACCAGATCTCGGTGAAAAAAGGGGAGCGGATCTCGGTGGAAGTTGAGGGTCTGCGGATCAACAACATCAATCAGAACATCGCGATCGATCCCTATGTGGCGATCCTGAACAAAGACCGCTTCGAGATTGCTTCTGCAGACGGCTCGGCCTTGCTGAAACAGGAGTCCATCCTCTCAATCGTTGCGCCTGAAGACGGTGACTACATCGTGGAAGTTCGTGATGCGGCCTACCAGGGGCGCGGACGTTATCGCGCCCATATTGGTAATTTCCCTCGTCCCACCGCGATTTATCCAGCTGGGGGCAAGGCGGGCAGTGAGATCGAGTTTACCATGCTCGGTGATGTGAAGGGCCTCTACACATTCAAAACGAAGCTTCCTGAGACTGCTCTCAATGACAAGATCGGAATCCTGGCCCCGCAGGCGGGAATGAGCCCTCCGTCTCCGAATGAAGTGCGTATCAGTTCGTTTGACAACATCCTGGAGAAAGAGCCGAATAACCTCCATACCGAGGCGACTCCGGCGGGGGCTCTGCCAATCGCGTTGAACGGAATCCTTCAGGCCGAGGGTGATGTGGACTTCTTCAAGTTCACGGCGAAAAAAGATCAGGCGTTTCAATTCCGTGTTTTCGCGAACTCGATTGGGACTCCGGTGGACCCCGTTCTTACGATCTACAACGAAAAGATGGGGGCGCTTGGTTCCAGCGATGATGCGGACGGGACGAAGGATGGCAAGGTCGATTTCAAAGCTCCCGCTGACGGTGACTACTTCGTGAAGGTCAACGACATGCTTTCGCGCGGCGGGGTTGATTTTATCTATCGTGTTGAATCCATTGTTTCCCCTCCGACGATCGACGTGACCATGGGTGAGATGCTGCGGAACGATTTCCAGTATCTGAAGCAGTTCAATATCCCGCAGGGGAGTTACTACACGATGGTCGTGAGCACGACCCGTCGCGGCGTGGCTGGTGATCTGAAGTTCGAAATGCCGAAGCTTCCCGCCGGGGTTACGCTTGAGCCGGTCGTGATCCCGAAGACAGTGAGCCAGTTTCCCATCCTTCTGAAGGCGGCTCCCGATGCGCCCATTGGCGGTGGCATGTATGAGTTGCTCGTTTCCACGATCGAGGGCGACAAGCCGGTCGTTGGTAAATTCACTCAGGCTCTCGATTTTGTGCGTGGTCCCCAGAACGGGGTGCCTTACTACATTCGCTACCACCAGGAAGTCGCAGTTTCGGTGACCGATCCGCTTCCTTACTCGATTACGATCGATCAGCCTAAAGTCCCCATCGTGCGCAATGGCAGCATCAAACTGAAGGTTCGGGCTCATCGCAAAGAGGGTTACGACAAAAAGATCACGGTGCGTTTCCCCTGGATACCGCCCGGAATTGCATCTTCCGCAACAATGATCTTCAGCGAGAAGCAGGTCGAGCTTGAGTATGAGCTCAACGCAAACGAGAACGCCGAGCTCAATACGTGGAATCTTGCTCTCCTTGCAGAGTCTGACGGGGGGCAGGGAAACGCTTTCAGTGCGTCTCCTTTTATCAAGCTCTCCGTGGAGGAACCGTTCGTTCAGCTGAAACTCAGCATGACCACTGCGAAGCAGGGTGAGACGGTCGATATGCTTGGCGAAGTCGAGCAACTCCGCGAATTCGGAGGGGAAGCCGATGTGCAACTCTTCGGCCTTCCTTCTCACTCTACCGCTGCGGTGCAAAAGCTGAAGTCGGACCTCGAGTCGCTAAGCTTCCCCATCGTGACGACGGATAAGACGCCGGTCGGTCAGCACAAGGGCGTCTTCTGCACGGTGACCGTCGTAAAGGATGGGGAGCCTATCGTTCATCGTCTCGCGATGGGATCCGTCCTCCGGGTCGATCCCTTGCCAAAAGTGGCGGTTGCAGCGCCCAAGGCAGCAGCGCCCGCCGCAGTCGCCAGCGCCGAGAAAAAAGAGAAGCCGCTTTCCCGCCTTGAACAACTCCGTCTCGAAGCCCAGAAAGAGACCGCGAATAAGTAAGCGCGCAGATCAAACGTCCATCGCCCTTTCCGGTCAAACACAATTATACCGCTCATGAAAAATCGTCTGTCCATCCTCAGCGCCGCCGCCCTTTTGTGCGGGATCACGGTGCATGCGAATGAGTCAAAAATTGACTTTGTCCGTGATATTCAGCCGATTCTGGAGTTCAACTGCGTCAGCTGTCATAATGCTGACGAGGCCAAGTCCAACCTGCGCTTCGACAAGGCCGAACTCTTTTTCAAGGGCGGCGACGGGGGGCATTCTCTCGTCAAGGGCAAACCCGACGAGTCGCTCATGATCGAGCTGGTCTCGCTGCCCGAGGACGATTCTGATGTGATGCCTCCCAAGGGGCGTCCTCTCAATGAGAAAGAGATCGCGAATCTGCGCCAGTGGATTACCGAAGGTGCCGTCTGGCCGGCGGAACTGACGCTCGTGGCGAGAAATGAAGAGGATTTCAAGGGCGCTGAGCCGCTCAAGGACAAGGGCAAAAAAATCGTGAAAGTCGAGGCTTTCCCGCTTGATATCACTCTGGAAAAAGCCCGTGATGTTCAGTCGGTCGTAGTATTGGCCACTTACGAGGATGACACCACGCAGGATGTCACCGCGAACGCTACCTTTACCCCCGGCGATCCAACGCTGCTCGGTCTGAAGAAGCGGAACATCTTCACGCCTCTGAAGGACGGCCAGACTGATCTCGAGGTAAAGGTGGCGGGGCTCTCCGTCAAAATCCCCGTGACGGTCAAAGAAGCGGCGGTGGACCGTCCCGTCGATTTCCATCTCGATGTCACCCCGGTTTTCATGAGCGAGGGCTGCAACACCGGTGCCTGTCACGGCTCGGCCCGCGGGCAGGATGGCTTTATGCTTTCGCTCTTCGGTTACGACCCGGATGGTGACCACTACCGGCTCACTCGCGAGATGGCCGGCTACCGGATCAACCTGGCGATTCCCGAAGAGTCGCTTCTGGTGGAGAAGTCCATCGAGGCAGTCCCCCACACCGGGGGCAAACTTTTTGACAAGGGCAGTCCCGCCTACAAAACAATGGTCGAGTGGATCGCGAACGGGGCGACAAAGCGGCCCCTCACTGAAGTCCCCGTAGTCACGGAACTCAGCCTTTATCCCCCCAGGCTCGTTCTTGAAGGAGCCGGTTCCACCCAGCAGCTCACCGTACGGGCCAAGTTCTCCGACGGGCATGATCGGGATGTTACTGACCTGGCCGTCTTCATCACTAACAACGAGCCGACCGCAGCCGTGAGCACCACCGGTCTCGTTACCGCGGGCAAGCGTGGTGAGGGTTTCATCATGGCTCGCTACGAGACACACACGGTTGGCATCCAGACCATCGTCATTCCCGAGGACCTGGAGTACACCCGGCCTAAGATGCAGGAGAACAACTACATCGACACGCTCGTGCATGACAAGCTTCACAAGCTCCGCATTCTTCCCTCGGACATCTGCACCGACGAAGAATTCCTCCGCCGGGCCTCCATCGATATCGTAGGGCAGCTCCCCACGACTGAGGAATACAATGCCTTCATGGCGGACAAGGCAGCGGACAAGCGCAGCAAGGTGATCGAGACTCTCATTTCCCGCAAGGAGTTCACCGAGATGTGGGTGATGAAGTGGTCCGAGCTCCTCCAGATCCGCTCGAACCCGAATCTCGGTCTCGGGATCTCCTACAAAGCTGCGCTGCTCTACAATTCCTGGCTGCGCGAGCAGATTGCGGCCAACCGCCCCTTCAACGAGATCGTTATCGACATGCTCTCTTCCGAAGGCGGCAGTTTCGCCAGCCCCGCGACGAACTTCTACCAGGTCGAGCGCGATACGCTGAAGCTCTCGGAGAACGTCGCCCAGGTCTTCATGGGGATGCGTCTCCAGTGTGCCCAGTGCCACAATCACCCCTTTGATCGCTGGACCATGGACGACTACTACAGCTGGGCGGCTTTCTTCGCCCAGGTGGGTCGTAAGGAGGGCGTCGATGCCCGCGAGCAGATCGTCTACAACCGGGGCAGCGGCGAAGTGAAGCACCTCGTCGGCGGTCGCAACATGCCGCCCAAGTTCCTCGGTGGAGACCTGCCCGATGTCGAAGGCAAGGACAGGCGTGAGATCGTCGCCAACTGGATGGCCTCGCCCCAGAACGATTACTTCTCGCGCAACATTGCGAACATGGTCTGGTCGCATTTCCTCGGGGTCGGGATCATTGATCCGGTGGATGACGTGCGGATCAGCAATCCGGCTTCGAATCCGGAATTGCTGACCGAGATGGCCGGCCGCTTTCAGGGCGAGTATGAGTATGACTTCCGCCAGCTCGTGCGGGATATCTGTAACTCGGCCACCTACCAGCGGACAACCCAGGCGAATCCCTCGAACAAGGATGACCTGAACAATTTCGCGAAAGCCCGCATTCGCCGCCAGCGCGCCGAGATCATGCTCGACACGATCACTCAGGTGACTGAAACGAAGAACAAGTTCCAGGGCCTGCCACTCGGCTCACGTGCCGTGCAGATCGCCGATGGCAACACGACTGATTACTTCCTCACCACCTTCGGGCGGGCCACTCGTGAGACGGTCTGTTCCTGCGAGGTTAAGATGGATCCCAGCCTCTCCCAGGCGCTCCACCTCCTCAATGGTCCCACCGTGACGCTGAAGGTTGAGCAGGGCGGTCTGGTCAAGCGGATGATCGCCGAGAACAAGACGCCCGAGCAGGTCATCGAGGAAATCTACATCCGCAGCTTCACGCGCAAGCCGACGGCCGAGGAGACCAAACAACTCATGGCCCAGGTCACCGCCGTAGGTGAGGACAAAACCCAGCGCGAGCTCGTTCTCAATGACGTCTTCTGGGCGGTCTTGAACTCGAAGGAGTTCATGTTCAACCACTAAGGAGTGCTTACGGTCAGGCTGCTCCGCCCGTTTGAAGCGGGGGCAGACTATTTGAAACGGTCCGGATCTTCCGGGCCGTTTTTGTTTTCGGGCGGGACGGAGGGATCGGGCTCCGTGATCTCTTGCAAATTCTTTACAACTTACCGCTTACTGATTCGCCGGGCTCTGCGTTATGGTTATAGAAACCAAAAACCCGCGCGCTGATGATGAACCCGTCCCTATCTCCACGAGATCGAAGTGCCCGGCGAGCAGGACAGTAGACCGCTCCCCTGCACCTACGTGAAAGTCTACGCGAAGAGGAAGGACGGGCAGGTCTGCTTCTTCAAAGACGGCTACACCGATCTGCGCGGGAAATTTGACTAGGTCAGCCTCAGCGCCAGCGAACTCGATGACGTCGAAGACCTCAGCATCCTCTTCATGAGCCGCCGCAGCGGTAGATTCCCCTTTGCCCCACCCTGCCTTTGTGTAAAAATCCCCCATGCGCATCGACTCTCATCATCACTTCTGGAACTACACGCCCGAGGACTACGACTGGATCCGGTCGGACATGGGTATTCTCAAACGCGACTTCGCTCCGGAGGATCTCACGCTGGCGACCGAAGAGTTCGGGATCGAGGGCGTCATCTCGGTGCAGGCCCGGACCGATGAGGCGGAGAACGCCTTTCTCATCGACTATGCGAAGTCTCACGACCTCGTCCGCGGGGTCGTCGGCTGGCTCGATCTGACCGAACCCGGCGTCGCTGACAAGATCGCCCGCTTCGCGGAAAATCCCAAGGCGGTCGGGATTCGTGAAGTGCTCCAGGGACTCGACGATCGTGAGTATTGCCTGCGCGAGGACTTCAATCGCGGCATCTCCGTCCTCCACGATTTCGGGCTCGCCTACGACATTCTCATCTACGCCGATCAGTTGCCGGCGGCGACGCAGTTGGCGGACCGGCACCCGGCCCAGACTCTCATCCTCGATCACATCGCCAAGCCTGTCATCGGCCCGGCCGGAGTCGATCCCGTCTGGGAGCAGGCCATCCGCGCCCTCGCGGAGCGTGAGCAGGTCTTCTGCAAACTCAGTGGCATGGTCACCGAGGTGATCCCCTCGATTGAGGACTGGACGCCCGATCTACTGCGCCCGTGGTTTGACGTCGTCCTCGACGCTTTCGGCCCGAACCGGCTTATGTTCGGGAGCGACTGGCCCGTCTGTCTTCTGCGGGGCGAGTATGCCGACTGGGTCCAGTGTGTCGCTTTCTGGATCAAAGACCTTTCCCAAAATGAGCAAAAAGCGATTATGGGAGCGACCGCCGAGCGGGCCTACGGTGTCTAAAATTGTAGATGGCCTGTGTGAGGCCGGGTTGTGCGGTCAATTCCCCCTGCGCGAGAAAAGTCCGGGTTTGAAGAGATATTCCAATGGAAATTCCTGTGGCTGGCCTCTGTGAGGCCGGATTGAACGGTCAATTCCCCTGCGCGGGCCTATGGGGTCTACGACTCCGAATCACTCCTCAAAAATCTCATCAGCATCTCTGTCAGGGTCTCGATCCCCCAGTGAAACCCCGCGATCGGGATGCGCTCATCGTCGCCGTGGAAGAGCGAGGCGAAGTCGAGATCGGGCGGGAGTTGCAGGGGGTAAAAGCCGTAGCATTGCGCGCCGAGTTTCGCGTAGTTGCGGCTGTCGGTGAAGCCGGGGATGATAGACGGCACGACATGGCCGCCCGGATCGACGGATTTCATGGTGCGCTCGATCTCGCGGTAGAGATCCGTGTCGGTGGAGAACGAGACGGCCTCGGACTCCTGCAGCACGTAGAGATCGTAGGCGTTCCCGAGGACCGGACGGATCACCGCATGGAGCTCGCGGATGAGGTCATCAGCCGTCTGACCCGGAGCGAGGCGACCATCGATATCGACCGAGGCCGAGCCCGGCAGCATATTGATCGAGTCGCTCCCGTGGAGGCAGGTCGCGTTCGCGGTGTTCCGCAGGATCGCCTCGACCGAGGCGCGCCGCGAGGGATCGCTGATCGCGAGCGGGAGGAGGCGCGGCCCGATCACCGGATGGGCGAAGAGCGGTGCGACGATCTCCGCGAGACGGCCCTGCGGTTTGGCGAAGCCTTTGAGAAAATTCATCGCCTCGGGCCCCGCGTGCCAGGGTAGCTTCGCGGCGGCGATCGCATCGATGGCGCGGGCGAGTTTCGAGACGGCGTTGTCAGTCGAGGGCAGGGAGCTGTGACCCGGCTTTCCCTCAATCGAGAGGGTGAGCCAGGCGACGCCTTTTTCCGCGACCTGCACGGGATAGAAGCGATGCCCTTTCTGATGCACGGTGAAGCCGCCGACCTCGTTGATGACATATTCGGGATCGTCGCCGAGCAAATCGGGGCGCTCCTCGACGAGCCATTTCGATCCCAGCCGCGTCCCCGCCTCTTCGTCGGAGACGGCGACAAAAATCACGTCGCGATTGATCGGGACTTTTTCCGTGATCAGCTTGCCGAGGGCGGTGAGGGCCATCGTCGCGAAGCCCTTCATGTCGATCGCACCGCGGCCCCAGATGCAGGTGCCGTCGTTGTGGCCGGAGAAGGGCGGGTGAGTCCAGCGCGCCGCATCGGCCGGGACGACATCGACGTGGCAGCTCAGGAGGAGCGGGCGCGCGGTGCGGTTTGCCGGATCGGCGGCAAACTTCGCGATGAGATTGGGGCGCTCTTCATACGCGCCGACGATCTTCGGTTCGAGCCCGAGCGCCCGGCAACGGTCGGCGAGGTGGGCGATCGCACCGGCTTCGTCTCCGGGCGGATTGCTCGTGTCATAGCGGATGAGCTCCTGCAGGAGAGTGGTGGCTCCCTGCAACTCAGTCGCGGTGAATCGGGCGGGGAGAGTCACCTTTTTGGTCCGGTCGATTTGGGGCCTCCGAGGTTTTCACGGGTGAAAAGAGTCGCGGGAAACGAGCCGATCTGCACGTCGCTGAACTTCAGAGTGATCGTCGAGCCGCCATCGACGATCACCATTTGCGAGAGGAAAGGGCGGCCGTTCGCGGTGTTCTTATAGTCCATCGTCGAGCTGCGGATGAGGGTGCCCGACTTCGCGTAGAACTCCGCCTTCTTCCCGAGATTCCCCTTTGTCGTGACCCAGTATTTGATCATCGCGTAGGTGTCTCCGGGTGAGTTCGACTTCATCGTGAATACCGTCGCGGCTTCGCCGTTCACTTCTCCGGACTCCTGCCCATCGACCTTGTAGCCATCGACGAAGCTGGTCGAGGCGATATCGCCGATGGCCGCGTCACCGGAGAGGCGCTGGCGCTTCGAGACCGAGACGGGACGACTCAGGCCGGGTTTCCAGAACCACATCGCCCCGTCGGATTCCGCAAGGTAGCGTCGCCCGGTGGCATCGGCCGGCTCGATCACTTCCGCGAAGATCTTACCACCCTGCGAAGTCGCTACGAACTTCGCGTTCTTCGTCCCCGAGACCGTGACGGTCCATTGCACGCCCTGAATCCCCGTGAGAATGCCGCGGGCCTTTTCCGCTTCGAGCAGGGCGGCATCCTGCGCAGAGACGGCGGTGAGTCCGCAAAGGGAAAAAAGGAGGGTAAGGAGGGTGTTTTTCATAACAGGGAAGGTTACACGTGTCCCAGCGAATCGACAATGCTCTGTTTCGCCGCGCGCCTTGCCGGGGCGATCGCCGCGAGCGAGGTGAAGAGCACGAGGAGGAGAAAAGTGACCAGCAGATAGTCGGGGAGGATGCGGATCTCCCACACGATCTCCCGCGCCGTCACGGGCGGCTCCCAGGTTGGTTTCACGGCCGCGACGGTGAGCGCGAGGGCCACTGTGAGGATCAGCCCGGTGATCGCCCCGATGATGCCGAGGAGGGCGCTCTCGATTCCAAAGAGCAGGACCACGCCCGGCTGCTTCAGCCCGAGGGCGCGCAGGGTGCCGATCTCCTTGGTCCGCTCCACCACCGCCATCCCGATCGTGTTCAGGACCGACATCGTCACGATCGTCGCGATGATCGCAAAGACGAGGCCGAAGATGATGTCGAACATGCGCTTCGTCCGCAGGTAGAGCTTCGAGACATCATACCAGGGGATCACGTCCCACTCCGTCTCGGGGAATCGCTCCCGCATCGACGCCACGACCGCGTCGGTCGTTGCTCCGTCGGCGAGGAGGAATCGCACACAGCTGACCCCCCGGGTGTCGTAGAGGCTCTGACCCAGGGACAGCGGCATGAAAACGTAGCGATTGTCGAGGGCCTCCGACGCGACATCCGCGATCTGCAGGATCTGGGCGTCGATCGCATTCATCTGCCCGCTGATCGAGGGGGCCATCAGGATGACGTCCGAATCGATCTTGAGACCCATGTTTTCCGCCATGCCCGTGGTGATGGCGATGCCAAAAGGGGTCTCCTTCGTGATCGGGCGTCCCTCGTAGGTGCTGCCGTCGGCACTGCGGAGCGCGGTCGAGCGATCATGGATGGCGTCTCTCTCCTCGGGCACCATGGCCTGGCCGAAGAAAAAGCCCGGCGTGCCCTCGTGGTCCACGTTTCCCTTCACCTCGAGCAGTCCCGCACTCAGCGTGATGCGGGGATCCGCCGCCGCGAAGGCCTTGACCGCCGCAAAATCCTCTGCTGAAATGAGATGCTCGCCCGGCTCCGAGCCGCCGTAGTCGCGGGCTCCCTCTTTCCAGATCTGGACGTGGCCGTTGATCTGCTCGTAGATGTGGGCATCCTCGATACTCGCGAACATGTAGGCCGTGAACCCCGCGAGGATGTTGATCGCTGCATAACCGAGGGCCACCGCTGCGATCGTCGTGAACGAGCGATGGGCGTTGCGGAGGAGATTGCGAAGCGCTAGGGAAAACCAGGTCACAGCAGGGGAGGGGCGTTGCGACCTAATCCTTAACGGAAAAGCGGAATGCCTCAAGGCCCAATTCGCACACCGGCTCGCTTAGCCCGGCGGATCCACCCTCGACCGTGCCTTTGATCGCAGCTTCCGCCCGCCGTAGTAGAGCTTGCGGCAGCGGGAGAGAAAGGTGAGCCGCCGGCGCCGCGTCGCGAGGATCTCGATCGCCTTCAGCGTCAGCCAGATCAGGATCGCGCCCGAGACAAAAGCGGGGAAGACGTAGGTCTCGTAGACTTTCAGCCATTTCAGGACGACCTCGCCGAGGCGCATCGAGCCCCAGGTCAGGATCACCGCCGAGAGCCCGCCGGCGAGGGCCATGTAAATGGCAAATTTCCAGAATGGGTAGCGCAACACTCCGGCGGCAGCGTAGATCGGCAGTCGCGAGCCCGGGAGGAGCCGGGAGGAAAAGATCAGCTTGCCGCCGTGTTCTTTGAAGAGCGATTCCGCCTGCACGATCCGGTCTTCGCGGATGAACCAGCGGAACGGTTTCCGCCGCAGTAGTGTCATGCCGCCCATCCGGCCCATGAGATAGAGGGGAATGTCACCCACATAGATCGCGAGGAATGATCCCATGATCGCCCACTCCAGCGAGAGCCCCCCCTCGCTCGCCAACATCCCTGCGCCAATGCAGGCGAGATCCTCGCTGAGAAGACTGAAAAGGAAAATTGCCAAGAGTATTTTCCAGAGAGGCAGCTCGGCGACACTCGCGAGCCGAGCCGATGGGTCGAGGTCGCCGCCGCACGCGCTAAGGAAAAGGACGGCGAATGACGCGACAAGGCAGAGCGTGAAAAAACGAGCACGGCGGATCATGGAGGGAGAGGGCCGTCAGCAGCTCGTCGAGCGGGACACGGTCATTGTAAGATAGGCGGCAAGAGTCAACCGGGCTAGCGATTGTTTATTATCAGGCGAGGCGATTTCCTCGTTTTTCATAGCAATCCAGGCGCATCGCGACGGGATTCTCTGCATCAGAGGGCCAGTCTTCCGCGTAGACCGGGAGCCACTCGCCCGATTTTTCAAAATCGGGGAAATAGACCCCGCCATCCACCGTGTAACTGGCGTCGATCCGCGTCAGGATGAGCCGTGTCGCCGACTCCATTGTCGCGGCGAAGACCGCCGCTCCACCGGCCACGATGACTTCCCCAACCCCGCTCGCCCGGGCGAAACCGAGGGCCGCCCTCACGTCGGTGAAGACTCGGTGAAATGGCCGCTGCGGCTTGTAGTCCGGATCCCGCGAGAGGATCAGCGGCGTCTGGTCCGTGAACCACCCGTCCATCTCCTCGTAGGTCCGCCGTCCCAGGAGCAGCCACTTCCCCGCCGTCGCGGCGCGGAAGTGCGCGATGTCCCGCGGCAGCCGCCAGGGGAGCCGACCGCTCGCCGAGCCGATCAGCCCGTCCCTGTCCATTGCCGCGATGAGCGATACCTGCATGCGCCACGATACGACCAAAGAGGGTCGGGTGGTAGAACAAAGAGGGAAACAATCCCTCAATCCGAACCAGCGATAGGGTTTAGCTTCCCGCAGATCAGTGCGGATAATGGCGTAGTGAAAGAAGTTGGATAAGAAACATCGGGAATTCTTCCAGGTTATTTTTTCCGGATCGGTAGGAAGAGATCCAAGTCGTATGGTTTCATCGCCGTCGAGGAGGTGCGGTGGCAGTCCCAGTCGGGTCCGCCAGCCGTCCACCGTTCCGGTCCAAACTCCTCGAAGTCGTCCCGCCAAATGGCATGTGGCGGCACCTCGATAATTATAATTCGCAGGGACAGGTTATCTATTCGACTGCAAATTATTTAATTCCCATATTTTTCAGGTTTGGAAGATCAAATTGAAAATACTGGACCGTATTATTAACCTGGTACCTTCGAAATTCACGGAGATAGGCTAATAATAACGAAGCCGCACGTCAATCCCCCATTTTCCCGCATCAGCATGCGCGTTCCCGCGCCACCGCTCATGCGCCATTTCGCCCCCCCCGATTTCGCGGCACCCGAGCGCCCTACGCCGAAAAACGACCGATCCGGCGCGCAGCAGGCACACGAACGCCCAGCGCTTTCACAATCTTCGCGGATCCCGCCGACCTGGCCGGGACTTTCAGGGGAGGCTCACGCCTTCTCCTCGCCACGCTTCACTCCGGACGCGCCGCAGGCTCTCCGATCAGGTCGTTCTTCAGATCCCGTAAGACGAGCTCGTCGCGTACTGTATCGACGGCGGACCGGTCGTAGAGATAGCCGAGGCGTTTCAGAAGGGTTTCGCGATCCAAAGCAGGCAGTTCGTCCCGGTCGGGTTCTTCGACGAGGAGGTGGAAGTGGTTGGACATCACCACATAAGTCACGACACGAAGACCCAGAAAAGCCTCGAGCTTGCACATAAGGACAACAAAGTGTTCCCGCTCCTCGTCACCGAGGATGAACCTCCGGTCCACGATGCGGGAGATCACGTGGTAGTAGCTGGTGCCGGTTCCCCGGATGCGTGACTGTCTCATGAGATCTTGGGAAATGTTCGAATGAACATTTATCACTCGAACACTTTTTGGCAAGCGGCAATTCCAAATTATTAACCTGTCCCCAAGAATTACTTCGGACTGGACTTCGTCCCGGCCAGTCGCCTCGGATTTGAAAAGCGCGCCCGCAAAAGTAGCGACCCGCTTCACGAAGGGCTGGTTGAAAAGATGCGTCACAGCGATCTCATCCACGCAGACGAAACGTATTGGCGCGAGGACGGGCGCAACGTCTTCCTCTGGTATGCCGGCAACGCGGAGGTAGCCGTCTTCCGCATGGATCCCAACCGTTCCACCGAGGCGGCCAAGCGCCTCCTCGGTGAAAGCCTCGACGCCCTGCTCGTCACCGACGCCTATGCCTCCTACAACGCCATCGAGGTACGGGCGCGTCAGAGCTGCCTCGCCCACCTCCTGCGCACCGGGCGCGAGGTCGCGCAAACTCTCGCCGCGATGGAGGCGCCCGATCCGGGTGCCGAGCGCTTTCTCGTCCAGCTCAGCAGACTCCTGCGCCGGGCTTGCGCCTTGGAGATCCCAAAAGCGAAAGCCGACCGGCTCGAACTCGAGGCGCGTCTCCTCGGCATCCTCGATTTGATTTGCGCACGTCACCTGGACTTCGCCAAGGCCGAGACCTTCCGCAAACGGCTCATCCCCGGAGCGCGCGAATACAAGGAGGTCTTCGCCTTCGTGCGCTGTGGAGGGCCGCCCACCAACAACCACGCGGAACGCGCGCTGCGACCGCTCGTCATCTTCCGCAAGGTATGCTTCGGAACGCGCAGCGCCAACGGAT
>JBDNIL010000291.1:0-24116 GCA_041688355.1 Verrucomicrobiales bacterium | reverse complement strand
GACGAGTTCGAATCCATCAAGGAACACTACCAGAGCCTGGGTGAGGTCGTCTGTTGTGACCGCGATACTGAGTTCCGGGACTACGCGAGGGACAATGTCATCAACCGCACCCTCCTCGAACAGGAGTCGGCGAAACGCTACGGCGACATCTCCGCCGAGGCACTCGAGGCCCGCTTCGAAGAGATCAAGGCCGAGCACGGGGACGAGCAGAAGTTTTACGACAACACCGGTTTTAATCCCGGGGACCGCCGCATCATCCTCGAAAAGCTCGAGAGCAGCATGGTCGTCGATCGTCTTTTCGAAGCCGAGCTGCAGCTGCCCGGCGATCCCACCGACGAAGAACTCGAGACCTACTATCAGGAGAATCTCTCCCGCTACATGAGCACCGAGCAGGTCCGTGTGAGCCAGATCTTCATCGAACCCTCCAGCCACGAGGCGGCCCGCGAGGCTTACATTGCCCTGCGCGAACTGCGTCGCGAACTCTTTGCGGGGAAAGACTTCGACCTCGCCGCCCGCGAGCACGGCAGCAGCGAAGACCGCGAGATCGACCTCGGTTACATGAAGCAGGGCGAGACAATGCCCGAGGTCGAGGCCATCACTTTTTCCATGGAAGTGGGTGAGATCAGCCCCATCGTTGCCACCCACTACGGGTTCCACCTTTTTAAAGTAACAGACCGCAGGGAGCCGGCCCCCATCCCCCGGGACGAGATCCCCGGCCTGCGCGAACAATACCTGCAGGAAAGGCGCGCTCTCGCGATCGAGGAGCTGATCGAGAGGCTGAAGGCCGCCGGCAGTATCGAGGAAGTGAGCGAGTCCCCGTCGGGGGACTGACTCAGATTGATCCGCCGCAGATCATCATGGCAGACAGTAGAGTCGCGCCGAAGCCCGCTCGACTGATCGGAGCAGAGAGTCGACACAGAATCTGACCGGTTTGCAACACGGCGGAACCTCCTATCTGCAACTTCGGATCGCGGAAGATAAGCCGCAGCTCGCGCCTGTCATACTGCACGTAGAGGTAAACGCTGATCGAATCGATCTCGTCGTCGCGCAGCCCGGAAAGGACGAATTTTTCCCCCGCCATAGGACCTTCGGGAACGATCACTCCCTCGCGCAAGAGACGGGCGGTCGCGGCGACTCCGCCCATTGAATCGGGAATCACGTGCGCCACCCCGAGAGCCGCGAGAGCGCCGGACATCTGCTGGATGTTCTTCGCATTTTGAATTGCGGCCACTTCCTTTGCTGACTCACGGATATTATTAATCGCAGGAAGGCCAATTGCAGCAATGATTCCAATGACCGCAACAACAATGAGCATTTCAACAAGGCTCATTGCCGATGCCCGGCGACTCCGCATGGATAGGCACAGGGGCATATTTTCAGAAAAAACACTGCTTAATAAAATAGCTGTAAATTTCTTGAATAGAAACATTTTTCATATAATATCCAAGCGGAGTTAATTTTAGCTGATCCAATAATTCTAATTTTCCTGTATTTCTACGGGACTAAACGACGTGAAGGCGACACACCGGCCATCTCTTTTCTTGCATTTTGCATTATTCGCCCTGGCCGGATGGATTGGTTCGGGCGTGCCCACCTCTGCTCAGTCCGAGCAGGCGAGCCGTATTCGGTTCACCTCCCTCTCCGCCTCCACACCCCAGGGGCTCAAGTCAGATCTCGTGCGCGGGCTCACGCAGGACATGGGCGGCTACGTCTGGCTCGCGACGGACCGCGGTCTGAGCCGCTTCGACGGCTGGGAGACGATCCATTACGCCCACAACCCCGACAGTATCGGCAGTATCGACAGCATCAGCAGCGACCAGCTCACCGCTGTCGCTACGACCAGCGGCAGCAAGGGCGGCCTCTGGGTCGGCACATCTTCGCGAGGGATCGTAAAATTCAACCAGGAAAGCGGCAAAGCCACCTCCCTGACGAAGGGTTCGGCCCGGGGCGGGGCCCTCCTCAGTGACCACATCATCGATCTCGCCATCTCGGAGGACCAGTATCTCTGGATCGGGACCGACGCCGGGCTGAACGTCCTCAACCTCACCACCGAGAACATCGTCGTCGCCGACGGTCCTTTGGGAAGCACCCGCATCGCCTCGATCTCCACTCTGGGCAAAGACGAAGTCTGGATCGGCACCGTCTCAGGCGATCTTTACCACTGGAACGGCAAGGATAAGGCCTTCGAAAAATTCTGGACCACGACCGTCCCCGTCAACGCCGTTGCCCGCGACTCGAAGAACCGCATCTGGATCGGCACGGGTGGGAACGGCGTCTTCACCTACTCGGCCGACGGGGAGAAAAAACCCGTGAGCTACCCGATCAGGGAAAAAAACATCACCTCTCTGTTCGTCGATTCCAACTTCGATCTCTGGGTCGGGACGATGAATGGCCTGGCGCTCTTCGACCGCGGCAACGACGCCTTCCTCTATTTCACCAACAATCCCCGCCACGCCGACAGCCTCACCGACGACCAGGTCTCGGCCATTTTTGAGGACCGCTCCCGTATGCTCTGGGTCGCGACCTTCGGCGGCGGCACGAGCCGTTTCAATCTTGATCGCCAGTGGTTCTCCCACCTGCGGCACAACCCGGATAAGCCCGACGGACTTCCCCACACTTCGGTCCGTGCCCTTGCCTACCAAAGCGGGGACGGCGTCTGGATCGGGACCGAGAACGGTCTCGCCCGCTGGGACACGAAGTCCGCCACGTTTGACAATCCTACCATTGGGGAGCCGGAGTCCTCTCCCAGCATCAACGCGGTTCTACACGACAAAGAAGGCCTGCTCTGGCTGGGTAGCCGCGGCGGCGGACTGATCCGTCGTCACCGCGACGGCACGATCGACACCTATCGCCACGATCCCGGAAATACAGCATCTATCGGCCACGACAATGTCTCAGCGCTCTTTCAGGACAGTCAAGACCGTCTCTTTGTCGGGACCAACGGGGGCGGTCTCTGGCGCATCGATCCCGCCACCGCCGCCTTTACCCGCCTCCTCCCTGCGGGTGGCGAATCGGTCGACTTCATCAACGCGATCACTGAAGACGCCGCCGGTAATCTCTGGATCTCCACTCCCTCGCAAATCTACCTGCTGTCCAAAGACGCAGACACCCTCGTCACCATGGCCGGTGCTTTCCCCAATGCCGGGCGCCCGACGAGCATGCGCTTCACCACCGTGCTGCCCGATGCCAACGGAATAGTCTGGATCGGCACGCTCGATGCCGGGCTCGACCGCTTCAACACCCGGACCGGGGAGATCGCCAACTTCAACAATGCCATCAACGGACTCCCCGACGACAGGATCGTCTCACTCATCAAAGACGAGAGCAACTTCCTCTGGGTCGCGACCCGCACCGGCATCGCCCGGCTCAATTCCATGCAGAGCGAGTTCCGCCTCTTTTCCGAAGAGGACGGCCTCCAACAAGGCGGCTTCAACACCGGAGCGGTGACCCGCGACGAGGAAGGCAAACTCTACTTCGGCGGGCAGGACGGTCTCAACATCATCGATCCGGCGAATCTCCCCGCTCTTCCGCGCACGCCGAACCCCATGCTCACGAGCTTCGAGTACTTCGGCGAGCCCGTCGCGCCGCGCGAAGGCGGCATCCTCGAGCGCGAGATCGCCGCGACCGACGAGATCCGTATCCCCTACGATCAGCGGGTGCGATTTGCCTTCCGCTTCGCCAACCTCGATTACCGCCTCCCCAACCGCGGCTACTTCCGCTACATGCTCGACGGCTATGAGTACGACTGGCAGCTCTCCGGTGATGATCGAAAGGCCTCCTACGCGAACCTCAGCCCGGGGAAGTATCTTTTCAAAGTGCAGAGCTCACTCGACGGCCGGGAATGGCCCGACGTCACGGCCAAGGTCCGCGTCATCATCAGCCCGCCGTGGTGGCAGACCTGGTGGGCCAAGACCCTCGCCTTTCTCGGCGTCATCACCCTCATCGTCGGCGTGATCCGCTTCTCCATCCAATCGCGGGTGAAGCAGATGCACCGGCACGAGGAAATGCTCACCGCCCAGCGGGACAAAGCCGAGGCGGCCCTCGCCCGTCAGCTGCAGAACCGCATGCTCCTCGAGCGCACCACAAAAGAGATCTCGAGCAGCACGCGCGAGGACCAGATCCTCAGCGACGCCCTGCACCGTATCACCGAGCAGTTCGGCGCAACCCACTGCCTCGTCCAGCGCATCGTCCCCGTCGAGGACGAAGAAGGCATCGCCCGCGATACCCTCAAACAGATCGGTTACAACAGCCGCTTCGGTCGGGGCCTGGGAGAAGGCAAGCCGACTCTAACCATCACCGACTCACTCGCCAAGCGGCTCCTGGCCTCGGATTCCGTGATCTCGCTCTCCAACATCCACGCCATTCCCGACTCGATCAAAGCACCCTTCCCCGATGACGAGCCCATCACCATGCTCGCGGCCAAGACCAGCTTCCGGGATGTCCCCAATGGACTCGTCCTCCTCCTCCGTGTCGGCAACAACGCCCCGTGGTCGGATGACGATATCAAGTTGCTCGAGGCCCTCACCGGGCAGTTCGGCATCTCCATCGCCCAGATCAACACCGCCGCCATCGAGGAGAAATACCGGGACCACCTCGAAGAGGCGCGTCACCATGCCGAAGTCGCGAACCGTGCCAAGAGCGACTTCCTCGCCAAGATGACCCACGAGCTGCGCACCCCGCTCAACGCGATCATCGGCTTTTCCGAAATCCTCGGGGAGGACAAGACCCTCAATCCCAAGCAGCGCGAGACCCTCGACATCATCAACAACAGCGGCGAACACCTCCTCGACGTCATCAACGAGATCCTCGACCTGTCCAAGATCGAGGCAGGCAAGATGGAGCTGCACGAAGAGACCTTCGAGTTTATCCCCCTGCTCAAGTCCGTCTACGAGATGCTCTCGATGAAGGCCGAAGCCAACCGCATCGCCTTTAATTTCGCCGCCCAGTCGAATCTCCCCGGCGAGATCACGAGTGATCGCAGCAAGCTGGGCCAGATCCTCATCAACCTCATCGGCAACGCCATCAAGTTCACCGCCCAGGGCGGAGTCGGCGTTTCGATCACTTCGACCGAGGTCTCCCCCGGCGAGATGGTGATGGGACGATTCCGCCGCGAGATCCAGCTCCACTTCGAGATCCGCGACACCGGGCGCGGCATCCATGCCGACGAGATCGGCAAGCTCTTCGAGCGCTACTCGCAGACCGAGAGCGGACGCCGCTCGTCCGAGGGCACCGGGCTCGGTCTCCCCATCGCCCGCAGCTTCGTGCAGCTCATGGGCGGTGAAGTCGAGGTGGAGTCGGTCTTCGGCGAAGGCACCACCTTCCGCTTCAGCATCAAGTGCGCCGAAGTCGCGCCGCTCAAGACGAGTGCCATCCACCACGGCACGACACTCGACGAGAAGACCGCCCAGCGGATCAACGGGTTCACCTCCGCCCACAAAGAGATCCGCATCCTCATCGTCGAAGATCAGCCCAACAACCGGCTCCTCCTCAAACGCATCCTGGGAAAAGCGGGATTTGTCCTCGCCGAGGTCGAGAACGGGCAGGAGGCGATCGAGAAATGGAGCCAATGGAAGCCCCATCTCATCCTCATGGACGAGGACATGCCAATCAAGAAAGGCTCCGAAGCGACCCGCGAGATCAAGAATCTCGCCACGCCCGATACCGACACGGTCATCGTCTCCCTCACCGCCTACGCCCTCGAGCAGGCGCGCCTCAGCGCGATCGAGGCCGGATGCTCGGACTTCGTTGCGAAACCCTTCCGCTCCCACGAACTCTTCTCAGTCATATCGAAGCACCTCGGCGTGGACTACACGTTTACTGACGCCGCCTGAGCGGACGCCGCGATTTAGCGCATGTCAGGGCCCTTGACCTCGTACTGACCCGCCACTTTTTCCTTGATGCAGGGGGTGCTCGCCTCCACCCACACCGCAAAGTGGTCACTCGCCTTGTGCGCGGCAAAAGCCTCGCGATCGGTGTAGAGCTCGTAGATCGCGAACTTCGCCGGATCGTCGATGTGCTGAGACCACTCCCACTTGAGGCAATCGGGCTCGTGGCATGAGTGGGCGCGATTGCCCTCGAGGGCGGCGATCATTTCCTCGACCTTATCGGCGTGGGCAACAATGGTGACAACAACAGCAAGCATAGTCGCGGGAGATAGGGCAGATGCCCGCTAAGTGCAAGCGCTTTCATCACGCCGCAAGGCGACAGAAAAGCCCCTCTCAGGGACCGCACCCTATTGGCTCAGACAGGCAACCCTCCTCTGCCGCGCCCGGGCGAGAAAGACAACCGCGAGGACAGACCCGAGCACACCGCCGAGATAACTGGAATACTCGGGCGAGATCGTATAGGTGATCTGATCGTGCGCTACGCCGTAGGCACCGGCGAGGACCGCCCCGAGGAGAGCCAGGCCAGCCATGCGCGGCAGCTCGCGGATAGGAAAGTCCGGGTAGAGAAAACGCCTCAGAACACGCCCGGTCGTCCCCGGGCCGGTGTTTTGTCTTTGAGGATCTGCTTTCATGTCACTTTTCTCTCATCGATATTCCCGGCGGTAGTAGAGCGGGGTCATGCCCATGTGTTTGCGGAATTGTCGGGAAAACGCGGCCTGATCGTAAAACCCGAGATCAGTCGCGATGTCGGCGATGGACTTTTTCGACCGGCGCAGCTCATCGCACGCTGCATGGACCCGCATCTTGATGATGTATTGCTGCGGCGGCGTCTTGAGGTGCTCTTTGAACTTGCGCTCGAACTGTCGCACGGAGAGCCCGCACCTCTTCGCGAGCCCGGGGATGGCGATCTCGCGATGGAAGTTGGCCCCGATATGCCGCAGCGCCGGGGAGATGTCCGAGTCAGCGGGGAGCAGTTCGCGCTGTTTTTCGTAATCCTGGATCGTGCCCATCACTCCGATGACTTCGCCGTCGTGGGATCGGATCGGGATCTTGTTAGTCAAAAACCAGGCCGGAATCCCGAGCCGGCTGATAAACAACTCGACGATCTCGAGCATCGCGACGCCAGTGCGGATGACGCGGAGATCGTCCTCGCGGAACTTCTCGGCGAGACTGCGCGGGAGCAGCTCGAAGTCGGTCACACCCCAGAAGTCCTCCTCCCTCGCGTAGCCATAGAGATCGAGGAGGGCACGGTTCGCGGCGAGGAGCCGTCCCTCGCGATCCTTGGCGAAAAAGAGCACCCCGGGGAGGTGATCGAAGAGGAGATGGAACGCCATCTCGGGCCGGATCGACTCCAGAAAAACCTCCCTGAGACTGCTGCCACTTTGGTTCATTGAAAGACTTTTCGCGAGAGCCCCGTAGTAGTTACCACAAAATTCGGGCCTCCGAAACGTTCGAAGGGCTAGAAATACGACAAAACCAGCGTACTCTTTATCCCATGAGCGAAGACTACGATCCCAACAAGGCCCTCGAAGAATACGGCTACAGCAAACCCGGTAAGGGCAAGACCGCGGCGATCGTGCTGCTGACATTCCTCCTTCTCGCGGCTGGCGGGGCGGCCGGGTTCCTCGGCAAGCTCTGGAGTGAAGAGCAATCGAAGGTGCTGGCCTTCGAAGAGCAGGTCAAAGGTCTCTCCAACCGTGTCAGCGAGACCGAGAACAAGAACGCCGAGCTCTCCTCGCTCCTCGCGGACAAGCAGGCCGAGACCGATCGCATCGTCGAAGAGTGGAGCACCCAGGTCGAGACGCTGAAGAAGCAGCACGGGGAACAGCTCCAGCGCACCTACGGCCAGATGAACGAGATCGTCTACGACAGCCGCAAGACACTCGCCTACATCGGCGACATCGAGACCCGCTTCCGCTCGGGACAGAAGATCGATCAGGAGGAAGCCGCCAAGCTCTCCGGAGTGATCAACGGCCTCGCCTTCCTCCATCAGCAATACGGGAAACCGCTCAACGAATTCCGCGAACTCGACCGCTACTTTGCCCGTCAACTTTCCGTCTTGCCGGCGGATGCCGTCGATCCGCTCGAGAACACCCCTCTCGGCAAACGCCTTTTCAAGAACAAGGAGTTCAAGGAAGAGCGCGCCGAGTATTTCGAGAAGCAGGGCCGCCGCTCGGCTATCGTCGAGGCCAAGTCCGCTGTCGCGAACGCCTACGCGAGCGCCCAGCGCCAGATGGCCGATATCTCGCTCGACATCAATCAGTATCTCGCTCAGCTACAGCAGGTCGTAGACTCAAACAACGCCAGCGCGGCGGAGGTCGATGCCTTTTTCGAGAAGTCCAGAGAGATCCTCAAGATCCACGACGAGATTATGAGCATCGAGCCGCCGAAGACGCCGACGGTGCAACCCTGATTCCTCTACTGCGTTATTTCCCACACACTCTGCGACGGTCGAGGGCGTAAAGAAAAGAGGCGAGGGACAAACTCTGCTTGCCTAAATCAAACAAGTGTTTGAAACATTCGTTTGGCTCTTCTTGTTTTCCCGATGCCTAAAACCGCAACGCCGACTTCTGATACCCGTACCCGCATCCTCGATGCGGCGGAGTCGCTCATTGCGGAGAGCGGCTTTCGCAATGTCTCGCTGCGGCAGATCACCGGGGTGGCCGGGGTCAATATCGCGGCGGTAAATTATCACTTCGGTTCGCGCGAAGCGCTCATCGGCGAGGTCCTCGCGCGGGTCATCCGGCCGATCAACCAGCAACGTCTCCACCTTCTTACCATCGCCGAGAACTCCCACACGGGTCCGGTCCCGCTCGAAGAGATCCTCGAGGCGCTCCATCGCCCCGTCGTCGCCGAGATGTTGCGCTCCCCTCACCAGACACCGGTCTACCTGCGCCTCGCGGGGCGATGCCTCTCGGAGCCGCCTGAGCATTTTTCGGAAACCCTCGTGGAACTTTTCCGTGAAGTCATCGCCCGCTTCATGAGCGCGACGAAGGCCTCCCTCCCCTGTCTCGACGCCGCGTCGATCTTCTGGCGGATGCACTTTTCCGTCGGGACGATGATCTATGCCCTCACGCACGAGGACAGACTGCCTCTGCTCTCCGGCGGCATAGTTAAGGCAACCGATCCCGAAGACACGCTGCGACGACTGATCGAGTTCACCGCCGGAGGTCTCCGTGCGGAATCGGGTGTCGCGCCACTGCCCGCCGAGAGAGTCGCGGTAGGGAAAAAAAAGCGTAAGTCGATTGCCCCGGCCGGTCTCGGACTTCTCGTAGCGGCATGTCTTTTCAGTAGTTGCGAGTCCATCTCCCCGCCCGACACGAAGCATTTCACGACACTAACGATACCCTCTCATTGGGTCGCCGGTGAGACCTACCGACCGACTCATTTCCCCGACCACGACTGGGTCGGCAACTTCGAGGCACCCGACCTCTCGGCCTTCGTCGGCAGCGTCATGACCGGCAACCGCGACCTCAAGGCGGCCCAATCCCGCATCGAGATCGCCGGGGCCAACGCCCGCATCGCGGGGGCCGATCTCTACCCGCAGATCGGAGGGAATTTCTCGGGGCAACGCGCCGCCCAGAACTTCATCGGGCTGCCTCTCCCCGGCTCCCCTCCCGGCACGGTTCTATCCTCACAAAACAACAGTTTCGGCCTCTCCCTCGACCTGAGCTGGGAGATCGATCTCTGGGGACGCATCCGCGCGGCGAAGTCCGCCGTCGTCGCGGAGTTCGAGGCCTCGGCCTACGATTTCTCGACCGCGCAGCTCTCCCTCGCGGGGCAGGCGGCGAAGACCTGGTTCGCCCTCGCCGAGGCGAAGGACCAGGTCGCCCTGGCGCAAAATGCGATCGCCACTTTCTCCGAGACCGAGGCAGCCATCCGCGAGCGCTTCGAGCGCGGTATCGAGGAAGAGGGGCAGAATCTCGCCTCGCAGCTACTCCTCGCCGAGGCCGATGTCGCCAACGCCCGTGACGCTCTCGCCGCCCGCGAAGAACTTGCGGGACGCTCCGCCCGCCAGCTCGAGATCCTCGCCGGGAATTATCCGATCGGCTCCGCCGGGAAATCGGCGCGGCTCCCCGCCATGCCGGGCAGAGTCCCTGCCGATCTCCCCGCCACCCTGCTCGACCGCCGCCCCGATCTCGCCTCGGCCGAGCGCCGCATCGCCGCCGCCGACAAACGACTCCTCGAGGCAAAACGATCCCTCCTCCCCGCGATCAGCCTCACCGGCAGCTACGGCAGCGCGAGTGAAGACATCAGCGATCTCCTCAGCGGTGACTTCGGGGTCTGGAGCATCGCGGGGAATCTCGCCCAGCCCATCCTCCAGGGAGGGCGTCTCAGGGCCAACATTTCCAGGCGTGATTCCGAGCTTCAGCTAGCGGCCGACGAATTCGAGCAGACTGCCCTGACCGCCTTTTCCGAGGTGGAGAATGCCCTCGCCGCCGAGAAGTTCCTGACCCGTCGCGTCGATGCACTCGAGGAAGCCTCTCGCCTCGCCCTCGCCGCCTACCGGCGCTCGCTCGAGGAGTTCGAGTTCGGCACCGGCGACATCCTCACCGTCCTCGCCTCGCAGCAGCGGCTCTTCACGAGTCGCTCCCAATGGATCAGCATGCGCCGCCAGCGCCTCGACAACCGAGTCGATCTCTACCTCGCGCTCGGCGGCAGCTTCCGCCCCCCTGAACCACCCCTCGATAAAACAACGGAATCATGAAACGTTTTGCCCGATTCTTCATCGGACTGGCGATCTTCGCCGGCGGTCTCGCCCTCTCAGTGCTCCTCTGGGTGACCCGTCCCCAGGCAGAGAAAGAGAAGCCCGTCGAGATCGATCCCGTCGTCGAAGTGATGCCGGTCCGCTACGAGGAGATGACCTTCGACATGCCTTCTCAGGGCATCATCGAGGCGACGCGACGCACCAGTCTTGCCGCTGCCGTCGCGGGACCGGTCGTCGAGGTGAATGCCCTCTTCAAGACCGGTAACCGCGTCACCGCCGACACCTGGCTGGTGAAGATCGATCCCGTCGACTACCTCGCCGCCCGCGCCGTAACCGCCGCCGCCCTCGCCGATGCCGAGTCCGCCCTCGTCGAGGAGAAGGCTCGCTCACAACAGGCCAAACGCGATTGGATCAAGCTCGGCAATGGCGGCGAACCCACCGAACTCGCCTCGCGGCAACCGCAATTGCGCAGCGCCGAGGCGCGGGTCGAGTCTGCCCGCAACTCTCTCGAGAAAGCCGGGATCGACGTCGATCGCGCCACCATCACCGCCCCCTTTGACGGCATCATCGCCTCGACCGAGACCGAGATCGGCAGCTATCTCATCCCCGGGGCGACCGTCGCGGTGCTCTTTGAGACCCGCTACGAAGTACGGCTGCCGCTCTCGATCGATCAACTGCAGTTCCTCCAAACCGATGACACCGGCGACCCTCTCGGGGATGTCGAGATCATTGCCACCGTGGCCGGTGAAGCGACCCGCTACCGGGGACGCATCGTTCGGACCGAGGGCGAGATCGACCGCGCAAGCCGATCTGCCTACCTCGTCGCAGAGGTGGACACCGCCGCCGACGGCAACGCCGGACCCCGCGGGCTGCAACCCGGCCTATTTGTAAAAGCCCGGATCGCCGGACGCCCCATCCCGAACCGCGCCCGCATCCCTTTCTCCGCTTTTGTCGATCTGGCGCGGGTCGCCATCGTCGCGCCGGATAACACCCTGCAGTTCCGCGAGGTCACCGTCGTCTTCCGCGACGAGGACAGTGTCTACATCTCGGGCGGGGTCAACGAGGGTGACCTCCTCTGTCTCACCGAACTGCCGGCCATGATCACCGGGCAGAAGGTCTCGCCAAAACCCGTCGCGCCCGTTGATCAAGCCTCCCCCGGCAGTGTCGCCGAACCCGCACCCAAACCGACGCCGTGACCGAAGAAAAAGGCATCATCTACTGGTTCTGCCGCAACCATGTCGCGGGGAATTTCCTCATGCTCATGATCGTGGTCTTCGGTCTCATGACCTGGCCGAAGCTGAAGAAAGAGATCTTTCCCGAGACCGCGATCAACGCCGTCATGATCTCCGTCCCCTATCCCAACGCCACTCCCGAAGAGGTCGAGAAAGGCATCCTCATCCCCATCGAAGAAGCGATCCAGGACCTCGACGGCATTGACGTGATCCGCTCCACCGCGAGCCAGGGTGTCGGCTCCACCACGGTCGAGGTCGAGAGCTCCTTCGATGTGCGCAACATCATGGACGACATCAAGACCCGCGTCGATGCGATCCAGAACCTCGCCGAAGAGGCGGAAAAACCGACCCTCTCCGAGCTTCTCATCAAGGCGCAGGTCATGAGCATCGCCGTCTCCGCCGATACAGACGAGGCGACTTTGCGAGAGCTGGCCGAGCAGGTCCGCACCGGGCTCGTGACCTTCAAAGGGGGCGAGTCTTCGGTGACCCAGGCAGTCCTCGCTGGGGTGCGCGACTACGAGATCTCCATCGAGGTGTCAGAGAACACCCTGCGCCAGTACGGAATCACTTTTGACGATGTCGCCGCGGCGGTGCGGCGCTCGTCCCTCGACCTGCCCGGTGGTTCTGTCAGGACAAAGGGCGGCGAGGTCATGATACGGACCGAGTCCCGCCGCTACACCGCCGAAGAGTTCGCCCCCATCACCGTGATCACCCGCGAGGACGGCTCGAGCGTGAAGCTAGGCGACATCGCGAAGATCCGCGACGCTTTTGAAGAGGAAGAGATCGAATCCCGTTTCAACCAGACCCCCGCGATCCTCATCAATGTCTACCGTGTCGGCAACGAAGACACTATCAAGATCGCGAACACGGTGAAGACCTACGTCTACGACGTCGCTCCCGACACCCTGCCGAAGGGAGTGACCCTCGAGATCTGGAAAGACGACTCCCTTTATCTCTCGGGACGTCTCGACCTGCTCGCGAAAAACGGTCTCTTCGGCCTCATCCTCGTGACCATCGTCCTCGCCCTCTTCCTGCGACCGAGCCTCGCGCTCCTCGTCGCGCTCGGGATCCCCGTCTCCTTTGCCGGAGCCATCGCGATGATGCCCTACCTCGGGGTCTCGGTGAACATGATCTCGCTCTTCGCCTTCATCCTCGTCCTCGGTATCGTCGTCGATGACGCCATCGTCGTGGGGGAAAATATCTACAGCCGCATCCGCCGCGGTGAGCACCCCCGCGACGCCGCCCCGAGGGGGACCAAAGAAGTCGGTGTCGTCGTGACTTTCGGGATTCTCACCACGATCATGGCTTTTACCCCGATGCTGGGACTGAGCGGGGTGAGCGGCAAGATATGGCCTAACATTCCCCTAATCGTGATCCCCACCCTGATCTTCTCTCTCCTGCAGTCGAAGCTCGTCCTGCCCTCGCACCTCGCTCTCCTCAAGCCCGCCAGTGAACAGGGCCCGCCGGGACCGATCCTGCGGTTTCAGAAGATCTTTTCCCGCGGCCTCGAGCGATTTGTGGAGAAGGTCTACAGCCCCGTCCTCGCGCGGGCGCTCCACTTCCGCTATCTCGTCCTCATGGCCTTCGTCGCGCTGCTCTTAGTGAGCTTCGCGACGGTGGGTTCTGGCTGGATCCGTTTTGTCTTTTTCCCCGAAGTCGAGACCGATGTCGTCCTCGCGAAGGTGAAACTCTCCCAGGGAGTCGCCTACGACCGCACCGCCGAGGCAATCCGTCGCATCGAGGAAAAAGGGGCCGAACTCGACCGGTATTTCCAGGACAACGAAGGCGGCCCGATGATACGCAACATGCTTACGAGCATCGGAACCCAGCCCTTTGTCGAGGGCATCCAGGGAATGGGCGGAGCCCCCCGATCTTCGAATATCGGTGAGGTCACGATCGAGATGGCCCCGGCAGCGACCCGCGAGTTCACCGCCACCGAGGTCGTCTCGAAATGGCGCGAACTCGTCGGCGGGATTCCCGGCACGGTCGAACTGACTTTCTCCTCCGAATCCGCCGCCGGCGGCAACGCGATCGATCTCGAGCTGGTCGGGAAAGACCTCACTCTGCTCGAGTCCGCCACCGAAGAAGTGAAGGCCGCTCTCGCCGATTTCACCGGAGTGATCGACATCAGCGACTCGAACATCGAGGGGAAACGCGAGCTAAAACTCGGCATCCGTCCCCGCGGCGAGGCCCTCGGGCTGAGGCTCGAAGATGTCGCCCGCCAAGTGCGGCAGGGCTTCTACGGAGACGAGATCCAGCGGCTCCAGCGCGGGAAGAACGAAGTGAAAGTCTTTGTCCGCTATCCCGAAGCGGAACGCAAGTCCATCGCCGACCTCGAGAACATGAAGATCCGCACACCGGACGGAGCCGAGGTCCCTTACTCCGAGGTGGCGACGGCCGAGTTCGGTCGGGCCTATGCCTCCATCCAGCGGACCGACCAGCAGCGTGCCATCCGCATCACTGCCGACGTCGACAAGACGACCGGGGCCAATGCGAACCAGGTTGTCGCCGCGCTGACCGCCGGCAGCATCGAGCGCACCAGCGGGCAGCAGTGGAGGATCAACATCGCCAACTGGTTCCGCGAACGACGCGGTCTCGGGCCTCTCCCCGAACCGGAAAAGGGGGCCCTCTACAAGATCGCCCGCAACTACCCCGGCGTGACCTACAGCTTCGAAGGCGAACAGAAAGACCAGGCTCAGTCGGTGAAGGAGATCGGGCAGAAATTCCTCGTTGCCCTGCTCGGCATGTATATCCTCCTCGCGATTCCGCTGAAGTCCTACATCCAGCCGCTCATCGTCATGGTCGTGATCCCCTTCGGCCTCGTCGGTGCGATCGGCGGGCACATGCTGATGGGATTCTCGCTCAGCATCATGAGCATGTGCGGCATCGTCGCCCTCGCGGGGGTCGTCGTGAATGACAGCCTCGTCCTCGTCGATTACGTGAACCGCCACGTCGCCGCCGGCCAGTCCATGCACGACGCCGCCTGCGAAGCCGGGGCAGCGCGTTTCCGCCCCATCCTCCTTACTTCCATGACAACTTTCGTCGGTCTCATGCCCATGGTCCTCGAGACGGACATCCAGGCGAAATTCCTCATCCCCATGGCCGTCTCGCTCAGCTTCGGAATCCTCTTCGCCACTTTCATAACCCTCCTCCTCGTCCCGTGCGTCTACCTCATGCTGGAGGATGTCGGGAAACGTTTCGGCATCAATCGCGAGGAGGCTCTACGGAATCGCAAGTGAACGCCGGAGCTCTCCCGAAAGTGAACAGCTCCTAAGCATTTGTCATTTCCCGCGACGAGCCGAATAATAAAGGCAATTGATTGAGCATGAGACGATTTCGCTGGCTGGTACGACGACTCTTTAGCGGTGCGCGGGAGTTCGTCAGAGAGAATGCGATCGATCCCCTGCCGATCCGCCACGGCTTCCGCGGATACCGTCTCTCCGACCTCCGCGCCGACGCCGGGGCCGGGCTGAATGTCGCCCTTCTCGCTTTTCCTCAGGGCATGGCCTACGCTGCCATTGCCGATCTCCCCATCCAATACGGGATCGTCTCGGGAGCGGTCGCCGCGATCGTCGCCCCACTTTTCGCGGGCTCTCGCCACACCATCCTCGGACCGACGAACGCGACGGCGTTCATGCTTTTTGCAAGCATCGCCTCCTTTGCGGCGGCCGAGAGGCTTTTCTATCTCCCGTTGCTCGTACTCTTCATCGGGGTGCTCCTCACTATCGGCGCTTTCTTCCGTGTGGCAGAGCTGGTCCAGTATGTGAGCCGATCCGTCGTGGTCGGCTACATCACCGGGGCCGCCGTGCTCATCATTGCGAACCAGCTCGATCATCTTCTCGGGATCCATCTACCCGAAGGTGCGGCCGAAGTAACGAAGACTTTTTTCACGATCCTGCAGGGAACCCTCTCGGCCATCGAGACGATGCAGTGGCAAGCCGCCGCTCTCGCCGCGGCCACCTTTCTATTCTGGTATCTTCTCACCCGCCGCCTCGCCCGGCTGCCCGTGTTCGCGATCACCCTCGTCGTTATGTCGGGACTCTATGAGCTGCTCCACCGCTATGCCGGGTGGAACCTCGACACCTTTGCCTCCTTCTCCATCGCCGATCTTATCCCACAGATGCCGCAGATCAGCGCGGGGGGATTTTTCTCCGATGTGAGCAGGCTCATCGGGATCGCCATCTCCATCGCCTTTCTTGCCGCTTTGGAAAACTCTGTCATGTCCAAATCGCTCGCGAGCCGCGTCGGCGACCGGCCCGATGTGAATCAGGACATGCTCAGCGTCGGCATCGCCAACATCGCCGCCTCGGTCACCGGCGGCATGCCCGCGTCGGGCTCTCTGACCCGCTCGGCCCTGAACTTCAACAGCGGGTCGGTCTCGCGACTCTCCAGCATGTTCAGCGGACTGCTCTGCATCGGCGGACTGCTCGTCCTCGGCGACTTCACGAATCATGTCCCTAAATGTGTCATCGCCATGCTCGTCGTCTGCATCGCGACTTCGGTGATCAATCGCCACCATATCCGCATCTCTCTCTATGCCACCTCGCAGGATGCCGCCGTGCTGATCACCACTTTCGTCAGCGCCCTCGTCATGCCGCTGAATATTGCGATCTTCCTCGGGGTGGGGATCTCCATCGTCCTCTACCTGCGCGCCGCGAGCCAGCCCTATCTGACCGAGTACGAGTTCTCCGAACAGGGCGAGCTGCGCGAGGCGGGGGAGAAACGGGCCCGCCCCATCCCCGCGATCTCCATCGTCCACGTCGAGGGAGATCTCTTCTTCGGCGCGGCGGAACTATTCCGTACCCAGATCCAGAAAACCTCGCTCGACCCGGACCTTCGCGTCATCATCCTGCGGCTCAAAAACGCCCGACATCTCGACGCCACCAGCGTTGTCGCCCTCGAAGAGATGGTCCAGTTCCTTCGCAAGCTCGATCGCCACGTCATCATCAGCGGTGCGACCAAAGATGTCTACCGCGTCCTCAAGAATGCAGGCACCGTCGAAGTGATCGGACGCCGCAACATTTTCCTTAACAATCCTAGAAATCCTAATCTCTCCACGAGACACGCCCTCATCCGGGCACAGGAGTTGCTCGGGACGACCGAGGCGGATATCCGAATTTTTTACGATCCGAATACGCAGAAAAAATGAGCAACATCCGGCGCGGGTCACGCCCACTCCCGCCCGCGATACCCATTCACGCCCGACCCCTGGAGGCGGGAAATGTTTCCTTCACTCAAGCTCCTCCACCACCGGATTCGCCGGCCGGGTCAGGAAATACAGGCCCAGCGCGCCAATGACGATGGCGAGCGCCACGAGCGGAGCAATATATCCACCCTCGACACTCCAGGCGGACTCGATGCGCACAACGATGAGCGTCAGGCAGACCAGCGCACCCAATACAGGCACGATAATCGGCACCTCGAATGCCCCGCGCGCTTCACCGGGGCGTCGCTTCAGGATGATCAGCGAGACATTCACGACCGTGAAGACCATCAGGAGGAGCAGCACCGTCGACTCAGCGAGCTGCTTGACACTGCCACTCAGGATCAGGGCACTGACGACAAAAAAGAGGATCAGAATCGCGATGTGCGGCGTCCGCCTCGTCGCGTGGACGCGACCGATCAGAGCGGGGAGGAGCCCCTGGCGGCTCATCCCGTAGAGCAGCCGGGAACCCATGATGTAGTTGAGCAGAGCCGTATTCCCGATCGCGAAGAGGGTGATGCCGATGTAGATGCTGTCGATGTTTTTCACCCAGGGCGCCGCCGCTTTTGCCACCTCCATGAGCGGCGCGGGGCTCTTGGCGAGATCGGCCCAGGGGATCACCGAGACCGCCGTGACCGCCACCGCCATGTAGATCAGCGTCGCCACGACCATCGCCCCGATGAGCCCCATCGGAACGTCGCGCTGGGGATTCTTCACCTCTTCGCTGACGTTGAGGATGTCTTCAAAGCCGATGAACGAAAAGAACATCAGCACCGCGCCCTGCAGGATGAGCATCATCGGGATCGCCGACGTTTCCCCGAGAGCGCGCGCCGGGGTCTCGAAGTAATCGACACTGCCCCAGAACTTCATCCCCACCGCGATGATGAAGAGCAGACCCGCCGCCTCAACCAGGGTGCAGAGGATATTCACCCACATGCTCTCGCGGATGCCGCGAAAGATCACCAGGCCCACGAGCAGGACGATCCCGATCGCGACCAGCTTCACCGGCAGGTCCATCTCGAGCCCCTTGCCCATGGTCTCGGCCATGGCCTGCGCCCCCGTCGCCATGCTCGTGAGCCCGCTCATCATCACACAGAGACCGACGACGTAGCTCAGCCACGGCTTCCCAAGCGCGCGCTGCGTCACGTAGGCCGCCCCGCCCGCCTTCGGGTAGCGACTCCCGACGCAGGCGTAGGAGAGTCCCGTGAGGAGCGCCACGACCATCGCCGCGAGGAAAGCGAGCCAGATCGCGTTGCCGAGCGAGTCGGCGGCCTTGCCGACGAGGGCGTAGATGCCGGCACCCAGCATGGAGCCGAGACCATAGAGACCGATCTGCCAGGAGTTGAGATGTTTCCGCAGCTCGTGTTTTTCGTGTTTCATCGTTACCTCATTCTCCCTTTTGTGAAAGGCTGCGAGCCCGCTTCATTGAGTGCCCCTTTTACCTTGGGCAGCAGATGCCGCCGGAATCAAGGCCAACTTTTCAACAAAGGGATCGATAAAGACAGAATCGGCACGGAAATGCCCTTCGCTCATGGCATCCTTTGTGCCTGAGAGCAGGCATGACCCTCCTCCAGCGGTTGCACGAGTCCTCACCCGTCGCGCACGACCTCCTCATTAGTTTTGTCGTGCTGCCCGGGATCGGACTGGGGAATATCCGGATCGCAGGGACCAAGCTCGGCGTGGCCGGAGTCCTCTTCGCGGGACTCTTCAGGCTCACTTCGGATTCAGCCCCGGGGTCGAGGTCTCGCATTTTTTGAAGGACTTCGGGCTGGTTCTTTTTGTCTTTGCCCTCGGTATGCAGATCGGGCCGGGCTTCTTCGCCTCGCTGCGACGCCAGGGTCGGGTTCTCAATGGCTACGCCTTCGCCCTCGTCCCCGGCGGTGCCCTCACCGCTCTCGCCGGCGGGTGGCTCTGCGGCATGTCGCCCTCGATCGTCGGGATCATGCTCTCGCTCACTCTCCTGCGGCTCTATTTCAAAATCGATGTCGCGGCCGAGGCGGCCGCCTTCCAGCGTGAGCAAGGGGTCGGAGGTGATCCGCTCGAGCGCATCACCCTGCAGATGCAGAATCCCAATCTCGACGGCGTCCCGATCAGCTCGGTGCCGGGGCTGGAGGAGGCCGGCGTCATCGTCTCCCGCCATCGCGCTCGACTCGCTCCACAATGTCACCGTCACCCGCGTGAGCCGGGGCGACCTCATCTTCACCGCCCTGCCGCATCTGCGGCTCCAGTTCGGCGACATCCTCCAGATTGTCGGAGATGAATCCTCACTCGAATCGGCTACGAAAGCACTCGGCAATGAGGTGCAGATGATTGCCCGGACGAAGTTTGCCGCCATCTTTGCCGGCATCCTTCTCGGCGTTCTCCTCGGGCTTTACCCTTTCCGGATCGAGGGCCTGCCGGCTCCCGTCCGACTCGGTCTGGCCGGCGGTCCGCTCGTCATGGCGATTCACCTCGGTCGCTTTGGCCGTCTATCCCCTCACCATGCTTCTTCGCATTGTCGCCGCCCAGATTATTGTGCAGATGAGTTAGGCGTCCAGTCGGGTGGCAGGGCCAGCGACCACACTTCGTTGGAGAGAGGTTTTGCGTGGCCTCCGGCAATCCAGAGCTTGTCCTGGAAAACGAAGACCGAATGCTCGTGACGAGCTTTCCAGATCGTTTTTGTCTCGAGCTTGACCCATGTCTTTCCATCGTCGGAGGACCAGACATCGGCAAAATTTTCGTGCTCCTTCGACCACCCGCCGAGGACCCATATACGCCCCCGGTAGACCGCAGCGGAGAACCAGAGACGCGGAGCCCATGGCGCAGCCTCTGTCTCGCACGTCCACGCGACCCCGTCGGGAGAAGACCAGACATCGTTCTTCGCGTGATACTCCGGCACGTAATTGCCGCCACCGAGGACGTAGATTTTGTCATTCAAGACCACCGCCTGATGATAGGCGCGCGGAGACCAGTCTGCCGCTGCCGTCTCCTCCTTCCAGACCTTCCCGTCAGGGGATGACCAGACATCGTTTTTCAGGCTAGCCTCGTTGCCGAAGTAATAATTCTCTGTTCCCCCGAGCATCCAGATCTTCTCCTTAAAAGCAACCGAGACACCGGCGAGACGGGGAGTCCAACCTGCTGCGGCGGTGACATGCTCCCAGGAGACCCCATCGAGCGACGACCAGACCTCGCTGCTCGCGGAATGTCCGGGGAGGCGTCCGTTGTACCAACCGCCCATCATCCACATTCGGTCGCCGAAGGTCAGGTTCATCGGCAGATCGCTGTGGATCCAGGGGGCCTTCGCCGTTACCTGCCTCCACGTCGCACCGTCGGATGATGCCCAGACATCACGCGGAGGAGCCTCGAAGGACTGGAACCACCCGCCCATGACCCAGAGACGGTCCTTGAAGACATACTCCGCCTGGGAGTCGCGCGCCTGCCAGGTAGCTTCGCCTTCCCGCTTCCAATCAGGATCATCGCCCGCGAGCGGAGAGACGGAACAAAGGACGGCGGAAAATAGGATGAAGAGGCGCATTATTCCCTATTGATCAGGCACACCGTCCGCACCCTCACTGCGGGTGATACACGCTCACCTTCGCCGGGGGGAAGTTCGACCACACGATGCTCGAGTTGACAGAGCGGAAGCCCTTGTCGGGCGCACGCCCCTTTGCGATGTGGTAGGAAAACTGCACCCAGGGAGCACCCGGGAGGAGCAGGCCCGCGATCTGGCCCGCCAGCATCTGCACCTGACCGGGTCCGAAGACTTTCAGCGGCAGACTCGAGATCACCGCGCCGAAGCGTTCTCCCGCAAAGAGCTTATCCAGCTCGAGGGCATCGCCCAAGACGATACGGCTCGCCGGATAACGCGCCGCGAGATAGTCAGCCAGCACCGTCGACTTCTCCACCGCGACGAGCCGTTCCTCGGGCAGCCCGGCGGCGATCAGCTCGGCTGTCACGATTCCCGTGCCGGGGCCCAGTTCGAGAATGGGAGCCGTCGATCCCTCTGGCAGCCACCGTGCCATGACCCGACCGAGAGCCGGCGAACTCGGCCAGATCGCCCCGATCTGCCGAGGGGATCGGGCCATTTCACGCAGGAACAAACGCAGAGAGGGGCGGGCGGACATAGGTATCGGGCAATCAAAAACAGGCGTCGCGGAAACCGCGCCACCGACGGTCCTATCCTACCTCCTCGCAAGCGGCAATTTCAGCATAAATGACCCACCAACTTGCGTCACCGCCACTTCCGCTTTCGCAGTGCCGCGAAGATGATCAGAGAGATCGCGCCCAACTCCAGGATCCAGTTTGCGCGAAAGCCGAGCAGATCCGTGTTGAGGAACTCATCGATGTGGTGGAACGAGACCGCCCTCACCACGATGAAGGTCAGCAGGAAGAGCAGCCCCAACCAGAGGTAGCGGTGCGTCAGAAAGAACGTGTGATAACGCCGTGAGAACCAGATCCCGAAAGCCGTCGCCCCCGCGATCACGAAGACGACGAAGATCAGCTGGATGACGCGCCGCTGCTGATACCAGCCGCCCGAGCGAGAGACCTCCCGCCCGATCTCCGTGAAGAGCGTCTGCAAGTCGAACTGCTTGTTCAGACAGAGTAAGCCCATCAACACCGCGACCCCCAGCCAGAGATGAGCCTCACGGGTTCCCCTCTCGCGATGCCCACACTCCTGCCAGGCGAGCCAGGCGGCAAGTCCGTAGGCGAAGACCGCAACCCAGGCAACAATCGTCGGATCACCGATCCCGGGGCGCCATTCGATGCGATGTAGTAGATCCATGTCAGGAAGGAGATCCGTCAGGATCGCGTTTACTCGAGCGCTACTGAAAACCACTTTTAAAATGGTGGCATCGATATGAATTTAAATAATTAATATTATAATCATAATAATCAAGCTTTCTTCCCCCGATTTCCAGCCCACCCCATGCGAGGAGAAATTCATCAGCCCTGAGACACCACCAGTCGCTTTACGCTTTGGATGGCGCAGCGGGGGCTTTGCCTGCCGCGAAGGAGATGGCCGCGTCGTCGTCGAGGTCACGGACAACGGTCCCGGGCTCAGCGAGGCCGACCAGGAGCTGCTCTTCAGTAAATTCACCCGTCTCACCCCGCAGCCAACCGGAGACGAATCCTCCAGCGGACTCGGCCTCTGGATCACCGCTCGCATCGCCGCCGCGATGGACGGCCAGGTCTCCTGCCGCAGCGAACTCGGGAAAGGTTCCACCTTCGGCCTCAGCCTGCCCCTTGCCGGTTCGGCCACTCCCGAGCGCAGTCGGAATGTTTTCCGCGACTTCCGGTCGATGCGGCCCGTCGAAGTCCCCACCGACGGGCTCACCCTGCCAGCGTGAGCCCTGCAGCGGTGTCTGACGTGCAATTCCGCTTGTCTTTACCCCCCCCTCACCCGCCGACCAAGGTCCCCGCGAGAACGACCTCACCCTCGGGCTGCGGACGACCACCGGCGACTTCGATACTAACGGCGAAGGTCACGGCATTCTCCACTTCGCGCTCGGGACGGAAGATGATGCGGGGATTGGCGACCGGATCAAAGACCCCTGCCGATACCGGGACCGGATTGTCTTTTTCAAATACCCAGAGCTGATAGGTCTTCTCCGCCCCCTGGTCTGGCAGCGCCGCCGTCTCGATGATGCCGCTCCCGCTCCCGGGATTCCAGGCGACCCTGGCCGAGATACCGGGCAGCGAGGCGGCCTGCGACTCGAGCAAGGCAATGCGGAGATACTCGACCCCTTTCTCCGCCGCGATCCGCACATTCTCCTCTTGCAGGGCGATGACACGGAAAAAGAGCACCCCGCAAGCCAGCGCGAGCGAAGCGGCGACGAGCCATGGCAAAGTCTGAGGCAGCGCGCGGCGACGGGACGGGACTGGGGTCACCGTCGGAACGGTCCGGTCCGCAACGGGGAGATCGTCAAGCACCGACAGCTCGACCGGCGGCGTCACCGCAAATTCATCAGACAACACGACCGGTTCGGAAATACGTTCATCGACAGTAGCCGCGATCGAACCTGTCGCCTGCGCGAGGATAACGTCCCGCAACGAAGCCGGAGGTTCCCGCAACTCGGGCGCAAGGGCGACCACGGCCATCGTGGCGTGATACTCGTCCAAAAGAGCCGCCAGCTCTCTGTCGACGCCTACGGCGGAGAGAAAGGCCTCCCGCTCCTGTTCCTCGAGGAGTCCCACAGCGAACATGGCCGCCTGTTCTTTCAGTTCATCTGTCATTCTTCACATTTATGCCGAAGACAACGCCGAAGCTTATCCATCGCAAGGCGAATTCGCGATTTGATAGTGGCCTGCGGAAGCGCAAACCGATCCGCGATCTGATCGGTGCTGAGACATTCAAAGTAGGCGAACTCGACCGCCTCGCGCTGAGGTTCGGGGAGACGCTCCATACACTCGCGGACGTGCCCTGAAAGGTCGCTGACCGCCACCGCCTCGTAGGGATCCGCGACTCGCTCGTCGGCGACCACGTCACTCCCTTCATTGGCATCAAAATGGAGGGGTAAGCGGCGACCTGCTTTTCTCATACGATCGATACATTTGTTTCGGGTGATCCCGGCGAGCCAGGTGAGAGGAGAAGCACGATCCGGGCGATAGGCCCCCGGATTTTTCCAAACGGCGAGGAAGACATCCTGAGTAACCTCTTCACTTTCGCGATCATCGGAGAGAATGCGGGCGGCGAGGGTAAAGACAATGCGACCGTAGCGGTCATAGAGTGAAGCGAGCGCCCCGGGATCCTGCGAGCCTAGCCCGAGCATCAAAGCCACGTCATCAGCACCGGTCTCATGACCGGAAGACTGAGAGGGATGGAGTGGTTCACACGACATTACGTAAACGAAGGGCCATGATAAGCCAGTGGGACTCGTTAGGGCAAGCGCCCAAGTCCGTTTCGCACAATTCATTAATCCGGACTGTTTTCCACGGTAACAGCACTCTCATCCGGAGTAAGAAAGTGACGTAAGAGCAGGTGTTTCATTTCGTCACGAACGAGCAAGTATTGACGGTGTCCGGGGACGAATGAAGTAAGGAGCGGTGCCTCGATCGTGAACGCGCCCTGTGGAAGGCCCGTATAACCGAGGTGGAAGACGACATCACCG
>JBDNIL010000290.1:0-4160 GCA_041688355.1 Verrucomicrobiales bacterium | reverse complement strand
TGATGATGTGAAGCGTAGCGACCTGATGGAGTTCAAGACCAAGAATTCCGTCCCTCACTACGTGATGGTCGATGCCTCGGGGAACCGGGTGGCAAACAGCTCGGCAGAGGTTTTCAACAAGATTGCTGAAGTGTCGAAAGCGGTTGAGTGACAGGGGATCTGACTTGGGGAGATCACGTCCGATGCGCCTGTTCATGCTGTGGAGAAGGGGCCGCTCCGCTGTAGCCGGGGGTCTGCGACCCCGGATTGGGTGATCGAGCGTTGTTGGGTGCTCAACGCGGCCTCAGAGAGGCCACCTACAGGGGGACATCACTTCATCAACGCCCCGACATGGCTCTTCACGGCGCTGGCGAGGCCGGCCTGATTGTAGCCGCCTTCGAGCACGGAGACGAGGCGGCCTTTGGCGTGTTCGGCGGCGATGTCCATGAGCATTCTCGTGAGCGTCGCGAAGTCCTCGTCAGTCAGGGTGAGCTGCCCTAACGGATCACCAATACGGCTGTCGAAGCCGGCGGAGATTATGACGAGGTCGGGCCTGAAATCGGCCATTTTTTTGGTGAAGCCCCCGCGAAAGGCGGCCCCGATTTCCTCCATGCCGCTGCCGGCGGGGAGGGGGACATTGAGGGTTGTGCCGAGTCCTTTGCCGGCACCGGTTTCGTCTTTGGCTCCGGTCCCAGGATACCAGGGCGACTGGTGGGTGGAGAAATAAAAGACACTGCCGTCTTCATAGAAAATGTCCTGGGTGCCGTTGCCGTGATGGACGTCCCAGTCGATGATGACGACCCGCTCGAGGCCGTGCTTTTGCCGGGCGTAGCGGGCGGCGATGGCGGCATTGTTACAAATGCAAAAGCCCATCCCCCGATCAGCGGTGGCGTGGTGACCGGGCGGGCGCACCGCGCAGAAGGCATTCGCAAAAGTCCCCGCGATGACCCCATCGACGGCGTTGAGCAGGCCCCCGGCGGCGAGACGGGCGACGCGGAGGGAGTCGGGTCCATACTGCGTGTCGCCGGTGCTGAGCTGCCCCGACCCGCTGCCATCGATCTCGGTGAGGATTTTTTGCAGATAGCCGTCGGTGTGGACGAGTCGGATCTCGTCATCGGTGGCCTCGCGGGGAGCGATGGGGGTGCATTTCGGCTCGAGTCCCGATGCAGTGAGCGCCTCGATGATGGAGAGGATGCGACCGGGCGCTTCGGGATGATGGTCGCCGGTGTCGTGGTCGCAGAAGCTGCGGTCGAGGAGTAATCCGGGTTTCATGCGCTTCTTCGGAAGAGAGCGGACACGATCATCCCGGCGCCGCCGACGATGAAGAGGCAGGGAAACCAGATCGTATAGAGGGCGGCTTTGGAGTCTTTTTTCAGCACCACGGTCTCCGGCGCGTCGGGGTCGAGGTAGCAGATTGTTTTGGCGCCGACCGCGTAGTCTTTGATGTGATTTTTGAGCTTCCGCGGATCGCTCACCTCGGTGGGGAGGCGCTTGAGGCGAGATCCGGTATAGGTATTTCCCTCGAACTCGTAGGTGTAGGCCACCTCGAAAATATACTTCGTCATGCCGCGCTGGTTCAACTGCTCGTCATCGACGTCCATCTTCACGATTTCGCAGGGCACCTCGACCCAGTCGTCCATCTTTGCGGCCCGGGTGTATGCGTGCCAGAGATACTGGACGAAGGCGGAGCCGACTGCGATGAGGATCAGGCCCATGAGGCATTTCCAGAGCCGCCCCCCGAGTTGGAGCGGTGCTTTGGCTTTGGCGCTGGCTTTGGCCTGATGGGAGGATGAGGTATCGTTTTTCACGTCGCGGAATGGATGTACCCGAGTAGCTTAGCGCATGAGTGAATTATCCCAACAGATTACGGAAGACATGAAAACGGCGATGCGTGAAAAGAACACGCTTGCCCTCGGCACGATCCGTATGCTGAAGTCGGCGATCAAGAACGCGGCCATCGAAAAAGGCGGCGCCGACGCCGAACTGACCGATCCTGAGGTCGTCGTCGTGATCCGTCGCGAAGTGAAGAAGCGTCAGGACTCGATCGAGCAGTACACCGCCGGCGGTCGCATGGAACTGGTCGAGCAGGAGACCGCCGAGATGGCGGTGCTGAACGGTTACCTGCCCGAGCCGCTCAGCGTGGAAAAGCTCGAGGAGATCATAGCCGCCGCCATCGTCGAAGTCGGGGCGACGTCCCGCAAGGAGATGGGCCAGGTCATGAAACTCGTGCAGGACCGCACCGAGGGTCGGGCCGACGGCAAGACGCTCTCTCAGGCGGTCATGGCGAAGCTCGCCTGAGTGGAGACGCGTCCGGGGATGAGCGTATCGGTCATCATCGTTGCAGCCGGGAGCAGTCGGCGGATGGGCTTCGACAAGCTCGCGGCCGACCTCTGCGGCGAGTCTGTCCTCACGCGATCCATCCTCGCTCTTGCAGCATGTCCCGAGGTCACGGAGATCCGTGTCGTGACCTCGCCGGAGCAATTCGAAGCCGTGCGCGAGGCGGCAATTCGGTTGGGAATTTCGAAATTCATCGAAGTGATCGAGGGCGGGGCCGAGCGTCATCTCTCGGTGCATGCCGGACTCGAGCGGGTCGGGGAGGGCTGCGACCTCGTCGCGGTGCATGATGCGGCGCGGCCCCTCGTGAGCGTTGCCGCCGTCACGCGGTGTGTCGCGGTCGCCCGGGAAAGCGGCGCCGCGACCCTCGCGCACCGCATCGCTGACACGCTGAAACGCGGCAATGCCGCAGGGGAAGTTTCCGGAGCAGTCTCGCGGGACGATCTCTGGGCCATGGAGACGCCGCAGATTTTTTCCCTGCCGCTCCTGCTCGAGGCCTATGCGGCCGTGCTCGTGCGAGGGGACCTCGTCACCGACGAAGTGTCCGCCGTGACCGGCATTGGCCATCTCGTGAAACTGGTCGAAAACTTCGAGCCGAACCTCAAGATCACCGTGCCCGCCGATCTCGTCGTGGCGGAGGCGATCTGGCGGCGACGTGAGTGAGGGCGCTCTCACCGAAAGACTTGCAGAGCTGCACAAGCTGCCCGATTACTCAGAGATATGGCGAAGAAACCGGTCGTTTTTATTATTCGGGATGGATGGGGTGACAATCAGGCGGGTCCGGCGGGAGCCGAGCGCTACGGCGACTGCCCGAGGCTGGCGAACACCCCTTTCACATGGGGAATGCACGAGAAATATCCCGTCGCGCAACTTAGCTGCAGCGGTCTGGAAGTCGGCCTGCCCGAGGGACAGATGGGCAACTCCGAGGTGGGCCACCTCAATCTCGGGGCCGGACGCATTGTCTATCAGGATTTTACCCGAATCAACAAAGCCATCGTGGACGGCGATCTCGCGACCAATCCGGCTCTCCTCGAGGCTTTCGCCAAAGCGTCGAAATCCCGCCTCCATCTCATCGGGCTCGTCTCGGACGGCGGCGTCCACAGTCACCAGGATCACCTCGTCGCCCTTGCCGCGACGGCCAAGGCGGCCGGAGTGAACGACATCATGGTCCACGCGATCACCGACGGGCGCGACACCTCCCCGACCGGCGGAGCGAAGTCTCTCGGCTATTGTGAGGACAAACTCGCCGAGTCCGGCGCCAGAATCGCCACGGTGATCGGGCGTTACTTTGCGATGGATCGCGACAAGCGCTGGGATCGCACCAAGCTCGCCTGGGATGCGATCGTTTTTGGAAAAGGAGAGGCAAAAGCCGTTCTCGCCTCCGAGGCGGTCGCGGAGCAGTACGCCAATGACGTCACCGACGAATTTATGATCCCCATGGTCTTCGAGGCGATCGACGAAGAGCGGGTCCGCGATGGCGATGTGATCCTCTTTTTCAACTTCCGCGCCGACCGCTCGCGCCAGCTCAGCCTCGCCTTCCTGCGCGACGACTTCAGCGGATTTGATCGCGGGGTGCAGCCAAAAGTGGGCTATTACACGCTGACTGAGTATGACGAGACCTACGGCTGTCCCGTCGTCTTTCCCACCGTGGAACTTCGCAACACCCTCGGGCAGGTCGTCGCCGAAGCGGGGCTCAAGCAGCTCCGCGTCGCCGAGACCGAGAAGTACCCGCACGTCTCCTTCTTCTTCAACGGCGGCGTCGAAGAGCCGAATCCCGGTGAGGACAGGGCGATGCTGCAGTCGCCGCGGGACTGCGCCACCTACGATGAGAAGCCCGAGATGTCGGC
>JBDNIL010000289.1:0-8900 GCA_041688355.1 Verrucomicrobiales bacterium | reverse complement strand
CCGTCGGACCCGTCGGACCCGCCCGCATGATCCGCCGACTCCTCGCCAGCCTCACCCGCCTCGCCACGGGGGTGCGACTCCTCCCCTCGACTCCCCACGGGGCGGGACCGGCGATCTATTTTGCCAATCACGCCAGTCACATGGATTTTGTTGTGGTCTGGGCGGCCCTGCCCGACGAGGTGCGCGAACTCACCTCTCCGGCGGCGGCCGAGGACTACTGGGGAGAGACGTCCCTACGCCGTCGCATCGCCTGCGATCTCTTCCAGGCCATCCTCATCCCCCGCCAGGCGGTGACCCGGCACAATCATCCGGTGGATCGTCTCGGCGAGGCGCTCGAGGCGGGCCGCTCCGTCATCATTTTCCCCGAAGGCACTCGTAGTGCGGGAGGAGAGACGACCGAGTTCAAGTCGGGGCTCTATCATCTCGCGAAGCGCTATCCGGAGATCCCGCTCGTCCCGGTGCAACTCGAGAACCTTAGCCGCATCCTGCCAAAGGGATCGCTCCTCCTCGTTCCGCTGATTGCCCAGGCACGATTCGGCGAGCCCATGCGTCTTCTTGGAGGAGAATCAAAACCCGACTTTCTCACCCGCGCCCGCGCCTCCCTGCTCGACGCGGGCTCTCCCGAATAACGATCCGAATGGACCCGCACACCAGACTCCTCCTCAGCATCGTTGGCGGCATCCTTGTGGTCGCCTCGCTCATCGGCGCGATCCTTTCCCGACGCTGTCACGACGCAGCCGCCGCGCAGACGATCGCCAATCTCAACGCGCGGATCCGTTCCTGGTGGTTCATGGCGGCTATTTTCAGCGCGACGATCCTGCTGGGTCCGATCTTTACGACAGTGCTCTTCGCGATGCTCTCGTTCCTCGCGATGCGGGAGTTCATCACCCTCAACCGCACCGAACGGGCCGATCACGAGATTCTCTTCTGGGCCTTTTTTGTGATCCTGCCATTACACTATCTTCTGGTGGGGCTTCACTGGTACGGGCTCTTCGCGATCTTCATTCCCGTCTATGCCTTTATCTTCATCCCCTTTCGCCGGGTCCTCACCGGTGAGACAAAAGATTTCCTCATGAGCACGGCGAGGATCCAGTGGGCGCTCCTCATCTGCGTCTACGCGGTCAGCCACATGCCTATGCTCCTCGCCCTCCCCATCGCCGGGTATGAGGGAAAAAATGCGAACCTTCTCTTCTTCTTTGTCCTCACCGTACAACTCAGCGACGTACTCCAGTACGCCTGGGGCAAGACTTGTGGCAGACACCCTGTCGCCCCGCGGGTGAGCCCTCACAAGACCTGGGAGGGAACCGTCGGCGGCATCGGCTCAACCGTGCTCGTGAGCACCTGCCTGTGGTGGGCCACCCCCTTCAATCCCTGGCAGGCGGCGGCGATGGCGCTGCTGATCTGCCTCGCCGGATTCTTCGGCGGCCTCGTCCTCTCGGCGATCAAACGCGACCTCGGAGCGAAGGACTGGGGCGGCGCCATCGCCGGCCATGGCGGATTCCTTGATCGGATCGATTCGCTCTGCTTCGCGGCCCCGCTTTTCTTCCACGTCACCGCGTTCTGTTTCGGAACCGGCACGGACCCGCAACCGCCCGCCTCGCTGCTGGAGTGGATGGGGAAATGAGGGGAGTCGCATCTTTCCCTGAATTCCCGTTTTCCAAATGCCCATTGGAGGCAATACTGACGAGGTCTTCCCCGAACCATCCGTGAACATCAACCTCAAGCGCAAGAAGTTCTACCCTGTGAGCAGGGGGCTAAACAAGTATCTTACCCACTACCAGCGCTCGCTCGAGATCCCGCCGCTCTACGAGGAGCTGCATCGATTTTCGCAGCTCTATCCGCTCTTCGACCGCGATGGAGTCGATACGCTCTGGAAGACAGCTTTTTACGATCCGGCGATCCGGGCGGAACTGGGCGCGAAGCTCATCCAGATCTATTCGCTGCTGAAGACAAATGACTTCCGCTCGAGGGAGCACCTCCTCCTCGACCGCGTTGATTTCTGCGACTTCGGCAACTCGCGGCCTTTCCGTATCCGGATCGTGAACCAGTTCAACGACAACTACGACCACTTCTATGTGAAGATCGCCGATTCCTCGCGGATCTACGGGCTCGAGCTGGAGCACGTCCTCTCGCCGAACCGGATCAACTATCTCGTCAACGGGAACACTCTCATCGAGGAGCACATCGCCGGGGTGCCGGGCGATACTTTCATCCGTGAATATTTCGACCGTCCGGAGACGAATCCGGTGCGGGTCGCAAAAGAGTTCGTGAAGTTCAACGAGCGCAGCTTCGTGCGGCTCCTCGGGGACATGCGGAGCTACAACTACGTCGTCGATATCACCCCCGACTTCGAGGATGCCCAATATCGGGTACGGGCGATCGACTTCGACCAGCAGAGCTACGAGGGGAATAAGGAGATGTATCTCCCGCAAACCTTCCTCGAGAATGCCATGGTCGTCGAGCTGTGCACGACCCGCCTCAATTACCAGACGATGCGACAGTATCAGGACGAGGAACGAACCCTCATCGCGCGCCGCTGCCAGATCGCGCACATCCGCCTCGACGAACTCTGGAAAGCCATGTGCCCGGATGAAATCTCTCCCGAGGAGCACGTCATCATTCTCCGCGACGGGCTCAATGGCTATCACGAGACATCGGCCTTTTCCGGGTGCGAGACGATGGGGCAACTCGTGCGCATGAATCTCGACGTATCTCTCGCCAAAACGAATACCTGATGTCCCACCACGCCCAGTTTCTCAAAGCATTCTTCCGGAACTCGGGCCAGATCGGCGCGATCGCTCCGAGCTCGGAAATTCTCGCCGGTCTCATGACCGACTGGCTCGACTGGGACTCGCTCGGCTGTGTCGTCGAGTATGGACCCGGCACCGGTGTCTTCACCGAAGCTGTCGCAAAACGCCTCCGCGGGGAGACCCGCTTTTTCGCAATCGAGCGCGACCCGGAATTGGCCGCGATCTGCCGCAGCCGCTGCCCCGGGGTCGAAGTGCTGGAGGACTGCGTCAGCCGGGTCCCCGAGCTCTGTCGCGAACGCGGCATCGGGCAGGTAGATGCGATCATCTGCGGTCTGCCGTGGGCGGCTTTTTCCCCCGAAATGCAGGACCGTTTCCTGGAGGCAATGTTCGAGGTGCTGCCCCCGGGAGGCAAATTTGCGACTTTCGCCTACTGGCAGGGACTCGCCCTCCCGGCCGGGCAGAGGTTTCGAAAATTCCTCAAGTCAAATTTCTCCACGGTGACCCATAGCCCGACAGCCTGGCGGAACCTGCCGCCGGCCTTCGTCTACCAGTGCGAGCGCTGAGCGCCTCGCTCAGGAAGCCGCCGCCACCACCGCCTTCATCTTCTCGAGCCCGACTTTGGCACACTCGAGCGCCGGCATGGCCCAGTAGGTGGGATTGAACAACTCGAGCGAGAGCACCGGATAGGCCCCCACCGCTTCGAAGTTTTTCAAAATCTGCGTGAGTGGCGCGATGCCGTCGCCGGGATAGACTCGGTCGGCGTCCTTGATCGTCGCCACCGGCGGATCGGCCGGGTAGTCGTTCATGTGATAGGTCTGCACCGCCTGCGGTCCCATCAGGAGGATGGATTCGAAGGCGGATCCACCTTTGTAAGTGTGATAGACATCACCGAGGAAGCAGGCCTTCGCATGACCCGAACGGATCGCTACGTAGAGCGCCTTTTCGACCGTGCCGATCGTGGCGTTACCTCCCCACATCTCCACCTGGGGGACGACGCCCATGGTATCCCCGAGCTCGAGGAGGGCACGGTAGCGCTCCGCCGCATCGTCGAGGGAGACCACTTCGCCATTCGCTACCCCGGCCGGCGGCGCGGCGATGCGGATACCGCCGAGACGGGCGATCATGTCCATGTCGCGCTTCGCCTCCTCGAGGCCGGCAGCGCGCTCGGTCGGGTCGTTCACGATCCATTTGGCAAAGCCGATCGCGCTCTCGACAGTGAGGCCGTGGTCGTCGATTCGCTTCTTCAGATCATCGAGCGATCCGCCCGCAGTGACATATTCGTTCAACTTGCGGAACCACGGCTCGATGCACTCGTAGCCAGCCTTGCCCGCGATCTCGATCTCTGCGGCGGCGTCGAGTCCCTGACCGCGGATCGTCGACATGTTGAGCCCGAGGCGGAAGCGTTTCGGTTTTTCTTCCGCGGACGATGATGAGGGACTGGTCACGATCCCGGCGGCAATGGCCCCCAGGGCAACTCCGGAACCGGCCAAAAAGGAGCGTCGATCAGGACTGACGGAAGAATAAAGTTCGGACATGCACGATTTCTGCCATCTTCCCGGTCAGGAATCAACCCCCTTCCCATCACATCAATCCGTTTCCGGAAAATGAACCGATTGTTTTTCAACGCAAAAAGGGTAGGAAAAACGGCAATTCGCTAATTTTCGGCGGCTATTCCGCGTAACAAGTGCAAGATCGTTGAATTTCCTTCGTCTTACTTAGTGAACCCTTGCCAGACATGACCCCAAAATCATTTTACCCCGCCCTCGCGTCCCTCGCACTTACTCTCCTCGCCCTCCCCTCGGTCTTTGCGGACGAGCCTTCGGTGACGAAGCTGCTCCCGGTGGTGCTGCACGATGCGGATGGCAAAGAAATCGACGCCGCCAGCCTCAAGGGCAAACACGTCGGTCTGTATTTCTCCGCCCACTGGTGCCCGCCCTGCCGCGCCTTCACGCCCAGTCTCGTTGCCTTTCGCGACGATAATGCCGATAAGAATTTCGAAATCGTGTTCGTCAGCCTCGACAAGTCTCAAGGAGACAAAAAGAAGTACATCGAACAGATGGAGATGAAATGGCTCTCCATCCCCGGCGCCAGCTCGAAGGCCGCCGACTCCCTCGCCCAGCAATTTGAAATCAGCGGCATCCCCGCTCTCATCATTCTCGCCCCCGACGGCTCCGTCGTCACAGCCCAAGGTCGCGAAGACGTCATGATGTCTTCCGAGACCGCCCTCTCCAAATGGAAAGAGAAAGCGAAAGATCCCTCCTGACCCTCCCCGACCCGCCGGTCGATGATTCCGCCTCCCCTGTCGGGGTCCGGGCCGCCTCTTTGGGCGCGAGTGAAGACTCGGGCAACGTCATGACAGGAAAACCCATCATGCGAAAGCCCGATCCCGATCTGGATCTGGTGGAGCGCGCCCGCCGGGGCGACACCCGCGCCTTCGACGAACTTGTGAGTAAATACACCCCGAAGCTCTACGGACTCGTCTATCACATGACCTCGAATCGCGAGGACACCAACGACCTCCTTCAGGATGTCTTCGCCAAAGCCTACCGGTCGATCAAACGCTTTCGCGGCAAGTCTTCGTTCTACACGTGGATCTACTCCATCGCGACGAACATGACCCTGAACTTCCTCAAAAAGCGAAACCGGCGCCGGACGATGAGCCTCGACGACGTCGATCTAGCCATCGAGAATGACCACGATTTCATCGAGGCCACCTCGAAGAGCGATCCAGTGCGTGAGGCCAATATTTCGGAATTGCAGGAAAGATTGAACATGGCCATGCAGCAGCTGTCAGTTGATCACCGGGCGGTGGTCACCATGTTCGACATCCAGGGGATGCCACACTCGGAAATTTCGAAGATTCTCGGAGTTTCCGAGGGAACAGTGCGGTCACGGCTCTTCTACGCACACAGATTGCTGCAATCCCACCTTGAGGACTTCCGAAAGTAGTTTTTACCGGTTTGCGACCTGATCTGTGATTGAAAAAATCCAGAAGCGAACCTTTATTACTCCTGTGTTCCTTGAGAAGGCGATGAAAGACTCCGAAGATATCCACCGTTTGATCCAGCTTAAGAAATACGAGACGCCTGGCGACGAATATTTCCAAAATTTCCTCGAAGACTTCAAAGACCGCCAGCGCAGCGAAATGCTGAGACAATCCGCCAGAGGACTGCTCCTTGAAAGGGTCTCGATGTGGTTCGACGAGATCAATGGCACTCGCTGGCTCGTCCCCGCAGGCGCCACTGCTGTAGCGGCGATCGCACTCGGGGTCTACGCGGTCCGCCCCACGCTCTCCGAGAACAGGGACGTCTCTTCCGGAGTCGCCGCCCTCTCCGCGAGCAGCTTCGCCTCACCGCACGCAGACTATTCCCCGGCCGACGTGGGTCCTGCGATGGACGAACAGATCATCACCCTTCAGCTCCCGCGGCGCGCCCCGCAGGTTCCCGCACTTCAAAATGCCAACCAGCCGGGGGCGCAGGGGCTCGTGCCCGCATCGGCGCGCGCCACCTACAGAGAACTCTGAGATCGCCGCAGACATGATCACTCGTCTCGCAGCCCTTTCTCTCGCCCTGTCTGGCGGCATTTACCCACTCGCGGCCGCAGAGCAGGCTCACTCAACGGTAACCATCGCGTGGAATAGCGAGGTGCGCAGCCCCGGCATCTGCGTCGATAAGACGACCTGGTTCATTAGCGTGATCCCCGCCAGCCTCTCTCTCGACGGCCTCACCAAAGCCACTTTGCACTCCGGCGAAGATAAGGTGGAGGCACGCGTTCTTTTCCTCGACGGGACCCAGCGACTCTGTCTGCTTGAAGCGGTCGGCCCGCTCACCAGCCTCACCCCCGCGTCACTCGCCCGCACCGGCGATCTCAAAGGGGGGCAGAAACTGAACTGCCTCTCGAACCGCTCCGCCTGCCTCACGATGTTGGCTGGCAAGGACTGGTCGCATCGGGGGGAGCAATTCCCCATGCCCATGCTGCGGGTCCGCGTCGCTGATCCTGAAAAGTTCTGCGACGCCGGGACGCCGCTCGTCTCTGTTGAGGGCCAGCTCGTAGGCATCCTCGCGGGAAGCAGTCACGACAAGAGTGGCGAAGTCCATGCCATCCCTGTCGCCCGGGTCCGCAAGCTCGTCGAAGACGTCAAGGCGCATAAGCGATCGGGCCCCGTCCGCGTCGGGCTCGTCTTTCACAATCAGTCCTCCACTCCCGAAGTGATCGACGTGAAACCAGGATCCCCGGCGGAACGCAGCGGTCTTGAGGCAGGGGACATCATCCTCTCGTTGGACGGCACCGAGACGGCCTCACTTGATGATCTGGTGGAGGTGATTCACCATCTCCCCGCAGGCAGCGAGACGCCGGTCACGGTGTTGCGCGGCCTCACCGAAAAGAGTCTCACGATCATCCCCGAGTTCACCGAGATGACCGCCGCCGCCCGCTGAAGGCAGTGAGGAGTGAGGATCAAAGACCAACCCGTCCCTGGAGCGCCCGCATCAGGGTAAGCTCGTCGGCACTCCCTAGCCCCCCGCCGGCCGGCAGGCCCTGCGCGAGCCGCGTGACATGGAGCTCGCCGAACTCCGAGAGCACTTCCCCAAGATAGTTCGAAGTGGCCTCCCCTTCCACATCCGAACTCAGGGCCAGGATCACCTCGGTGAACGAACCTGCCTTCAGCCTCTCGATCAATTCGCCGATGCGGAGATCCTCGGGCCCCACGTTGTCGAGCGGGGAGATCCTCCCCCGCAGGGAATGATAATGCCCGCGAAAAGCCCCGGACCGCTCCAAAGGCAGAATGTCAGTAGGCTGCTCGACGATGCAGAGGAGGTGCGAGTCGCGTTGCAGCCCGTCGCAGACGGCGCAGCCATGCTCTTCGGTTGAGAAAAAGCCGCACGTTCCGCATTCGAAGACGAGAGATCCGGCCCCTTTCAGGGCATCTGCAAACGGCACTGTCGTTCCCTGCCCTTGTTGCATCAGCCAGACGGCAATTCGCTCCGCACTCTTCGGACCGATCCCGGGCAACTGCTTGAGATGAGAGATGAGCGCTTTGACCGGCTCCGGATAGTCCACTTGTGCCATAAAAAGAGGGAAAATAATCACATCATCGAGATCAGCCTCGCATGGCCCTCGTCCGTCAGTTCTCGGACGAGGCGGCTCGCCGGCGCTTCGGGAGTGGCGACACCCGCCTGTGATCGACTGATGAAATACGCCGCAGGCGCGTCTTCGGTGCCGGGCAGCCGCGAACGACTGAAGCAGTCCAGAGCGGCCTCGAAGTTCTTTTCACGGAGATGGATGACCCCGTGCCAGAAAAGGTCACGCCGCGCTTTTTCCTCCCCGGTGAACTGCCCGGCGCGGGCGAGGAGCTGATAGATCTCGGCCAAGTCGTTGGTGACCGGGTCGTAAAACATCTCCATCGGCCGCAGTTCCATCCCCCCCTGGACAAGACGATAGGTTTCCGGTCCGATGAGCAGGTCAGAGCCATACCTCACATTCGCCAGGGCGAGGCGCCGCGAGTAGTCCGTCACCTCGCCGATCCCGCTGAAGAAAATATGCCCCGGCATCCCGTAGACACCGACCGTCATGCGCCCCGAACTGATCCCCACCCCGCATTGGAGCGGTTGGAACCAGCGCGTCTCACACTCCTGGCTCAGGTTACGAAGCCGACTGCGGAGTTCCAGCGCTGCCTGGCAGGCCTGGGAGGCATGGTCTTCCGAAGGACTCAGCATCCCGAAGGAGACCCGCACCAGCTCCGGGCTGGATTCATCCAGATACCCGCCCCGAGAGAGCAGGAAAGCGGAGGCACTGCGAATGAAAAGATTGCTCAGCTTCATCAACTCGGACGGCTCGAGTAAATCCTGGAGGCTCTGATACTCCAGTAGACGGCAAGTCAGCACAGTCACCTCCCTCGTGGCCCCCTTGAAATCGGGCGGGTCCGGTGCCTCCAGCAGGCTGGTGAAAGTGTGACTCGAGACGCGAGGTCCGAGAACCTCCTCGAGGACACGCTTCCGCAGACCCTTTTCCGTCCCGGCATAGGCGAACGCCGCGACCGAGGAGAGCACCGCAGCAGCCAGAGAGGAAAAAGGATCGATGAGAAAGCCGTAGAAGGCCAAAGTTGGTGAGATCCCCGCCAGGACAAGCAAACTGGACAGGGCAATGAGCACT
>JBDNIL010000288.1:0-52632 GCA_041688355.1 Verrucomicrobiales bacterium | reverse complement strand
CACGGTTATATCCCGATACGATCCGTCGAAAATGAAATCCCTGCTTCTCAACGCCCTCCTCATTTCACTTGGCCTCACGGCTGTGAACGCGCAATCCCTCACGCCCGAACAGATCGCATCGCTGAAGACTCGCCTCGAGTCACTGAAGACCAACCTTAACAATCACCTCACTTCGCGCAACACCACTGCGGGGCAATCCTTCGTCAACGCCGCAGCCGATCCGCGAGCCGCCGTCGAACTTTACATCAACTGCGTCAAGATGGTCGAGTATGACCGTGAGGGACGCCCCGAAGCAGACTTCCGTGCATGGAAGGAGAATCAATCGAAAAACCTGAGTGATCCGAAGTTTGTCGAATCGCTTCAGCATCAGCTTCGTTATCTGGCACTGAGCTGTCAGGCCGCCGAGACGGAGGATAAAGCTGCCATTTTCTCCCCGCTCATGACCCATCTTGACAATCTCAGCCGCCTCACTGAAATGCCTACCGGCGGGATCACCCAATCCGTCGCCAACTCCGTTTTTGCCAAGGCCTACTATCTTGAGAATCTTCTCGGGAAAAATGAGAATTGGGAACCTGTTCCGATCAACATCGCCGGCATCTACAGTCGGGCCATCCTGCCCTACCTGCGCAAGGAGAATCCCTCCGCCCTCATGACAGCCTGGGACAAACGCATCGAGCAGCAGGCCCGCCTCGTCATGATCCTCGAGGAGAAAAAGCAGGAGGAACTCCGCGGCCTCAATCGCGAAGAGGAACGCCGCGCCCGTAATGCCCAGGTCAATCAGGGTGGCGCGCTCAAAGACCACAGCAAGGAGGAGTTCACCAAAAGAACCCTGCCCCAGCTGCAGTGGGGCAAGTTAAAGGACATGTTTCTCTACGTAGATCAGGTGAACGGGGCGAAATTGATGCTTGATTTTGTCGAGGCGAACCTCACCGGTGAATTCGGCGAAGAATTCTACGCCGAGTTCGAGAGCCTCATCGAATCCGCTCAGGGCGTCGGATCGGCCCGCCTTCCCGGCACGACCGATGGCAATCCTGCAGCGGCAGCCCAGTGATCTTTTCTCACATGATGCGATTCTCTTCCCTTTTACCGATCGCCCTTGTCGGTGCTCTCGCCCCATTTGCCACGTCGCTCCATGCCGCCCCCGGCAACACTGAGCTCAAGCCGCTCGCGATCGGGGCGGGCGCGCCCGACTTCGACCTCCCCGGAGTCGATGGCAAAAACCACCGTCTCGCCGACTATGCGGCGGCGGATATCCTCGCAGTAGTATTCCTCTGCAATCACTGCCCCAGCGCCCAGGGAGCGGAGTCGAGGGTGAAGGCGCTCATCGAGGCCTACGCGGACAAGAGCTTTCAACTCATCGCGATCTCGCCGAACGACCCGCAGTCCGTGCGGCTGAACGAGCTGGGATACTCGATCTATGGCGACACCCTTGCGGAGATGATACTCCACGCCGCCGAGTACGAATTCAATTTTCCCTACCTCTACGACGGGGAGACCCAGAGCGTCAGTCTCGCCTACGGAGTCACCGCTACACCGCAAATTTTCCTCTTCGATAAAGACCGCAAGCTGCGCTACGCGGGGCGCATCGACGACTCCAGGTTCGGTGATCCTGACACGATCACTAAACACGACGCCCGCGAGGCCGTCGCCGCCATCCTCGCCGGCACTCCCATCGCCGAGCCGGTCACCCGCGCGCACGGCTGCTCGACGAAGTGGGCTGCGAAGCGGCACCTCGTTGGGGAATATAATGCGAAGTTCGAAGCCAAGCCGGTGACGATCGAGAAAATCGACGGGGACGGCGTCAAAATGCTCGCCGCGAACACCACTGATAATCTGAGGCTCGTCAATCTCTGGGCGACCTGGTGCGGGCCCTGCCTCGCCGAGATGCCGCACCTCGTCGAGATCGGACGCCAGTTCGAGACGCGCGGATTCGACATGATCACGATCAGCACCGACGCTCCCGAGACCATCGAAAAGGCCGGGACGCTCCTGAAACGTTTCCACGCCGCCATGCCCGACCTCACCGAGGGATCGGTCCTCGAAGAAGGGCGCAGCACGAATAACTATCTCTATGCCGGCAGCACCGACTCCCTCGCCGAAGCCCTCGATCCCGAGTGGCAGGGGACGCTGCCCCATACGGTGCTCCTGGCTCCCGGCGGCAAGGTTTTGCATCGCTTTTCAGGTGAAATCGATCCGATAGAACTGCGAAGGGTGATCGTGAAAACTCTCGGACGCTGGTACGCGCCTGAGTAGGAGAGGGGCGGCCTACTTCTCCTTGCGTCCTCATGCAAGAGCGTAGCGAAGGTCGTGAGACCTTCGGGCGCTCAACCGATCAGCGCTTTCAGATCCCAGCCCTCGCGGTATTCACGGGTGACCCAGCGATTGGCGTCGTCGTTGTTTTTAAACTTCATCGCCGGGGCATCCCAGTCGAGGGTCGTGTTAGGGTAACGCACCGCGATATTGCCAAGCAGAATCGTCTCGGTCATGCGGGCTCCGTATTGGAAATCATCAGACGGCTGTTTGCCTGACAAACACCCATCGATCCAGCCGTGGTAATGATCACGGTCATCGGCCATTTCGTAATCGGTGCTCATTTCCTTCCCTTCAAAATACAGCATCGGAGCCGCGACGTGCGGGATCACGAGAGTGCCGCCCTCGGCGATGACCATGGATCCGCTCGCCGGCAGAGCCTCGCGCTCGGGCAGGTGCGAACCCTTGATCGAGGGCATGGGACCGCCATTGTACCAGGAGATCTTGAGCCGCTCCACCGCCGTGTATTCCGTCCCCGGCACGGTGAAACTGTAAGTCGTCTGGGCCGGCCAGACCTCGTCATTCATCCCGGAATGCTCGGCGATAAAGTCATTCGACGGTTCCGTGATATTCAGCGCTGTGTAGATCGGGTCGAGGATATGGCAGCCGAAGTCACCGATCGCGCCGCCACCGAAGTCCTGCCAGTCACGCCATCCCCAGGGAGCGTAGCAGCGGTTCCCCGAATAGGGTCGCGTCGGCGCGACGCCGATCCACTTGTCCCAGTCGAGCGTCTCCGGCACCGGATCGACCGTCTTCGGACGACTGATATGCCCGCTGCGGCAGTGGCCGGGCGTTCCCACCCACGAGTGGACCCGATTCACTTTTCCGATGCGTCCCGACTGGATGATCTGGACCGCCGTGCGGTAAAACTTGTGCGAGTGGATCTGGTTCCCGAGACGGGTGATGAGCCCCTTTTCCTTCGCCATCTTCGCGACTTCGCGGGACTCCCAGATGTTGTGCGTGAGCGGCTTCTGGCAATAGACGTGCTTGCCCAACTGCATCGCGCTGATTGAGCAATAGGCGTGCATGTGATCCGGCGTCGAGACCGTCACGGCATCGATCTTGTCCCCCATCTGGGCGAACATCTCGCGGAAATCCTGATAGACCGGCGTCTCCGGACTCAGCTTTTTCACGTTCAAGGTTCGGTTCAGATCGATGTCGCAAAAGGCCACATACTGTTGTTTGTCGTGGGTCGACATCGCGGAGATGTCGCTGAATCCCTTGCCGTCCGATCCGATCGAGGCGAGCTGGAGCTTTGAGTTGAGGTTCTGTCCCCGCACGATCGCAGGAGCAGCCGCCAGCACCGAGACCGCCACGCCTCCCTTGAGAATACTACGTCTTGTTGTCATCCTTCTACCAAAACCCATCAAAGCCACTGCGGTCGAGAGGGGAATGCGGCGCATTTGCGCGGGACTTTGCGTTTCGCGGCGGGGAAAAATCCTTGTGCGAGTCTGCCCGTAGCGGAACATGCCAATGTTCCCCGTTGCGCTTTCACCAAAGAGGAACTCTTGCGAGTTCCGCTACGGATCCAGGACCTCCCCTCACTCCGGAAAAACCCACTCGTAGGAATCCGTGTGCGAGTAGAGCTCTTCGCGGATGTCGCGGCAGAGTCCGCCCATTCCCGCGAACATGGCCCGGTTATCGACTCCCAGCTCGGCGAGGCGGCGGCGCAGGTAGGATTTTTCGCTCGCGGGAATGATCAGTTTGGCGAGAGAGAGTCGCTCGCTGCCGAGCTCATAGAGATCTTCAAACGACTCGGCCGAGGCGTCTTCGTTCGGGAGCGGGTGGGAAAGGAAACAGGTTCTCTGATTGAGCATCGCCGCAGTCGGATGCTGGGGACGATAGAGCCTCGCCTGCTCGGGAATCTGCTCGTAGTCCTGCGAGATCACGAGGCTTCTGTCACCGGGCAGTATCCTCCAGACCACGCCATCCTCATCAGCGCGCGCGGGATCGGTCGCAAAAAAGAGCGCCACGAGGGCTTTCTCAGTCCAGTTGGAAAATCGGGTCGGCAGACCGTGATGCGCCCCCTGCGCGAGCCATTCGAGTTCGGTAGAGGGTTCGTAGCCGAGCTCGCCGCGACCCCGTTGTTTCAGCCCGATGAGGAAAGCGGACTCCAGTTCGGACCAGCTCTTGAACTCCGTCTTCGCGACCTCCTCGCGGAAGAGCGGCGGGAAGAGCTTCCACGCACTCGAAGCCTGCCCCCGATAGACCGGGATACGCTGGAATCCCAACTGGGGAATGATCTCCTGGATGAAGTCCTCCAGACCGCCAATCTCAACTGTTTCGATCTCTCTCATCTTAGTTCTCAATTTATTCTCGCGTTTTAAAATTATTTGAGGATCGTTAGTTTCTGTGCTAATTTTCCTCAGTCTTTCACCAAACCAATCTCGGATGAGATTCAATTCTCATTTTTAAGACAATTTTGCAAACATTTTCTTCCTAACTCGATCTTTTTTGAGATTAAAATGAACCTTTCCCCTCTCGACACGATCGCAGCCCTCATTCCCGAGATGGAATTGAGCGAACTACGAGCACTCGAGCTCACCGTGAGGGTGGCCATCCAGATGCGGTCTCAAGGGAATCTCTCGACGGACACCGCCCCCACCCTCGTCGCCCGTGACGATGAGGGCCCCGGCTTGCACGATCAGGCCACGATGATCCTCGAGGCAGTCGACGACTACGATCTCACCCTCGCCGACCAGGCTCTCCTCTCCGCCCTGGTTCTCAGCGTCGGCCACCAGCAGGACAGCTTCTCGAGCCGGGATCTCAACGACATCATCGCAGAATGCGGTCGTCCTCGCGTCGCCCACATCACTTCCGCGATCGCCGGACTCACGAGCCGATCCTACCTCACGGGATCGACCAAGGCCCTCTCTCTTTCCAAAGAAGGCCGCACCAAGGCCCGCGGACTCATCGGGATGCTCCGTCGCCGGGCCTCGGCCGCGTGACCGGGTCTCACCGTCGCAGTGCCTCGAGCAGGCGGGCCACGGGAAAGCTGATGCGGGAAGGATGCACCACCGAATGCGTCATCATGGTCTTCGACCGGCCTGCGCGGCGCAGTGTCCGTCCGTTTCCGGTGATGCGATTGAGCGAAGCCGGCAGGATCGCGACGCCCGCTCCCGCCACCGTCAGCGCCGCGACCGCCTGGGCACGGACCGCCTCCTGAACGATGCGCGGTCGGAACCCCGCCTCGAGGCAGATCCGGTGGAGGTAGGAATGGTAGGCAGGGGCAGCCTCCGCCGAGATCATCACGAAGGGCTCGTTCGCCAACTCCGCCAACTTCACTTCGGCCTTTGCCGCGAGCGGGTGATTGGGCGGAAGGAAGACGAGCAACTCCTCCCCCCGCCAGCGAGTCACATCCAGGCCCGGCGGGAGCTTTTCGGGTGCCACTCCGATGAATCCGAGTTCGATTTCACCCCGAGAGAGCGCCCCGAGCTGCTCGGACGGGAGCAGATCGTACAACTGCATGCGGATGTGCGGATGCCGGTTTCCAAACCGCGTGAAGACCGCGACCAGCTCGGGCGAGAGCACTGCACTGACGAAGCCCACCCTCACCTGATCGGTCTCGCCCCGGGCGGCCCGTCTCGCCATCTCGCCCGCTCGGCGCAGCCGCAGCAGGATGTCCCGCGCCTCGGCGAGAAAGGCAATCCCGGCCGCAGTCACAGCAACGTGCCGTCGCGACCTCTCAAAGAGCGCCACCTCGAGCTTGCCCTCGAGCGCCTGGATATGCCGCGAGAGCGGCGGCTGGGCCAGGCGCAGCCGCTCCGCCGCCCGGGTGAAAGACAACTCCTCCGCCACGGCGATGAAACACTCCAGTTCACGCAGGGAGAATTCGTTCATACCGAAAAGGTATCACACAGGGGTAAAAATAGTATTTCTATCAATTGGCTTTTCCCGCCATCTTTACGAAGAGTTTATTTCCACTTACCCCCCCTCACGATCCCCATGGCCCCTGCAAAAAAATCCGCCAAATCCGCTCCGAAGAAATCCGGCACGCCCGCGCACCGTCAGTTTTCCGCCCCCGTGCTCGACGGTCCCGACCGTGCCCCGAGCCGGGCGATGCTCCACCCCGTCGGGTTCTCGACTGCGGACTTTGAAAAGTCCATCGTCGGGGTCGCCTCGACCTGGAGCATGGTGACCCCCTGCAACATGCACATCGACAAACTCGCGAAAGAGTCGGTCAAGGGCATCGACGCGGCCGGCGGCAAAGGCGTCGAGTTCAACACCATCACCATCTCGGACGGCATCTCCATGGGCACCGAGGGTATGAAATACTCGCTCGTGAGCCGCGAAGTCATCGCCGACTCCATCGAGACCGTAGTCGGCTGCGAAGGCATGGACGGCCTCGTCGCGATCGGCGGCTGCGACAAGAACATGCCGGCCTGCATCATGGCCATTGCCCGCATGAATCGGCCCGGTATCTTCGTCTACGGCGGCACGATCAAGCCCGGCTGCTACAAGGGCGAAGACGTCGACATCGTCTCGGTCTTTGAAGCCGTCGGCAAACACAGCGCCGGCAAAATCGACGACGCCGAACTTGAAGGCATCACCGAGACCGCCATTCCCGGCCCCGGCTCCTGCGGCGGCATGTACACCGCCAACACCATGGCGAGCGCGATCGAGGCCCTCGGCATGAGCCTTCCCAACAGCTCCGCCCAGGCGGCCGTGAGCGATGAGAAAATGATGGACAGCTTCGACGCCGGAGCCGCCGTCATGAACCTCATCAACCACAACATCCGGCCCCGTGACATCATGACAAAGAAGGCCTTCGAAAATGCCATCACCATCGTGACCGCTCTCGGCGGATCGACCAACGCCGTCCTCCACCTCGTCGCCATGGCCAGCTCCGCGAATGTCAAAATCACGATCGACGACTTCACCCGCATCGGGAAGCGCGTCCCCGTCCTCGCCGACCTGAAGCCGAGCGGCGCCAACGTCATGATGAAACTCGTCGAGATCGGCGGCACCCTCCCGCTCATGAAGATGCTGCTCGACGCCGGATTGCTCCATGGCGACTGCATGACCGTGACCGGCAAAACGATGGCGCAGAATCTCGCCAAAGTGAAACCCTACCCCAAGGGCCAGACCGTGATCCGCCCGTTCAGCAATCCCATCAAAAAGGAAGGGCACCTCGTCATTCTCTACGGCAACCTCGCCCCCGGAGGCGCCGTCGCGAAGATCTCGGGCAAAGAGGGCCTGACCTTTGAAGGCCTCGCGAAGGTCTTTGATTCCGAGGAGAAAGCGATGCAGTCCATTCTCAAAGGGAAGATCAAAAAGGGCGACGTCGTCGTCATCCGCATGGAAGGACCCAAGGGCGGTCCCGGGATGCGCGAGATGCTCGGGCCCACCGGCGCGATCATGGGCGCCGGTCTCGGCAAAGATGTCGCCCTCATCACTGATGGACGTTTCTCCGGCGGCAGCCACGGATTCGTGATCGGCCACGTCACCCCCGAAGCCTTCGTCGGCGGTCCCCTCGCCCTCGTCGAGAACGGAGACAAAATCTCCATCGACGCCGAAAAACGCGTGATGACTCTCCATGTGTCGGACAAGGATCTCGCCAAGCGGAAAAAAGCCTGGAAGCAGCCCAAGCCCCGCTACACCCGCGGCGTCCTCGCGAAATTCGCGAAGCTCGTGAATTCAGCGTCAGAAGGCGCGATGACCGACGTGGATTTGCAGCTGTGACGCCGGGTCGGCGTTGAAGCGGGCGGGACGGAGAACCTTGTCGGACCGCGGGCGTCTCGCCCGCCCCAATGCCCCGAGCTAGTGAAGCGGGCGGGACGCCCGCGGTCCGACCCCTCCTCACTGATCCCCCCGCTCACTTCACCGTGAGCGGGATCGTCATCGCGACGTCTTCAGCCTTCACCTCGAACGAGCAGGCCGCAAAGTCGGGTTTGCCTTTCGGGATCACTTTGATCACCGAAAAGGCGAGCGGTTCTTTCGGCATTCCCACGAAATTGCGATCGAGCTTGCCGTTCCCGTTCAGGTCCTGGATCACCGCGATCGCATAGGCCCCCGGCTTCACGTTCGCTATCGTAGCGGTGACGTTCGCCACCGAAGTCACCGCGATCTTCGGTGAGTCGGCGCGTGGCCTTTCGGTGAAGGACTCCGCAGAGTCGTAGAGCCCGACGAGCATGTTTCCCTCCGCTCCGGGAATGTTCGTGACAGTGACTGTCAGAGTCACGCCCTCATCAGCAAATCCCCGGAGGGACACGGCGAGGACCAGAAAAGTCAGAATCGTTTTCATCAATTTGTCGGCCCGACAGATCACTACTCTTTCACTTCCTTCTTCCGCACTTTCTCGCGCCACTCTTCCGACCTCGGCGAGATGTCGGTATCGTCGCCATACTGCACGCGCAGGGCCTCGAGACGCTCCTTCAGCTTCGCCACCTCGGCGGCGTAGACAGGATTATCATACTGACTGCGCTGCTCCTGCGGATCCGCATCGAGGTCGTAAAATTCCCATTCATCGAACTGGTAAAAATGGATCAGTTTGAAGCGGTCCGTGCGCACCCCGCGCTGCCTTGCGACCATGTGCACGCTCGGGTATTCGAAGTAGTGGTAATAGATCGCGTCACGCCATTTCTCCGGCTTTTCCCCCTTCAGCAAGGGCACGAGCGAGAGCCCCTGAAGATCGGACGGGATCTCCACCCCGGCCACATCGAGGAAGGTCGAGGCGTAGTCGAGATTCTGCACCAGATCGTAGTTGCGGGAACCCGGGGCCGTCACTCCGGGCCACTTCACGATGAGCGGCATTTCAAAAGACGGCTCATACATCCAGCGCTTGTCATACCAGCCGCGGTCCCCCAGATAAAAGCCCTGGTCGGACGAATAAATCACGATCGTGTTCTCCGCGAGACCGAGCTCTTCGAGGGTCTTCATCATCGTCGCGACACTTTCATCAACGCCCTTCACACAGGCGAGGTAGTTCCGCAGGTAGCGCTGGTGCTTCCAGCGCACGAGAGCTTCGCCGCTGAGATTGGCCTCGTGGAATGCCTTGTCGAGCGGTGCAAAGTGCGCCCGCCACGCCGTCATCTGCCCGGGTGACATACGCTTCATGTTCTGCCAGGCGGACCGATCCTGCGTCTCCTGCGAGGCGGGCAGGTCGAAGTCGGCCGTCAGATCGACAAAAAGGTCATAGTTCAGATCCATGTGACGATCGATCTCGAGCTCCTGATTCCGCGACGGCGAGGCCTGGAAACGGTGGTCCGCGAAGAGCGTCGGAGGCTCGGGGATGAGGACATCGTCATAGGCATCGAGATGTCGCAGGGCCGGCATCCAGTTGCGGTGCGGGGCCTTGTGCTGCACCCGCAGCATAAAGGGCTTCTCCGGATCGCGTTTCTCCTTGAGCCACTCCACCGCCATCTCAGTGACGAGGTCAGTACAGTATCCCTCTTTTCTCACCTTGCCCTCTGCCGTCAGGAAATCAGGATTGTAATAGAGCCCCTGCCCCGGCAGCACCGTCCATTCATCATAGCCCTGCGGCTTGCCGTCGAGATGATATTTGCCGTAGAGGACCGTCTGGTAGCCCGAGGCCTGGAGCAGCTTGGGAAAAGTCTGCTGATCCCAGTTGAACTTGTCGCCATTCTGCCGAAAGCCGTTGAGATGGCTGTGCTTGCCCGTCTCAATGACCGCCCGCACCGGACCGCAGATCGAGTTCGTGCAGTAGCTGCGCTCGAAGACCATGCCCCCGGCCGCGAGCTTGTCGATGTTCGGCGTGGGATTGACCGACTTCAGCCACCGGTTGTAGGCCCCGATCGCGTTCGGCGAATGATCGTCGGAGAAGATGAAGACGATGTTCGGTCTTTTCTCAGCCGCTGCTGCGCCAAGGGGGAGAAAAGCAGAAAAGGCCAGCGCGAGACGCGTGAGAAGCGTGAGGGAGGGGTTTCTCATGGGAGAGAGTTATGAATCAGGATAGGGTTGCGGGCAAGGTTTTTCGGAAGGCTGTCGCCTTCGTTCTTCGTGCCTGGTAGCCGGGTTTCGGGGCGGACAGTGCGGCGGCTTCGACGCCCCGGCGAAAGCGCTCCTTGCGCAACGCTAGGAAACATCCGGGAAATGACGTGGAAAATCCATTGCACTGTGAAGGACTCTCGCGATTTGAAGGCTTCCCCCATCGAGTCGAAAGAGAATGACGTGCTTGCCTAGGGTTGCTAACTGACATCCAGGAAAAAGGTCCTCCCTCGCACGCCAGCGACCCGGTCCTGCGAGGATTTCCTCAAACCGGCACCACATCTCTTCCAAGTATTGGAGTTCCTGCTCTTCGCCCCATCGATGAAGGGTATACGCTCGAATGGAGCGGAGATCCGACAGAGCCGCGTCGGTAAAGTGGAGTTCCATCGATCACTCTGTATTTCCGCGAATCAAGCGCACGAATTCCTCTTTTGAAGAGACTCGGGTCACCTCTCCCGCCTCGAGCTGAGCGAAACCAATCGCGGCTTCTCTCTTCAGCCAATCGTTCTCTTGATCCTGCCTAAGAGCGATCCGGAGTGCTTCACGAATCACTTCGCTGGCATTGTTGTAAAGTCCCGAATCAACCTTTCGTTTCACAGCCGATTCAAGCTCAGGGGTGAGGGAAATATTCATGAAGATGTTTCGCTCCAATAACCAACTTTGTCAATCTTTGTCATCCGGCATGATCGTAGGCCTGACAAACTGGAAGTTCTCCGAATCACGGAAGGCGCAATTCCGGTCTCACTTCGCTTCCGCCTTCGCTTCCGCCTTCGCTTCCGCCTTCGCGGTCGCTTCGGTCGATTCGAATTCGCAGGGACCAAATCGCAGGGACCACACAAATCGCAGGGACAGGTTATTTATTCGGCTGCAAATTATTAAATTCTCATATTTTTCGGATTTGAAAGATGAAATTGAAAATACTGGACCTGATTATTAACCTGTCTCTTCGAACTTGTGTGTCGCCTTCGTTCTTCGTTCTTCGTTCTTCGTTCTTCGTTCCAACAGAGCCTCAGGCTGGGGTGAGGTTTTCAGCGACGGTTGCGAAAGTTCCGGAACGTCGGAAATGCGTTCTCTTCTCCGGTTCCCGCTATTCTCCAAATCTGTGCCAATCGGCGGGAGCAAAGCGGATCTGCGATCGTCTGTGATCGAATGATTCCCCCCGGATTGGCCCAGATCAGGGATTCACGAATGGAACGCGAATGGAACGAATCTTACGAATCATCCAGCCGCCCCCGCGTCCATGACGAGGTTCGCGGCTTGCGCGCTGCGGGCCGGGGAGTAGCGGAACTTGCCAAAGTTCCCGTTGAGCGTTGTATGGTCGGTTTTTGACGGATCAATCGCGATCACGAAGGTTGACGCCAGCCAGGACTGCCCCGCCGACCTCGAATGCCGTTTGTAGAACGCGCTTCCCGTTGAGATCCGAAGCAGGTTAAGCGCTGTAGATGGCCTCTCTGAGCTCAGCTCTGTGAGGCCGCGCTGCGCAATGGAAGAATCAAAAGACTCCCATCCCGGCAAACCGACGCCCGAGCACGCAACCCGGCCTCACAAAGGCCAGCAACAAAGGAAGGCCCGGCGATTGGGGGCAAAGGGTAAGGCATAGATGGGCAAAGCATCGGGCTGGAGTGAGGGCTTCTGCCCTCCCTGCGGATCAACCGAACAACGGACGTGTCGGCACGGACCATCGGCAGGATGCCGATGCTACTTTTTGCCCGATTCACGACGCCGGTGATGAGGTTACGATGCAGCTCGCCCGTCCCCCTCGGGGTCCTTTGAGGGCTACCCTCTTGCCTCCTCCACCCCACCCTATTGAGTCTCCCCTTCCCGCGAAGAGACCCTTGCAGCGGCGTCCGGCATCTGGCATCTTGCAGGCCATGCCCCGTCCATTCCTGCTCTTCTATCTCGCGGTCGCTCTCGGGCCGCTCTGTGCCGACGACTTTGTCGTCGATGCCGGGATCACCGTGACTCCGGCGATGGTGCCGGAGCTGGTGAAGCATCCGGTGATGGCGACGCTCGATGATCGTGGACGCCTTTTTGTTGCGGAAAATGCGGGGGTCAATTTGGATAAAGAGGGGCTCCTGCGCGAGCGACCGGGATCGATCCGGATGCTCGAGGACACCAATGGCGACGGCGTCTTTGACAAGGCGACGCTCTTTGCTGACAAGCTCACCTTTCCCCAGGGTGCCCTCTGGGTCTACGATTCGCTCTATGTGATGTCACCGCCGAGTCTCTGGCGCTTCGCCGACGAGGACGGCGACGGCCGTGCCGAGGTGCAAGAAGAACTCGCGACGGGCTTCGATTTCACCGGCAACGCCGCCGACGTGCACGGGCCCTTTCTGCATCCGAACGGACGCCTCCACTGGGCGCACGGGCGCAAGGGTTTTGCCATTCCCGACAATGACACGGGCCGGATCATGGAGACGGGCAAGGGCGCGCGGATCTGGTCGTCGCAGCTCAGCGGCGGCGAGGTGGAGTCCTTTGCGGGCGGCGGGATGGATAATCCGGTCGAGATCGACTTCACCGACGAGGGCGAAATCCTCGGCACGGTGAATCTCTTCTACGGTCGTCCCCGCGGCGACACGCTCACGCATTGGGTCTATGGCGGGGCCTACCCGCGCTACGATCAGGGCCTCGTCCTCGAAGAATTCCGGAAAACGGGCGAGCTGCTCGGACCGGTCCACGACTTCGGACACGTCGCGGTCTCGGGGATGGCCCGCTACCGCAGCGGGGCTCTCGATCCGGACTGGACCGACGGCTGGCTCGCGACTCACTTCAATACCGGCGAAGTCACCGTCACGCGCACCCGCCCGCAAGGCGCGACCTACGCCGCAGAGGAAACCCGCACGATTTTCAAAGCCCTGAAGCCCGACACGCACCTCACTGATCTGCTCGAGGACAGGAATGGCGACCTTCTCGTGATCGACACGGGCGGCTGGTTCCGCAACGGCTGCCCCACCTCGCAGATCGCCAAACCGGATGTCGCGGGCAGCATTTTCCGGCTCTCCAGAACGGACGCCGGTCCCTACACCGCAACCGTTTACCCCGAGTGGACGCGGCTCACGGCCGAGCAGGTCTCGGGCTATCTCGGGGCCGAGCAGGACTGGCTGCGGGACCGCGCCATCACCGAGCTCGCGGTGCGCGGTGCCCCGGCCCTGCCCGAGCTGGAAAGGCTGCTGACTTCGGAGACCTCGACCACGGCAGAGCGGGTCAACTCGGTCTGGACGCTCGCGCGGATGAAGTTTTCGGAATCGACCGATCTCATCTACGACGCCCTTACTGATCTCGATCCGGCGGTTCGGCATACTGCCTGCAATGCGCTCAGCGTGACGCGCTGCTGGCAGATCGTCGCGGCGAACCAGCCAGCCGAGCGCGAGATCGAACTCGAGCGCAACCGCACCATCACGGGTGCTCTCGCGGGGATCGTCCGTGCCGACGAGCCCGCCGTCGCACGCGCCGCCGCCGCCGCGCTAGGGCGCATGGGGGAGCGCCGCGCCATCGGTGCCCTCACCGGCAGACTCGGCCGGGCGGGCGACGACCGCTTCCTCGAGCATTCGCTGATCTATGCGCTGATCGAGATCGATGACTTCGAGACGACGCGCGAGGGCATGAATTCGACCGACCCGCAAACGCTCAGCGGCACCCTGCGCGCCCTCGACGAGATGGCTTCGTCGAAGCTCGAGGTGCTGAGCGTGCTGCCTTTTCTCGAGGCCGGCGATGCCGCCCTGCGCGCCACCGCCCTCGCCGTGGCGAAGCGCCACCACGAATGGGACGCGGCCCTCGCCAATGCCTTTTTCAACTGGCCCGACGAGCTCAACGCGATCCAGCGGGGCATCCTCGAGGCTCTCGTGCCGCGCTTCGACGACGCGCCGCCGATGATCGACTATCTCACGAATCTGATGACTTCGGAGAGCCCCGCGCGGGTCCGTCTCGGGCTGGACCTGATCGCCCTTTCCCCCGGTATCGTCTATCAGGCGGAATGGTCGCCGGTCTTTGATCGGGCACTCACCGCCGGGACCGACGGCGAACTCCTCGCCGCTGCGGTGGCCGCTCTCGAGGCGAGCCGATCAGACAAATTCACGACCGCTCTCGAGGCGATCTGCCGTAATGAATCGCTCGATGCCGCACTGCGTTTCAGCGCGGCGAGGGCGCTGCTCGTCCCGAAGAGTCTCATCGCCCCTGCCGCCTTCGCGCTGGGAGAGGCCACCCTGCGACCCGGGAGTGGCAGTGCTCTCCGCCCGCAGGCGGTCGCGCTCCTCGGCGGGTCCACTCTCGGCGCGGCCGAGCGGGATCGTCTCGCCCCGCTCCTGACGGGGTTCGGTCCGGTCGAGTGGGGGTCTTTCCCGGAACTGTTCCGCAAAATCGACTCGGCAGAGCAGGCGGCGACGGTGATCGACGCTCTCATCGCCTCGCCCGCCCTCGCGAGTCTGGAGGTCGAGCCGCTCAAGGCTCTCTTCGCCGCCTATCCCGAGGCCTCGGCGAAGCTTGACGCCGGATTGGTCGAAGTGGAGGCGGAAAAAGCGCAGCGCAGCACAAAGATTGAGTCTCTCGTCGCCTCAATGCCGTCAGCCAACCCGGCCGAGGGCGCAGAAGTCTTCGCCTCGGGTAAGGGTGCCTGTCTCGTCTGTCATCGCGTCGGGGAACTCGGCGGTCAGATCGGTCCCGATCTCAGCACGATAGGCCGCATCCGCGGGGCGCGTGATCTCTACGAGTCCATCCTTTACCCCAGCGAGTCGATCGCACGGGACTTCGAGACCTTTGAGATCAGCGTAAAGGCGAAGGACACGCCCGTGCAGGTGGGCCTGATCGACGCGCAGACCACCGCCGGACTCGAGCTGATCGGCCTGAGCGGGCAAAAGCAGGTCATCCCGCACGAGGAGGTCACCGCGATCAAACGGCTCCCCGTCTCGCTCATGCCCATGGGCCTCGATCAGACGCTCACGGCAGAGGCGCTGCGCGACCTCGTCGCCTATCTGCTGGAGCAGCGGTAAAGGCCCGCGCGCTCACTCCTTGCCCGATGACCCGAGCGAGTCGCGGAAGCGATTCGTGATGCGGATCTCGACATCCTCTTCATTGTCCCAGCTGACACTGGCGAGGGCAGCGGGGCTGCTCTGGTATTCGCCGATGAGCTTGCCGTTTTTGGTGATGCGAATCCAGATGCCTTTGATCGAGTCCTTTGCGTATTCACGGTCGCCGCGGGTGGGCGAATACTCGTAGGTATTAAGATCCACGGCGGGCGTTTCGAATTCGATCGTGTCGTTGAAGGCCATTTCGGGCAGGTCGATAGCCTGACCGTCCTGCTGATTGAGTCCCTTCCCGGGTCCCACCGCCGTGCGGACGAACTCGACCTGATCATTGAAAATGATGCGATACTCGAGCTGGGCACCCGAGAGCTCATTCCTCGTCAGGTTCGCGACGCTGACTCGGTAGGACCATTTCGAAGTCTTAAATTCGCGGCTCGCGGTCTCGAAGAGGCTCGTATCGACGAGATTCTTCTGCGCCGAGATGGAGAGGGAGTAGTTGACTGCCTCGGGATCACGATCCACCCATTGGCGAATCTGCTCGCCGGTGTATTCGTCGAAAGTGGAAATGGGAACGATAAACTCGCGACTGTCGTCGGCCCGCCTGATCTTCACGGAATCCCCGTGGACGGAGAGGAGATGGGCCTGGATCTCCTGCCCGTCGGCGTTGCGGAGAGTGACCGAACCGTCTGGCGCCGAAGGCGCGTTCATGAGCTGGCGGTCCGCCACCGCGACTTTGCGGACAGAGTCCTTGCCTTTGACCTCCTTCTTCTCCTGTGCCGTGCTCGTGCCCGGCAGACAGGCGAGCATGAGCGCGGCGAGAGCCAGACCGGTGCATGTTTTCACAGCGGAATGAACGGGATGCGGTTTCCTTTTCATCCGTAAAGGTCCGCCCATTCGATAGGTCTCACAATGGCGTTAAGCCGCATCACTCGATTACGGGTCTATTTTTTTCGAAGAAGTGAAAATTTGCCCTTTCCGAAGGACTTTGCCCGCCGGTGAAATCTCCGTAATTTTGGGATGGCAAAATTCGGCTTCGCCCTGAGTTTGTCCGATTCCTCCCGCCGCGCCCCGGCTTTGTGCCCGCGCTCCTGTTGAATCCAGAAAAAAACCTCTTGTGACCACTGCCACCAAGACCGTCGCCCCCGAAATCGCCCGCCAGATCGACCGGCGCCGCACTTTTGCGATCATTTCCCATCCCGATGCGGGGAAGACGACCCTGACGGAAAAGCTGCTCCTCTACGGCGGCGCGATCCACCTCGCCGGGAGCGTCACGGCGCGGAAGAACCAGAACTCGACCGCGAGTGACTGGATGGCGATGGAGAAAGAACGCGGCATCTCGGTCTCCTCGACGGTACTGCAGTTTGACTACGAAGGCTACTGCGTGAACCTGCTCGACACACCCGGTCACCACGACTTTTCCGAAGACACCTACCGCGTGCTCTCGGCGGTGGACTCGGCCGTGATGGTGATCGACGCCGGCAAAGGGATCGAGGCCCAGACGCTGAAACTCTTCGAAGTCTGTCGCAAACGCGGCGTCCCGATCTTTGTCTTCATCAACAAACTCGACCGCCCCTCGCGTCCGCCGCTGGAGCTGATCGACGAGCTGGAGAATGTGCTCGGGCTGCCGCCTGTCCCGATCAACTGGCCGCTCGGCGACGGGCCACGCTTTCGCGGGGTCTTCAATCGCGAGACGAACGAGGTGAACCTCTTCGAACGCACCCCGCACGGGTCTTTCAAAGCCCCTCTCTCGGTCGGGGGGATCGACGACGAGCTCGTGAAAAATGCGCTCGATTCGGAGATCTACGAGCGTGCCAAGCAGGAGCTCGAACTGCTCGACGGCGTCACCGAGACCCTCGACATCGAGAAGACCCTCGCCGGCGGCCAGATGCCGATCTTTTTCGGCAGTGCGATGAACAACTTCGGGGTCCAGCTGATGCTGGAGCGCTTCCTCCAGCTCGCCCCCGGCCCCGCCCCGCGTCAGTCGGCCGACGGGCAGATCGATCCGCACCGCGACAGCTTCTCGGGGTTTGTCTTCAAAATCCAGGCGAACATGAATCCGCGCCATCGCGACCGCGCCGTCTTCGTCCGTATCGTCTCGGGCGTCTTCGAGCGCGACATGCAGGTCATCGACATCAAGTCAGGGCGAAAGGTGCGCCTCGGCAATGCCCAGAAGCTCTTCGGGCAGGATCGCGAGACCCTCGACGAAGCCTACGCCGGCGACATCCTCGCGCTCGTGGGGAACTACGAGTTTCTTATCGGCGATACTCTCACGAGCGAACAGGGGATCGTCTACAACGAGATGCCGCGCTTCAAGCCCGAGTGTTTCTCCTACCTTTTCAACAGCGACACCGCGAACATCAAACGCTACCGCTCGGGCATGGAGCAGCTCCTCAAGGAAGGGGTCGCCCAGGCCTACGATGTCCTTGGCAGTGCCCAGCGCGTCCCGCTCCTCGGCGCGGTCGGCCCTCTGCAGTTCGAGGTGATGAAGGCCCGCCTCGAGGGCGAATACAACGTCACCTGCCGTCTCGAGAGTTCCCCCTGGAGCGTCGCCCAGTGGGTCCGGGAAAAAGATCCCGCTCCCGACAAGAACAAGCGCGACGCGCCTCGCGTGCAGTTGCCCTCGGGCAGCTCCCTCGCGATGGATCAGGATGAGAACTGGCTCGTCCTCCTGCCCGCCGCCTATCTCATCAGCATCCTGCACGATCGCAACAGCGCCTTCGAGTTCAGCGCGAGCCCTTTTTGAAGTGTAAAAAATGATCGAGGTCGGCTGGATCACATGGCTGGAGATCGGGGTGGCCATCGTCCTCGTCGCCGCGATCGGAATGCTCGCCGTGAAAAAGAGGCGGAGGCAGCAGGCCCACCGCGAGCGACAGACACGACCGTTCAACGAGGCGGAAAAGAAGATCCTCGACCGCGATTTCCCGCGATGGCGGAGCATCCCTGCGGATCTGCGCTCGCGCTTCGCCGGGGACACGCGCGTGCTCATGGAGGAGAAAAACTTCGAGCCCTGCGGCACCCTCACTACGGTCAGCGACGAGATGCGGCTCGTCATCTCCGCGCAGGCGGCTCTCATTATTCTCGGGAAAAAGGACCACCATTATTTCCCCCGTCTGAAGTCCATCCTGATCTATCCGGGGGCCTTTCGCGACAGCGGGAGACGGCATTTTGATATTCCCGAAGCCGGGGATCGCGGGGCCCTCTACGGGGAATCGTGGGAGACCGGATCGGTCATCCTCTCGTGGGACAATGTCGTCGCGGGCGGTCGCAACAGCGATGACGGGATGAATGTCGTCATCCACGAGTTCGCCCACCAGCTCGACCAAGACAACGGCATCGCCGACGGCATCCCCCTGCTCGCCGACCGCGCCGCCTACGCCCGCTGGGCCGCCGTGATGGGGCCTCAATACGATGCCCTCGTCGCCGCGAGCGCCGAGCGCGGGGGCCCCGAGCCATTCCTCGATCCCTACGGGGCGACGCATCCGGCCGAGTTTTTCGCGGTCGCCTCGGAAACTTTTTTTGAGGATCCGTTAGACCTCAGCGAGGAACATGCGGAACTCTACGAAGAGCTCGTCCGCTACTACGGACTCGACCCGGCCTCGTGGTGAGAGGGCAGAAAAATCAGCGCCCTTCTTTTTTCTCCATACGCTCGGGCAGCAGCGGCATGGGGGACGGCGCGATACGCCGGCGTCCGCTGACCTCATCATAGCTGAGTTCGCGTCGCTCCAGCAGTCCGCCGCCGGCCTGCCAGATCTCATAGTGAAATCGCGCCGGAGTGACCGTAGGATCGAGCTCGAGCACGGCCCAGAGCTTGCCCTCGTCGGCTCCCGTGAATCGCTCGGGGTTTTCCATCAGGGTCGCATTCCCGCTCCCGAGCGGACCACTCGTAAACTCGAGATGCCGCTCCTGGACCTGGTACCCGGCCGTGAAATGGCGGTCACCGGAGAGCAGCACGACTCCCTCGATCCCCTGCCCCGTGATCCAGTCAAAGATCTCCTGCCGCTCACGGGCAAAGGACGACCAGCAATCGGGCTGCGTCAGGGTCTGCCACTCACTGCCCGAGGCGATCACCTTGAACGGGGAGGTGGAGGCGGCGAGCTCGCTCTTGAGCCACTCGAGCTGCCTCGCCCCGAGCATCGTCTTGGAGCCCTCTTCAGGTGTTTTGTTAGGCGTGCGATGATACCGCACGTCGAGCATGAAAAAATCGACCCCGGGACGACTGAAGCGGAAATAACAGCCCGGATTCTCCGGCTCACCGTAGGCGGGATTCGCCCACCATTGCCGGAAGACCCGCAGGGAATCCTCCTTGCCGGCGGTCGTGCCATCCGAGTTGTTCGGGCCAAAATCGTGGTCGTCCCAGATCGCGTAGGTCGGGATCTCGCGGATGAGGCTGGTGAAGCCTTCCACCGTGCGGTGCATGTGATAGTGATCGCGCAGCAGCGCCGGATCGGTCGTGTCGCCGTAGTGATTGTCCCCTAACATCAGGAGCATGTCGAAGTTCCGCCGCGCCGCCATTTCGCCGAAGGCGGCCGCTGCGAGGTAGCCGCGCTGACCGGCGCACGAGCCGAAGGCCACGCGCAAGGGGGTATTCTGCCCAGTAGCGGGCGCCGTCATGAACGAAGGATAGGGCCGCGGCAGGGCCGGTTCCCCATCGAGGAGCGGCGTATAATAATAGCGAGTCACCGCCTCGAGACCATCGACCACGGCCTGACCGGTGAAGAAAGAGTCCTCAACGAGATCGCCGCCGGAGACGAGTCGGGCATCCGAGAGATCGGACTCGCGCCCCACTTTGAAGTCGAGACGACCGCTATTCGACCCCTTCGCCCAGAGACTCGCACTGGTGTCGGTGACATGCCCGACGAGAGGCCCGGCATGGAGAAAGGCGGCACCGGGAACCGGATTGATCACCGGGACGGGCCCGTGGACTTCTTTGTTCGGTGCCGGAGGCGCTGAGCCCGTCGCGGGAGCAGCCGACTGCGCCTGGACCCCCGCCGTGAGACCGACCGTGAAGCTTGATCCGGCGGCGAGGAAACGACGGCGAGTGGTTTTGGAGGAGGGTTTCATGCCGAAGATTATGCGGGGATGTCGAGAGCGTTCAGAATCAGATCGTGCGCCTCCAGATTCTGCATGAAAGCGGGGAACTGGCGGCTCCCCGGCCCGAGGGCGCAGAACTCGACGAGTTCACCGGTGTGGTTGCCGCTCGTCCAGCCGATGCCGGTGTGCTCCTGGTAAATATCTTCGAGCGCAACCTTCAGACCCTGGGCCGCTTTGATCTGCTCGGCCGTCAGGGTGAGGCCGGTGTATTTGGCAAGTGCCTCGCCGAGCGGCGGTCCGCTCAGGCCGGAGACCCCGTTTTGCTTCATCCACTCGATCGAGCGATTAAATCCGCGGAGTTTTTCGAAACAGTGGTTGCTCGCGTTGTAGGGGCCGGGACCGATCTCCTGACCGGCTTTGCCACTGACGCCGTTCATCTGGATGCCCCCGCACCCGTGATCGGTCGTGATGACGACGAGAGTGTCGGGATGTTTTTTGATGAATGTCAGGACTGTCCCGATCGCGTCATCGAAAGCGAGCTGATCGTGAATCGAGGCGGCAGCATCGTTCGCGTGACCGGCGTGGTCGATGCGGGCCCCCTCGACGAGGAGGAAAAAGCCCTCGGGCGCGGGCGCGAGACGGTCGAGAGCGATCTTCGTCATCTCGGCGAGCGTCGGGATGGCGGCTTTCAGCTCCGGGACATTGAGATGATCGATGCTGTAGGGCAGATGACTCTCGTTGAAGATCCCCAGGAGCGGCTTGCCCGCGCTCCCCGGGAGAGAGGTAAGCGCGTCCTTCGACTCTACGACATCATAGCCGGCGGCAGAGTATTGCCCCTTGAGATCGGCGCTGAAAAACTTCTGCCCGCCCCCGAGGAGGACGTCGACGCGACGCTCCAGATACTGGGCGGCGATGGCTTCCTCTTCCCCGCGACTGCTCACATTCACGGCAAACCCGGCCGGGGTCGCGTGCGTGATCGTCGCGGTGGAAACGAGGCCGGTCTTGCGTCCGGCCTTTTGTAATTTCTGATGGAGCGTCTCCACCGTGCCGCCGTCGGGCAGGATGTTGAGGACACCATTGTCGACCCTTTTCCCGCCTCCCCAGGCGCTCGCGGCGGCGGCCGAATCAGTCACACAGCTGTTCGCTGAAAAAGTCTCGACGAGGCTGCGGACGATCGGACGATCGCGATAGAGACGCGTCCAGTGAGTCTCCTCGCCACCGTAGCCGGCGCGGAACTGACGGGCGAGGGAGAGTGCACCGAGGTTCATCCCGTCGCTGACCATGAAAATGACGTTCTTTGCCCGTCCCGCTTTCGCCCCTGCCTCGCGAGTCTTGTTCTGTGCCAGCGCCCTTTCGGCCCCGAAGACGGCTGACGTGGCGAGAGCGGCTTTGAGAAAATGACGGCGGTCGGTGGTAGGATGGGGGTTCATGAGAATATTTTTGAAGACTCTAGCCCCGGAGTCACGAAAACAAAAAGACGCGATAAATGACTTTACCGTCACTCCCGCCCTTTTCCCCGCACAAGCGTCACTTGAGAATCGCTTTTCACGCGCGGAAAGTTATAAGCTATCCCTCCCAGCCCCGTCTAACCTGTAATGTCATTCCATCGACTCCTCTCTCACGCGCTCCCCGCCCTCGCGATCCTGCTGCATGTGCCACTCATGGCGCAGTCCACCGCAGTCCGGGACAAGAACGTGGAGGCGCTCCTGATCTCGAGCCATAGCACGATCAAAGCGGGCGAGCCTTTCACGATCGGGCTTCAGTTCAACATCGATCCGACCTGGCACACCTACTGGCTCAATCCCGGCGAGACCGGCCTGCCCACCTCTCTGAAACTCGATCTGCCCGCCGGGTTCACCGCCGGGGCGCTGCAGTTCCCCGTCCCGAAGAAGTTCATCACCGACTACGGCTTCGGCGCGCGTGAAGCGGGTTATGGCTACGAGACATCGGTCGTGCATCCCATGACGATCACCCCGCCGGCGGATCTCAAGCCCGGCGAGACCATCACTCTGAGCGGGAAGGCTGCCTGGCTGATGTGCGATCCGAACACCTGCATCCCCGGAAAAGCGGATCTCTCCCTCACTCTCCAAGTCGGGGCGGAGTCCGACACTTCTCCGGAGAACGGTCTGATCACCTTCTTCACTAACAAACTGCCAAAGCAGGTCGCGGCACCCCTCGCCGTCTCTCTCGAAGGTGAAAACGTCGCCCTGAAAACGACCATTCCCGAGGGTACTCTCCCCGATGGGGCAAAACTCTACTTTTATCCGCTGCAGAATTTCGTCTTCGACGCCTTCGCCGATGCGACGGTGACTGTCGCCGGTGAAGAAGTCACCATCACCGGCACCAAACACGAGTCCCTCACCGCCGCTCCCGCCGGGTTCGCCGGACTGATCGTCGCGGAAACCGGCACGGGCAGCAGCGGCTTCCGCGTCTCCACGGGCGGAGCGGCCGCAGAATCCACCGGGACTTCCTCCCCGCCGGCGCCCGGGACCGCAGAGACGACGACTCCCGCTGCGGCACCCGAGGCCCTGCCCTTCGGCGGTGGCATCTTCGGGATCCTCCTCGCGGCCTTCCTCGGCGGCATCATTCTCAACATCATGCCCTGCGTCTTCCCCGTGATCTCGCTGAAGGTGATGTCTTTCGTCGGGCTCGCCGGAGAGGACAGGAGAAAAGTGCTCATTCATTCGCTCGTTTTTGCCCTCGGCATCCTCGTCTTTTTCTGGCTCCTCACCATCGCCATGCTCGTGTTGCGCGGGTTCGGGGGCGATGACGTCGGCTGGGGCGTGCAGTTGCGATACCCCGGCTTTGTCATCGGGCTGATCTTTGTGATGGTCATCGTCGCACTGAGCCTCTTCGGCGTCTTCGAGATCGGCGTCTCGATGACCGCGGTCGGCGGCGACCTCGCCAACAAATCAGGCTACGCCGGAAGTTTTTGGAGCGGCGCCCTCGCCGTGCTCCTCGCGACGCCGTGTACTGCCCCGCTCATGGCCCCGGCGATCGGCTTTGCCCTCGCCGCCCCGGCCTGGATCATGTTCCTCGTCTTTACCTGCCTCGGACTCGGGCTCGCGGCACCCTACTTTGTCTTTGCGATCTTTCCGAAGCTTCTTGATCACATGCCGGCTCCCGGCGCATGGATGGAAACGTTCAAGCAGCTCATGGGTTTCCCCATGCTGGCGGTGGTCGTTTGGCTCACCGGTGTGCTCTCGAAGCAGCTCGACGTCGCCGGCCTGCAGTGGGCCCTGACGGCGGTCCTCTTCGTCGCAATCGCAGGCTGGATCATCGGACGTTTTGCGGGATACGAACGCTCCACCAGCGCCCGGAACAAAGCACGCATTGCAGCCGCACTCGTCTTTCTCCTGGCAGTCGGGATCGCGTGGAACGCTTCCGGAAAAGGCGTCGCCCCCAGCTCCATCGACATCGCCGAAGTCATCGCCGGGCACCGCGCCGAGGGCAAGCATGTCTTCGTCGATTTCACGGCGGAATGGTGTCTCACCTGCAAGGTCAACAAGCGCGTCGCGATCGACACCACTGCGGTGCAGGAGGCCTTCAAGGCGAACAATGTGGAATTCGTCATCGCCGACTGGACCAACGAAGATCCCAGCATCACCAAAGTCCTCGCCGAGTTCGGCCGGTCGGGAGTGCCCTTTTATCTCCTCTATCCCGCCGACACCTCCAAACCACCCCTGCGCTTCGGCGACGGCATCCTCACTCAGGGGAATATCCTCGAGGCGATTGAGAAGCTGAAGTAACGGCGGCGGATCGGTGAATGTGGGGCAGACTTTCCTGTCTGCCGCAAGCTGCCAGGACGTGTGAGTTTTACCTTCGTCCGATCAATGGCAGACAGGAATGTCTGCCCCACATTGGGCCTCCTCACACAAACAACTCGCGTATCGCGGTCCCGCGATCAGTGATAGGGACGGGGCGGTCGCCGTCATAGAGGTCGTTATGATAATCGATCCCGAGGGCGTGATAGATCGTCGAGTGCCAGTCCGGCACGGAGATGGGCCTCTCCAGGGCGACCTTCGAAGCCTCGTCGGTTTTGCCGATCGCACCCTTGTGTTTTAATCCTCCCCCGGCCATGAGGACACTGAAGACGGAACCCTGGTGACCGCGTCCGCCGCCGCCGTCAAACGACGAAGGACGCCCGAACTCGCCGGCCACGCAGATGAGCGTTGTCTCGAGCATACCGTGGACCTCGAGATCATCCATCAGCGCACTGAGAGCCTGGTCGAGCCCTCGAATGAGCTCGTGCTGTTTTACCTGACCGTCGTTGTGAGTGTCCCATCCGGTGCCGTTGGTGAAGTTGAGGTTATCGAGGATCTCGACGAACCGCACCCCCTGCTGAATGAGCCGACGCCCGAGAAGACAACGCTGCCCGAACTCGGCACCGTAGCGCTGACGCAGTTCTTCCGGTTCGGACTTGAGATCAAATGCCTCGCTGAAAGCCCCGCTCGCGAGGGCGCTACTCTCGTCGATGAGAGCATCGTATTTCACGACCGGGTCCTCTTCGCTGCGGGTCTCGCGAACGGTCTCCCGGACCTTCCCGAGAAGCGCATCACGACGCGCCTGCCGCTCGTCAGTGATGTCGGGGGCACGAGTCAACCCGGCCGGACCTTTCTCGGTGTCGAGTAGATAAAGGTAGCTGTGTTTTGCCCCGAGGAAGCCGGCTCCGCGCGAGACACTGGGATACCCGGCGAGGACGTAGGCCGGCACCCCCTCCTGCCCCGCACCAAGCTCGTGCGAGACGACCGCCCCGATCGAGGGATAGGCGACAGTGCCGCTCACGGGCCGTCCCGTGTGCATGAAATTGACCGCCGCAGCATGCTCGTCGATGACATCGTGACTCACCGTCCGCAGGATGGTTGCCCGGTCCATGCGCTTGGCGAGTTCCGGAAGATGTTCGCAGATCTGCACTCCTGGAACCGCCGTGTCTATCGCCGGATAAGCGCTGCCCGCTTTCTTCGCCGCGGGATCGCCGAGCGGCTTGGGGTCAAACGTATCGACCTGGGCAGGACCGCCACCGAGCCAGAGAAGAATGCAGGCTTGCGCCTTTCCCATTGGAAAATCCGGCTTGTCCGCGGAGGCGAGGAGCGGTTCCACTCCGCCCAGAGCGGCGAGTGTCGCAGAGTGTTGGATAAATTTGCGGCGTTTCATAAGGTGGTCATAGTTCACGGCACGAAGCCCATCTCGGGAGAGTTCACGAGCACCCAGACGGCGTCCTCCATGCGCTCGCGCCAGTCGGCGGAGATCCATTGGGTCGCGCTCGGCCCCTTGTAGGCACGTGTTTCGATGGCGGTGGAAAATTCGTTAGCAGCGACGCTGAGGTGATTGGTCCAACTCACCTCCCGAACTTCGGGGATGTAATCGAGCTTTTGAAAGTCGGGCTGCGCGGTGGCGAGTCGAGTGTCAAACCCGGGTTGGAGCAGTTCGATAAAAGCGGCTTTTTCCTCCGCCTCGGGGAGACGGGTGAGATAGCGCAGGAAGAGATCGTCGATCAGTGCAGCGGGATCTTCGGCCTCGATCGCGAGACCGGTGAGGTCGCTGTAGTCGCTCAGGCGAGTCACCCAGATCCCCATGAGACTATTCGCGAGCATCCCCGGCTGGATCACATTCGGTTCATTGAGCCGCTCCGCAATCGGCTCGGCCCGCTCGTCCCGCCAGCCGTTGGCACTCATGATCGCGAGGATGGAGTCGGCCTTCGGAAGGGTCAGACTGGGACGATCACGATCGCTCGCAGTCGAGATCATCTGCCAGGCGCGATCAGGAAAGCCGAGGTTGAGAAAATTCTGCGCGGGGTAGATACCCTCGACGTCAAAGGTCAGTTCCTCGCTGTAGTTCGGAATTCCCGAAGCGGTCAGGAGGCTGTCGACAAGCTGCTCGGCACTAAACTTTTGACGCAGTGGCGCTTCGAAAAACCGTTCGTCGGGTGTCGCAGCCCTCGCAAAACGGGCTTCGCGGCGGTAGGCCTCGCTGTTGAGGATGAGCCGCGAGAGATGGCGCATGTCGTATCCCGAGGCGACAAACTCCCGGCTCAGAAACTCGAGCAACTCCGGGTGGCTCGGCAGATTGCCCTCCCAGTCATTGACCGGCTCTACGAATCCTTCGCCGAAGTAGCGCTTCCAGACGCGATTGACGATGACCTGCGCAAATCGCTCGTTCTCGGGCCGCACGATCTCCCGGGCGAGGTCGATCTTTTCCCCCGTCGCCTCACTCCGAATGAGACCCGGGAAAGGCCATTTCGGCGCGACAGCAGTGCCGGGCTGGAGTGTCACCTTGACGACCGAATCACTCTTGCCCTCGCGTTTGAAAAACTCCGCCGGAACCGTCGAGGTCGGCGGGAGAGTGATAGGCTTGCCTTCGAGCATTGCCGCGAGAGAGAAAAGATCCTCCTGTTTGGTGGAATGATAGGGCGAGTCGTGACATCGGGCACACTTCATCTCCACTCCGAGAAAGGCAGTCCCGATAATGTGGGCCTTGGCCGCCATCGGGACATCGTTCTCGGCGGCACGGGAGAAACCGCCCGCTCCCCCGCCGTGGATACTGCCCTGGAAGGTCACGAGATCGGCAACGAACTGATCCATCGGTTTGTTGTCGAGGAGCGCCTCGTGCAGCCAGTAGCGGAAGGGGCCCGAGTTGTTCAGGACGGGCTTGATGAGGCGCGGATTCTCGGCGAGAGCATCCTGCCAGTAGCTGACCCAGTGATCGGCATGGCGGGGATCGACGAGGAGCGCATCGATCGTCGTTGTCACCCGGGTCCCGGCGGGGAGCTTGAGAAAAGCGTGCGCCTCGTCGGGAGTGGGCAGCACGCCGACTGTGTTGAGATAAAGACGGCGCAGGAATGCGAGCGGCTCCGCCTCTGCCGGCACCTCGACCACGGCCGATCGCGAGACCCACGGCGCCCCGTCGGCGATCCAGCGGCGGGTCATCTCGACCTGCTCTTCGGTAAAGCCATGACCTTTCGGCGGCATCGCTTCGTCCTTGTCGTCCGACGTGAGCCGGTAGATCAGCTCACTCTCATCGGGCTTCCCGGGGACGACGGCGGCAAGGCCGGATTCCCCTTCGGCGAGGGCGGCCTCGCGACTGTCGAGCTTCAGGCCACCCTGGGCTTTTTCGCCGTGGCAGCGGAAGCAGGTCGACTCGAGGAGGGAGACGACCTCGGCATGTTCGGGCTTCGAGATAGCGGAGTTCGCGGCCGATGCGGCGGTGGCGCGGGCAAGCTTCGCCTTGAGAAAGGCATTGATCACACCGACCGGATCAGCCGCCTTTGCCCCCTCGGGCAAGGGGACCGGCTCGAGCGTGGCGAGGTAAGCGCGGGCCTGCTCGTGTCGGGTCGAGATCTCCCCGACGAGGGCGGCGACAGCCGTGCGTCTCCGCTCCGTATCGAGTGTGGTGAAAAAGTCGCGCTGACTCCGGTTCAGCGTGGCGAAGGCCTCCGTCGTGAAGGGCACCGACTCCGCTTTTCCAGCCGCGAGCAGCTGCCACGAGCCGCCCTCGTTCGGGTCGAGCGCGACGAGGAATTCGTTCACACTGAGACGGCGGCTCGAGTTCCCGATGAGCGCTTCGGCGACGATCAGCCGCGATCCCCCGCCCTCGATCTCGATCGTGACCTCCTGCGTGCCCATGCGAAGACGCGGGTAGGCGGGACGCTCTGCGGGTTGCGACCGCATCTCTCCGTGGGCGCTCCCGCTGATGTTAAAGGCTTTGATCGACGCGACTTCTTTTCCATCGACGGTGAGCCGGCTCAATCCCGGGGCACGGAGGAGGAGAGTGTGTTTCCCCTCGGGCAACTCAACGCGGGAGGCAAAGCGGACGTGGAGCGGCAGCCGGCGATCAAGTCGCGAGCCGCGCTCGTTGTAGCGATGCGGCAGCGAGGTCAGGGAATAGGCGGTGAGGGGGAAAATCTCGTCGGGCGCCCGGTCGAGATCGGGCCACTCGGTCGTCAGTCCGCCCGTCTCGCGGATCTCGACGAGGACATCATTTTCACCCACTTTCGTCAGTTGCGGAGCCATCGGCTCGGGGATGACGCGCTCGTAACGCTCCGCGATGCGCTTCGCCGGGAGCGCCCTGCGGTGGATCGCGATCCCATCAATGGCCCCGTGAAAGCTGTTCGACGGAGCCCCGCCGCGCGACGATCCGATAATGACGACATCCTCATCGACGACCGGAGGCTGCACCGTTTCCCCGCCCATGTCCCACTTGCCCGTAGTCGGCTTGCCATCGACGTAACCCTTGATGCTTTTGACCTCACCGAAGGTGTAAGTCACCGCGAGATGATGCCATTTTCCGTCGGCGGTGATGCCCGCGCTCGAAGTCCAGCGATGGTAGTCGCCCTTGTGATCGCCGCCGGGGCGACTGCGGAAGAGAAAACTCAACTTCGACGATCCGCCCGAGTCCACGAGGCGCAGCGCCCAGTTTTGATTGACCCCGCTCGAGGTGCTGCGGCCCTTTCCGATGAGGTAGACATTTCCCCCGCTGTCGATCTTGTCGATCCGCGCCCACGTCTCGATCGTAATCGTGTCGCCCTGATCAAAGCGCAGCTCAGGACGGTCCGCGACCTCGATGCGCCCGCCGTCGCCATGGAAAAGTATGCCCTGATTTTTCTCCGGGAGCGTGTGCGAGTCGCGCTTCGTCGGTCCGGACACGAACTCCACTTTACCGATCGCCCCGCTGAGATCCGCCGCCTCCTCAAAATGCCACGCCGCGGCAGGGAGATCCGCCTTGATCTGCTCGATCGCATCCTCCGCCATCAGGACAGGACCGAATCCCACGACGAGCACGGGGACAATCCACCCGAAGAGGGCCGACCCGGCGATCTTTCTACCGCATGCCGATGGATAAGCTAGAGAGAAGCGCATGGTCGCACTTTAGCACGGAAGCAAGGCGTCGCGGACCACGAATCCGTCACGTGAATGCGGACTTTGCGAGCGCGTCGTCTCTGCCCGCATCCGCGACGAATGGCGGGAGAAACAAACGATGGAGCAGCTCAGTAGAAATGGTTGACCATGAATCGTATTTTGGGCACGCATCCCTTCCATGAACCCGTTCGGGCACTTCCTCCCCCGCCCCCCCCCCCCCTCCATCCCCGCCCCTCCGGTGGGGATGGAGGGGAAGGGCTGAAAAAGGGAATCCAGGCAATAATCAGTAGTCGTTAGTCTACTGGCAGCCAATCAGTCGGGCGACGGGACCATCTCATGGTTTCGAGGGGGCGGAAGATTGGGCCGCGGCGGATTCCGCGAGGGGTTCGTAATATTCGAGGTAGCCGATCATCATTTCGTCATCGGATTGCTGGCCCCATTTCACGAGCTTGGTCGGGTCGGGATTGGCCTGGTTGCCAGCGCTGTTGTCATACCAGGCGGTGGCCCTCATCTTCGTGCCGCGGGGCACGAAGAGCGGTTCCTTGAGCCGGTAATAGAGCTGCCAGTTGAAGTCGTAATTCGGCACGTCGAGAATGGTCTCGGCCGACCCGTCCGGATTGATGATCTCGTATCGGAATGCCTTGCCCCGCAGATGCATGTGGGGGAGAAAACCCATCACCGTCATGTCAGTCGGCGCGGGGCGCTCGGCGGTCTCCTCGTGATTAGCGGCACCGGGCGGGATCGCGATTCGAGTATTCGGCACGCTGGCGACTTTCACCTCATACCGGGGCGGGCTTTCGGCAAAGCGGAATCCGATTCGGGAGAGATCCTCGGTAGCGGTCCCGTTAGGCGTGTAGTGAACCTGGAATCTCAGCTTGGCTCCAGCGGGCAGGCGCTTGGCGAAACCTGGCGGATACATCGCGCTGCTCGTGCCCGGCACGTAAAGGGCGAAATATCCGCCGACCTCGCTGAAACGTTCTCCCAAATTGTTGGGATCCTGAGCAAACACGATGATGTGGTGGACCACCTCCCGGGCGCCGGGCAGGACCTCGAATCCCTGGACCCACTTGTCCTCGGTGAAGTGGGTTGGGATTGTGACATTCACGTAAGGCATCTTGCCCTCCGCCTTGATCGGGACGGCTTTGTCGAAGGCAAACTCGGCATCAGGCTTGCCGTGGAGCCAGCCGCCATTGGGAAAGCGGAGCGGCAGCGGGGCGTCCGATTCGGCGCCCATCGGACGATCGGACGAGCCCAACCAAGCGAGCAAGTCGCCTTTGTCGGCGGCGGAAAGCGACCGGTCATTGGCCCAGGGACTCGGTTCTCCCGGAGCGGGCGGCGCGGCGGACCACGGGGGCATGGTGCCCTCTTCGATGACGCGGCGGATCACTTTGGCGCGGTCGTCCACTTCCGCGAAATCGTCCAGGGCGAAGGGTGCGATGCCGTTCTCGTGATGACACTCCACGCAGTTCTGCTGGAGGATTCGGGAAACGTCGCGGTGCCACGTAAGGTCGGTAGGTTTTCCCGCCGCGACGGCCTTGGCATCGAGATCCAATTCGCAGCCGGGAGGATCGGTCGCGGCGATAGCGGGCCGCTCGCCGGCGGTCTGCGCCTCCATGGCGTCGAGGAGGTAGGAAATCCGGGGAGCGTCGAGGCTGTAGTCGACCCCGTATTGGTCATCGAGAGCCCCGCGATAGATCAGGGTGCGATGGGAATCGATCAGGAAGACCTCAGTGGTGGTGCGGGCGCCGAGCGCTGTGGCGAGGGCCTTCCCGGAATCATGGACGTAGGGAGCGGAAAAAACCTGAGAGGCAATGGCCTTTCGGATGTCGTCCTCTGACTCGCTGGCGAAGGGATTCACCAGGAGCAGCTGGAAACCCTTTTCCGTGAGGGTCTTTTCGAGGCGGGCCAGCGAAGGGGCATAGCGCAAGCTGACGGGACAACTGGTGCTGGTCATGGCAACGACCACGCCATTCTTTCCGAGAGAAGCAGCGAGAGTAGAGGCCTTTCCATCGATCGGGGTGTAGGCGAAATCCGGAATCTGCCGACCCACGCCGACGTCGCCCGGTTTGGCGATCGTGGGGCCGCTGGTTCGAACCGGCCGAGGCGGCTCGGTCGCAGCCGGGATATTTCCGAGAATCCCTCGAACCACGTCGAGAGCGGTGCGGGCCTCCTCCAATTTCACCGATCCGTCTCCGTCGCGGTCGAGCAGGGCGAACAATCCTGGCGTGGAGACTTCGGACTTGGTGAGAACGCCGTCGCCATTTTTGTCGGCCTTCGCAAACAGTTCATCCCCGCTGCCTTTCAAGGCGCCGAGTTCCCTGACAGCCGGATTCCCGGCAGCTTCGGGCGCGAGATTGCCAAAGGCCGCACGGGTTTCCTCGATCGTGATGGTCCCGTCGCCATTTCCGTCGAAGCGCTTGAACAGCCCGGCTTGGGGCAGTTCCTCCCGGGTGACTTTGCCGTCGCCATTCCGGTCGGCCCGTTTGAAGGCGAGATCGGCAGCGACACTGCTTTGGGCGGGCGATCCGGAGATCGATACCAGCAGGGAGCCGGCGCAGACGAGGGCGAAGGTGAGCGAACGGTGTTTCATTGGAGATGCAATCAGGACGATCCTGCAGGGTATCTCATTAGACCTCCGGGGCGACCCGTCGGTTACAAGAAATCGGGGTCCCTCCGCGTGAGCCGATCCGATGGCGCCTGAAAACGCAAGCCGCGTCTCACTTGGCGATGGTCTTCCAGGTTCCCCCCGTGGCATCGGCAATGTCCGTGAAAACGGGGCCAGGGAAGAATGGCGCGGGAACCAAAATCAGATCTCCCCGCCCATCCCCCCCGCTGGCGCACAACGAACCCGACCCGAGAGCTACGGACTCCCAAGCGGGGACACCCTCATGTCGATTGTTTTCCCGGGAAGCCTCGTTATCGAATCGGGAAAACGGTGGCCCTTCCCGTGGCGCTATTTTTCATCCTCGGAATTTCGTTCAGCCGACTCTACCTCGGCTACCATGATCTTGAAAATGTTCTCGGAGGTGCCCTCGTCGGCACCCTTCTACTCTCCGCGCGCCTCCTCCAGAAACGAAGCCGCCGCGGTTGCGGGGGGCGATGGAGCCTCGCTGCTCTTTTTCTTTTTCCCGCAGCGCTGATTTTGCTCAGACCCGGCGATGGGGCCGGCGGCAAGGCGTTCTTCGTGGCGGGCTTCTACCTTGCCTGGCTGGTCGGGAGGCAATTGGAGAAATCGCGAGTTTTGTTTGAGCCGGCGATCGGTTGGAACCGGATCTCGGGAAGCCCCGCCGGTTTTATCATCCTCATCCTGTTTGCTCACGTGTTTCGCTACCTCCTCATAAAGGCGGGACTCACCGGGAATGCGGCACCATTTTTTGGAGGTGCCTCGATCGGTTTCGCGACGACCGTGTTGGTGCCATGGATCTTGATACGGCTCTGGCTGTTTCGACGATCAAACTCCCGAGCCACGTCCGGCCCGATGGCCCCGTAATCGGGATCTTTTTGGCGCGGATAGAACGCTCGTCGCAAGGTAGCGGAGCTCGGCCCGAGCGACCGGTTGGGCGGCCAACAATTCCGGGGTCATTTCCAGTACGGGGGAGCCAATTCCGAATCTAACAATCACCCCGCCCCCGCCCTCCCCAACGATTCCCTCTCCCGCAACCGCTCCCTGTGGCCCCTTTCATTCTCAGGGGTCGGAATCTCTTTTGTGGGGTTGCGGATGATAGAAAGGTGACCGTAGCCAAACGGCGCGCGAAAGGGCAATCCACCCTCTTCGCGCTCAGCTCGCGAAAGGGCCAGCCACGGGGAGCCGAATCAGTGAACAATGAACTTTGCTGACACGGCTTCCGCCCGTTCCGGACCTCAGTTTCTTTTGAAGGAAAGTCCGGGATCGCCCACCGGGCTACCCGAGAGGACGAATAGGAGGGCATCCCCGTCGAGAGAGACGTCGGCCACCATCTCTACGTCGTCGTCGTTGGCGAGGACGAGCTGGCCCTCCTCATCGATCGACCAGTCTCCATCCAGAACTTTGCCGTCGGTAGCTCCTTCGAAGTTCCATGTGAAGGTCCCGGCCGAATCGAGGGCCATGGTGATGGCTTTGCCATCGGCGGAAGCTGATTCCCATGATCCTTCGATATCCGTGGGATCGATGACCTCAACGACGACATCGGATGCCGGTTCGGGAAGATCGGTGAGTGATTCGGTTTCGGTCGTCTCGTCATCGTCGCTTGACGTGGAACTCGCGGCTAGGTTCCGCAATTGCCCGGCGACGGTGTCGGCGGGCTGCAGGGTCGTGACACGGTCGAACATGGCGTAGGCGTCGTCGATGAAACCGGCGACCATGTAATGGTATCCGAGGAGAAAATACGAACCGGCCGATTCGGGGCTGTTTTCCACGTAGCCTTCGAGTTTGCGCAATTGACCGGTGTAGACTTCTCCGTCGGGGTAGAAAGCCGACATCGTCGACCAGTCCCAACCGGGACCTGAGGCGAGGACGGGATTCAGAACCCCTGCAGCGTCGTCGTAACGGCCGAGGGCGAATAGGCAAAGGGCGCGGAATTCGTGAAGAGTCGAATCGCCGGGGGCATAGGAAATCGCCTCGTCGGTTGATTTGAGGGCGGCGAGGAAATCAGAATTGTCAAATTCGCGGCGAGCCTGATCAATTGCCGCAGACGATTTCTCCTGCGAAGTGAGGGCGGCTTCCTCCTCTTCGGGGATCTCCCTCGCTGCCACGACCGAGAGCGACTGAGTGTAGTTGATCACCGTGGTCCGTGTTTGCACCGGAGGGGCCTGATAAGGATTGTGATAGCTGTTGTTTCCGGTGTCATAGGCGAGACTGCCAAGGGACCAGGCCGCGACGCCCCATGCGAGGATGTCCCCTGCGTCGTTATTGTTGTTGTATCGATAGGAGGAATAGCCGGGGGGGTAGTTGACGCTCCGGGCGTAGGAAGGCCGATGGTATTGCCTCCATCCCCGGTTCCAACCATAGTTCCAACTGCCCTGGTGCCAATTGTGGTAGGTCGAGGCAGACCACCAGGGACGCGCTCCCCAGGAGGAGGGTCGGTAGGCGTAGTTGACCGATCGCTGGAAGTTGCGACCGATGGCGCCTGTGCGGACGGAATCTAACAGGAAATCCCTATTCGTTCAGGTCAACGCACCAACCGAACCAACCTTACCGGTCGCAAGTGTCTTGATCTTTTTGCCTTCAAAGGCCAATCTCCTTCAATTAGCCAGAGTTCCCGTAAATCCAGGCTCTTCACCTGCACTGCATACCCTCTCTTTTCGCCTCTGAACCGGGGGCAACTCTCCGGCCGCCTACCCAACCATGCGTATCCTCATCGTCGAAGACGAGCCGAAAACGGCTTCATTGCTCCGCAACGCCCTCAGCAGCGAAGGTTTCGACGTCGTCACCGAGGATGACGGGGAAGCGGGTCTGGCGGCTGCCATGGGTGATGGCTTCGATGCTCTACTCGTCGACATCATGCTGCCAAAGCGCGATGGACTCAGCCTCGTTCGCGAGCTGCGTGCGGGGGGCAAAACCACGCCTGTGCTGATGCTCTCGGCAAGGGGTGACGTGGAGGAACGAGTCGAGGGACTCGATGCCGGGGCCGACGATTACCTGCCAAAACCCTTCGCCACGTCCGAGCTGATGGCGCGGCTACGCTCTATCCTGCGACGCAATCGCCCGCAGAAGCACGACCCTATCCTGCTCGCCAACCTGGCCTTCGACCCCGCGACACGGGAGGTGCGGCGCGACGGAAAGCGCCTCGAACTGTCCGCCCGCGAGAGCCTCCTCCTCGAATGCCTCCTCCGTGCGGAAGGGCGGGTCGTGAGTCGGCGCGAGATCATCAGCGCGGTCTGGGAATACGATTTTGATCCGGGAACCAATCTCGTCGAAGTCTATATCCGCCGCCTTCGGGAAAAGATCGACCGTGATCTTCCGCCCGCGTTGATCCAGACGGTGCGCGGTCTCGGATATGCCATGCGGATTCAATCATGACGCTGCGCCATCGCATCCTCTTCTATTACTCGGTCACCCTCGCCTTTTCCCTGGTGATCGTGGGCTACTGGAGCTGGTTCGAATTCACCGAGCAGCGCGACGAGGCACTCAGCGGAGGCGCCGAGGCGGTTTTAAAACATGATCCGCTCGAAGAGTCCTTCGAGATCATCCTTTACGGGGGAGTCCCCGCCATTCTCCTCGGAATCCTCGGCGGTGTTCTGCTCATGCGTCGCGCCCTGCGCCCCATCGAGGAACTGACGGAAGCGCTGGAGAAAACCGACGTGACCAACCTCTCCGATCCCGTCCCCCGCAGCGGCAACGGAGATGAGCTGGACCGCATGGCCGCCGTCTTCAACCGGATGAAGGAGCGGCTCGGCCTTTCCTTCACCCAGACCCGCGAGTTCACCCTCAATGCCTCGCACGAACTGAAAACCCCGCTCACCATCCTTCACAGCACCCTCGAGCAGACCATCACCTCCGGGGAAACGAGCGAGGGGGAGCGCGACCGGGCCGCCACTTTGCTCGAGGAGGTGCAGCGACTCTCCTCGATCGTCGGCCAGCTCTCCTTTCTCGCCCGGGCTGATGCGGGTCTCATCCACGTCTCGATGGAGCCGGTCGCCCTCCACGATCTCGTGCAGGACCTCGCCGAAGAGACGGCCATCCTCGCGAGCGGTCCACTCATCACCGTCCACCTCGGCGAGTGTCAGCAGGTGGAGGTCCACGGTGACAAGATGCGCCTACGACAACTCCTTCTCAACCTGGCGGACAATGCGGTGAAATACAATGATCCGGAAGGTCGGATCGAACTCTCGCTCCGGCGCCTTGGAGATCGTGTCGTGTTCTCCATGGCCAATGCCGGTCCGGCCCTCGCCCCCGAGTTCCGGCCAAGAGTTTTTGAGCGCTTTTTTCGCGGCGACCCGGCCCACAACGGGCGCATCGAAGGCTGCGGGCTCGGGCTCAGCATTGCCCGATCAATCGTCGAGGCCCATCAGGGCGATATCCGCTTCGAGGTTCGCGCCGATGGATTCACCGAGGTAACGGTTGAGCTCCCGACTCTTCCGCCGGCCTGAGTGAGGGAAAATGAAAAGACTGTCATCTTCCGCGGGCTGCCTTGACTTGACCCGTGGCCTGTCCGTGACTCGCCTGTTCAGGGTCTGCCATGAGAGTCACCGCGCATCAATTTATTCCCCTCGCCGCCGCCTTGCTTGCGGCCTGCGCTCAATTCGAGGAGAAGCCACTCTCGGCGGAGGCGACCGGGGCGGCTTTCTCCGAGCGCTCGCTCAGTGATCCCGGACTCGTTTGCTTTCTGAAACAGGAAGGCGCCTCATCCGGTTCGTGGACTCTAGACCGGCTTGCCCTCGCCGCCGCGTATTTCCACGGTGATGTCGCCCTTGCCATCGCCGAAGCGGACGAGGTCTCGGCCGCCATCACGACCGCTCGCCAGCGGCCGAATCCAGTCTTCACCTTCGCCCCGCAATGGGTCAGTAGCCCGGTTGCGTTTACCCCCTGGTTTTTCGCCCCGAGTATCGCCCTCCCGATCGAAACCGCCCACAAAAGAGGCTATCGCATCGAACAGGCCGAGGCCCTCGCGGACGCCGCCCGCTGGCGGATCTCGGCCCGCGCCTGGGCAGCCCGCTCGAGAGTGCGTGTCGCCATGCTCGAATGGTATGGGGCGAAAGAAAATACTCGCCTGCTCCAGCGAGAGGAGAGTCTTAATCAGGAGGTGATCGCCAAACTGGAGGCGCAAATGGAAGCCGGAGACATCTCCCCGCCGGAGATCAGCCAGGCCCGTCTCATGCTCAACCGGACCCGCCTCTCGCTTCAGGACGCTCGCAGGCTGGGGACCATGGCCGAGGCGAGACTCGCCGCCGCCGTCGGAGTTCCCCTTTCCCAACTCGCCTCAGCTCCGCTCGATTTCTCCGTCTTTGATCGCCTCCCCGGAACCGTTTCCTCCGAAATTCGACGGGTTGCCTTGACCCAAAGGGCCGACTTGATCGCCCTGCTCGGCGAATATGTCGCGGCAGAGTCGGCGCTGAAACTGGAACTGGCAAAACAGTATCCGGACCTGACCCTGCGACCCGGTTACGACTACAACTCGGGCCAGAACCGCTGGCAACTCGGTTTTGTCTTCGAGCTTCCGCTCAATCAGAATCGCGGCCCCATTGCCCAGGCTGAAGCCAAAAGGGTCACGGCGGAAAAGCGCTTCCTCGCGCAGCAGAATCAAATCGAAGGCGAGATCGACATCGCCCTCGCCGGATACGAGGCCTCGCGTGCCAAGGCCCGCATCGCAGGCCAACTCGCCGCAGAATCCGAGGCAGCCATCGATGCGACCCGACGCGGCATTGAAGCCGGCCAACTCACCAGTATCGAACTCGCACGTCGTCAGCTCGAAGCGAGCGCGGCCAGTGCAGCGGTGATCTCGGCAAAGATCGAAGCGCAGATGGCCGCCGGTGCCCTTGAGGACGCGATTCATGCTCCCCTGCGCTGAGCTTGCCTTTGACCCCCTCCCACGACCATGAAGACAAGCTTTCTAATCCTCCTGACCTGTGTCCTGATCCTGATGCCGGCCGCTGCCGCAGATTCCGGAGGCGGCGCACCCGCCACGATCACGAAAGAGGGTGACCTGGTCATTCTTACCCTCACACCTGCGGCGGAAGCTCATCTCCGCCTCAAGGTCGTTCCGGTGGAAAGACGCACCGTTCCCTCGGTTCGTCTCTTTCCCGGCGAAGTCGTCACTCCGCTCTCTTCCGGGGAGGGGACGATCGCCCCCGTGATCGGCGGAACCCTTGATGAATTGCTGCGCCTCGCGGATCTCCAGGCGACCGCCGACGGTCGCATTCTTCAGGCACAAGTGCAGGTCGATGCGGCAAAGATCCAGCTTGAACGCGCAAAGAAAATGTTCGGCGCCGAGGTCGGCAGCGAACGCGGAGTCGATGAGGCGGCCACTTCCCTCGCCCTCGCCGACGCAGCCATGACCACCGCAATCGCCCAACGGGATCTCCTCGGGGCGACCATGAATCAAGCGGGAGCAAAGGGAGAGCGCTGGGTGAGAGTCGCCGTCTACAGCGGTGAAGCGCCAAAGCTGGACGACAAAGCCGAGGCCCGCATCAGTCCGCTGGGGGCCCCTGCCACGGTCTACACGGCAAAACCGGTCGAGGGCCCATCCACCGCCAACACCCTCAACAGCACGCTCGATTGGTACTACGCATTGCCGGAAAAAGGGCAACTCCGACCCGGTGAGCGAGTCTCCGTCGAGATTCCCACCCTCGAGGGACAGCTCGAAAGGCTCGTCGTCCCTTTCAATGCCGTCCTCCACGACATCCAGGGCGGGCAATGGGTCTACGAGCAAAGCACGCCGCACACTTACACCCGGAGGCGGATTCAGGTGGAACGCCTCGCCGGCACCGATGCCGTCCTCGCGAGCGGCCCGCCCGCCGGCACCATGGTCGTCACCGATGGTTCCGCCGAACTCTTTGGAACAGAGTTCATGACCGGCAAGTAACCACCAGAATCCGCAAACCATGCTGAACTCCATCGTCAACTGGGCGCTGAACATGCGGGTCCTCGTCGTGGCCGTCGCAGGTGCCCTGCTCTTCGTCGGCATCAATGCGACCCGGAACGCGCCGCTCGATGTCTTCCCCGAATTCGCCCCTCCTCTCGTCGAGGTGCAAACGGAAGCGCCGGGACTCTCGACAGAAGAAGTCGACGCCCTCGTCACGGTACCGCTCGAAAACTCTCTCAACGGAATCCCTTTTCTTAAGACGATCCGTTCCAAATCGGTCCTCGGGCTATCCTCCGTCGTGATGATCTTCAACACGGGAACGGACATCCTCAAGGCGCGCCAACTCGTGCAGGAGAGGCTCAACCTTGCCCAGAGCCGTCTCCCCGCTGTCGTCAAGCCACCGGTCCTGATGTCCCCCTACTCGTCGTTGAGCCGCGTGCTCAAGGTGGGGCTCAGCTCGAAGACACTCGACCAGATGGCGCTGAGTGAAATCGCCCTCTGGACGATGCGTCCGCGACTCATGTCGGTCCCCGGTGTGGCCAATGTCGCGATCTGGGGACAGCGGGACAAGCAGTATCAGGTCCTCGTCGATCCGCAAAAGCTCCGCGCCGCCGGGGTCACCCTCGATGCCATCACACGGGCGGCCGGGGATGCCGCCGTGATCAGTGCCGGCGGATTCATCGACACCCCTAACATGCGTCTCAGCGTCGCTCAGCAGGCTCTCATCGACACGCCGGAGGACCTTGCCCGGACTGTGGTTGAGTTCCGCAACGGCACCCCGATCCGGCTGGGGGACGTCGCCGAAGTCAAAATCGGTCACCCTTCCCTCATCGGCGATGCGGTCATCAACGACGGCGACGGCATTCTTCTCATCGTGGAAAAACAACCGTGGGGAAACACCCTCGACGTCACCACCGGAGTAGAGAAGATGCTCGAGGAATTGAAACCCGGCCTCCCCGACGTTCTCATCGACAGCACCATTTTCCGCCCCGCGACATTCATCCAACTGTCCATCGATCACCTCACCGAGGCCCTCTGGCTCGGCTGTCTTCTCGTGGTCGTGGTCCTCGCTCTCTTCCTCGGAGACTGGCGCACCACCGTCATCAGCATCACTGCGATTCCGCTTTCCCTCGCCATCGCCCTGCTCCTCCTCCGCTGGCGCGGCGAAACGATCAACACGATGATCCTCGCCGGCCTCATCATCGCCCTCGGCGAGGTGGTTGACGACGCCATCATCGACGTGGAAAATATCCTCCGCCGCCTCCGCCAAAATGCCGCGCTGCCAGCCCCTCGCCCGAAGCTGCAGGTCGTCCTCGAGGCCTCGATCGAGGTGAGGAGCGCGGTCGTCTACGCCAGCGTCATCATCGTGCTGGTTTTTGTTCCGGTCTTTTTCCTTCCGGGACTGGCGGGGACCTTTTTCCGACCGCTCGCGCTTTCCTATATTCTCGCAATCAGCGCCTCGCTCGCGGTCGCTCTGACTCTCACCCCGGCGCTGAGCATGATGCTCCTGAAGGTCGATCCGGGAGAGCATCGGGACGCGCCGCTCTCGCGCTGGGTGAAATCGATTTACCGAAATCTCCTTCCGTTTTTCGCGAGAAGACCATTCGCGGCCATCGCCTTCCTCGTCCTTGCCTTCGCCGCGACCGGATGGGTCTGGCACAGTCAGTTAAAGGAGGAATTTCTCCCGAGTTTCAAAGAGCGCGACTTTCTCATGCACTGGCTTGAAAAGCCCAACACGAGCGTCGAGGCCAGCAAGCGCATCACCATCGCAGCCGCGACCGATTTGCTGAAGGTGCCCGGTGTGCGCAACCAGGGTGCCCACATCGGACGCGCCGAAGTGGCCGACGAAGTCGTCGGACCCGACTTCACCGAATTGTGGATCAGCCTCGATCCCGAGGCGGAGTATGACGAAACGATCAGGAAGGTCCAGGGGGTCGTCGATGGATATCCCGGTCTCACCCGGGATCTCCTCACTTTCCTGCGGGAGCGGATCAAGGAAGTCCTCACCGGAGCCAGCGCCAGTATCGTCGTGCGGATCTTTGGTCCCGAACTCGACCAACTCCGCGATCAGGCGACCGAGGTGGGTGATGCGCTCAAGGACATCCCCGGAGTCAGCGCCCTGAAGGTCGAGTCGCAGGTTCTCGTGCCGCAGATCACGGTCAAGCTCCGACCCGACCAGGCGGCCCTGCATGGCCTCACGGCGGGACAAGTGCGACATTCCGTCACCACGCTCATCAGTGGACGAAAAGTCGGTGAAGTCTACCAGAACCAGCGGGTTCACGACGTCACCGTCTGGAGCGTCCCCTCGGTCCGGGCGGATTACACGACCCTTCGCGATCTCCTCATTGAGACACCATCCGGCGGCCATGTCCGCCTCGCCGACGTCGCCGAGCTCGCCATCGTTCCCACCCCGAACGCGATCAAACGCGAGGGCGCTTCCCGCCGCATCGATGTCACCTGCAACGTCAGCGGACGCGCCCTCGGCGACGTCGCCCGGGAGGTCGAAGAACGCATCGCCGGCCTCACCTTCGCCCCCGGCTACCACCCCGAGATTCTCGGAGAATGGGCCGAGCGGCAGGCGGCCCAGAGTCGCCTCGGCTGGCTCTCGCTCGCCTCTTTCGCGGGCATCCTCGTGATCTTGTTCGCCGATTTCCAGACGCCTCGACTCGTTCTACTCATCACGCTTACCCTTCCTTTCGCCCTTATCGGAGGCGTGATGGCAGCCTGGCTCAGCGGCGGTATCCTCTCACTCGGTTCACTGGTCGGCTTTGTCACCGTGCTAGGCATCGCGGCCCGAAACGGCATCCTCCTCGTCAGTCATTACCGTCACCTCCAGACAGAAGAAGGCCAGGCCTTCGGGCTCGACCTCATCCTGCGCGGCAGCGAGGAGCGGCTCATCCCCATTCTCATGACCGCCGCCACCGCGGCGCTGGCCCTGCTCCCCCTCGTCCTCAAAGGCGACGTGCCGGGCAATGAGATCGAGCGCCCCCTCGCCCTCGTCATTCTCGGCGGCCTCGTCACGAGCACTTTGTTGAATCTTTTCCTGCTTCCTTCTCTTTACGCGAGGTTCGGTTCGAGCCGGGGTTGAGGGACCTCGTGGAACGGTGGAAACTTTACGTTTTCGCGGCGGCGATCTTTGCCGGGCTCACCTCGGTGGTCGCGAAGGCGGGACCTTCAAGAAAAAAAGCGCCTCACACCACTGAGGGTGCGAGGCGCCTTTAAGTATCTCCCGCCTGTGCCGTCTCCCGATCTAGAGGCGCACGTTCCCGTCACTCAACAGGGTGGGGGCCGCTCATCGACTTTTGCCTTCCAGCGAAGGCCTGACAGCCGAAGATTTGCTAAGCCCCCAATAACGTATCAAGGGTCCGGGCCTGTATTTGATGGATAATGGTCGAACACTGCAGGAAAAGTCTGAAAATTTCGCGGGTTGGGGTTGGTCTCTTCAATCAATCACCTGAAGTCTACGTGTAATCCCGATTTAAGGGAATCCAAAAGTTTCGCGTGGGCCGTTTCGACCTCATGAGACTCCAGGGTGCGGTCCGGAGAACGATACAAAATCGAGTAGGCGAGCGACTTCTTATCCTTCGCAAGTTTCACGCCCTCAGGATCTTCGAAGAGGTCAAAGAGCTCGAAGGACTGGAGGAGCGGCTCCTGATGGGCGATGATGAAGGCCGCGACGGTGCCGGCGGGCAGATCCCCGGGCACGAGCATCGCGACATCGCGCGAACTGCCGGGAAACTTGGGCAAATCGGCGTGAGCCGGATCTGCCTTGCGGGCGGCCATCAGCTTTTTCACATTCATCTCGGCGACGAGCACGGGAGCATCGATGTCGAGCTCGCGGGCGCGGGCGGGAGGCACGATGCCGACGAGTCCGAGCTTGGCGGCCTTTTTCCCCTCTCCGATCTCGATGCTGCACGCGCAGAGGAGACGCGGATCATCGACGGGGACGAAGTTCAGCCCCGACGGACAGATCTGCTCGAGAACGCCGCGCAGATCGTGGAGGTCGAGCGCGCCCGGCTTGCCGTCGGCCCAGCTGCGTTGGACGCGCGCTCCGGTCATGAGCAGGGCGAGATGCTCGTGCTCGATCTCGTCCCCTTTCGGCGGAGCGGTGAAGACACGACCCGATTCGAAAAGACGGAGGTCGTGCCGACCGAAGCGTTGATTCCGCGAAGCCGAGGCGAGCAGCCCGGGGATGAGGCCGGGGCGCAGGTAATCCTGCTCGTCATTGAGCGGATTTTTCAAACGCACGGGGCTCATGCCGCGATGGGTCGTCGCGAGGTCGTCGGCGAGCTGGGCGGCGGAGATGAGCTTGAGATTGCGCGTCTCGTAGAACCCGAGGCTGGCGAGGCGATCCTGGAGAGCCCGCATGAAGTCGTAGGCCTCGTCCGCCTTCGAAGCGGCCGAGAAGGTCGCCCGCGTGTGCGACGGCACATTGTCCAGCCCGTAAACCCGCGCGACTTCCTCCACGAGATCGATGGGGCGGAGGAGATCGAGGCGATAGCTGGGAATCTCCCAGACTCCGCCCGCTTTTTTCAATCCGAGCGAGGTGAGGATACCGTCTATGATCTCGTCGGTGAGGGGAGCACCGATGACGGCGCGGCAGTAGTCATTGTCGAGGGCGACGGGCTTCGGGCCGGCCGGTACGGTCCCGGCGACGAGCAGTTCGGGATCAACGGTGCCTCCGGCGAGATCGAGGATGAGTTTCACCGCAAAGTCCGAGATGCCCGCGACTTGGAGCGGATCGACACCGCGCTCGAAGCGGTAGCTCGAGTCCGAGTGGATCCCGAGGCGGCGTCCCGTCCGGCGCACTGCTGCGGGAGTGAAATAAGCGGCTTCGAGGAGAACGTCGGTCGTCGTCTCCGTCACGCCGCTGTCCTCGCCGCCCATCACTCCGCCGATCGCTACGGCTTTGGTGCGATCCGCGATGACGAGATCGTCGGCACTCAGGTCGTATTCTTCGCCATCGAGAGCGAGAAATTTCTCCCCGTCCACCGCCGCACGCACGACGATGCCGCTGTCGAGCTTCGCGCGGTCAAAGGCGTGGAGCGGCTGGCCGGTCTCCATCAGCACGTAGTTCGTGATGTCGACGATGTTATTAATGGGACGCAGCCCGATGGACTCGAGCTTTGCCTTGAGCCAGGCGGGCGACTCCGTCACCGTGACCCCGCGGATGATACGGGCGGTGTAGTAAGGGCATGTGTCCGAGGAAAGGGCGATCTCGTCCGCCGTCGCCGCCTTCACCGGAGTCGTCGAGACCCCGTGATGCGCGAGTCCCGCGAGCGGCCTCTTCGCGAGCGCGGCGAGCTCCCGCGCCACCCCGAGATGACTCAGGCAATCGGGACGGTTCGGCGTGATCTCGAGTTCGAAAACAGCGGGAAAGACCTCGCGCAGCGGCGTCCCGGCCGCGAGCGCGGCCGGCAGGATGAGGAGACCGTCCGCCCCCTCGCCCAGTCCGATCTCTTTTGACGAACACATCATGCCGAGGGAATCGACCCCGCGCAGTTTGCCCTCGCTGATGGCAAACGTTTTCCCGCCTCCCGCATCGAGGACACAGCCCGGAAGCGCGAGCGGGACCTTGTCTCCGACCTTATAATTTTTCGCCCCGCAAACAATCTGCCGGGGCGTGCCCGAACCGTCATCGACCTGACAGACCGACAATTTTTCCGCATCGGGATGTTTTTCGGACGAGAGCACCTCGCCGACGACAAGATGATCGGGCAGACTCTGGATGCCCTCGACCTCGATCCCCGCAAAAGTCAGCAGCTCATCGAGCCGGGACATGGAGTATTCGGAGAAATCGACATGGTCACTGAGCCATTGGAGGGAGACGTTCATGGGAAGAAGCTGTTTAGCTTTTAGCGATTTTGCTTTTTAGCTGGGGATTAGGAGGAGCGGATTTTTCTGATCAGAGCTGCGAGGATTTTTTCGGTTTCGGTGATGAGGGGAGCGATGCTTTGGTAGTCGGGCTGAGAAATGTAATCGAGACGGTGGGAGAGCGATAGTTGATAGGAAAGTTCCCGCAGAGATCCGAAGGCGATATCGAGAAACCTGACGAATTCTTTCTCTCCGTCCCGGCTGCATCCTTCGACAATGTTTGAAGGAACGGAAACTGCCGCCCTCCGAATCTGACTTTTTAGTCCGTAAATTTCTTCCGCCGGGAACCCCCGCGTGATCCGATATACCTCCAGCACCAATTCATCGGCTTTCAAAAAAGCAGTGAGCTTTGTGTGATCTCTCATTTCTTCCGGCTAAAAAGCAAAACAGCTACCCGCTAAAACGCTATCCCCGAAATTGCTCGAGAAACCGGACATCGTTCTCAATCAACAAGCGCAGGTCCGGAATGCCATACATGATCATGGCGAGGCGGTCGATGCCCATGCCGAAGGCGAAGCCGGTCACCGTGTCCGGGTCGTAGGCGGCGTCCCCGCGTTTCGCTCCGACTTCGGTGAAAACGGCCGGGTCGACCATGCCGCAACCGGCGATCTCGATCCACTTCACGGCGCGTCCGGCGGCGTGGAGCTTCAGATCGACCTCGAAGCTCGGCTCGGTGAAGGGAAAGAAATGCGGACGGAATCGCACCTCGGTCTTCGAACCGAAGATCTCGCGGAAGAAATACTCGAGCGTGCCTTTGAGGTCGGCGAGGGTCACCCCGCGGTCGACGTAGAGTCCCTCGAGCTGGTTGAAGGCGCTGAGGTGAGTCGCATCGATCTCGTCGCGGCGGAAGGCGCTACCCGGAGCGATGATGCGCACCGGCGGCACTTCTTTCTCCATCGTGCGGATCTGCACCGACGAGGTGTGGGTGCGCAGGAGTTTGCCGTTCTCAAAATAAAAGGTGTCGGTCTCGTTCCGCGCGGGGTGGTCGGCGGGGGTGTTGAGCGCGTCGAAGCAATGCCACTCAGTCTCGATCTCGGGCCCCTCAGCGAGAGCGAAGCCCATGCGGCGAAGGATGCGGACCGCTTCGTCGAGGACGAGGGTGAGCGGATGGAGCCCGCCTTTCGGGAGCGGACGGGCCGGCAGGGTGGGATCGATCGAGGAAAAAGCGGCCGCGTCACGGCGGGCGATGAGGGCCGCCGAGGTTTCCTCGAGCGCCGAGGTGATCGCGGTGCGGACTTCGTTGAGCTTCTGCCCGACGTCTTTTTTGAGATCGGCGGGGACGTCGCGCATCCCGGCACTGGCGACGGTGAGCCGTCCCTTTTTCCCGAGGAATCCCACGCGCACCTCTTCAAGGCCCGTCTCATCGGCGATGCCGCTGATCGCGGCGAGGGCTTCGGTCTGTATCGTGTCGAGCTCGGCTAGCATGGGGGTATCAACAGGGTGAGGTCAGTGAGGTAGCAGGGTAGGGTCGGTGACGGGATCGCGTTTAGTCGGGGCGGGGCTTTTCGAGGGGAAGTTGTAAGCGGCGCAGGATCGTATCCCGATCCTGTCGCAGGTCGCAACCGGCGTGGACCACGAACCCCCGAGTCTCCGGCGTGTAGAAAAGACCAAAACGGGGATTCTTCAAGACTAACCTGCGGCCCGGGCGGTCCGAACAAGACGTTTCTGAATCAAGCTTTCGGATTTCCAGGACACGAAACAGGGCGGCTCGATGGCCGGCGAGGTGTAGCATGGGCATCCTGCCCATGCACCGGCCTTTGACCGGCGTAAGCGAATGGGCTCTATCCGCTCTTCTGCGTCGCCCCCATCGAAGGCATGGGCAGGATGCCCATGCTACAAAAAACTTGGCCCATTACAAAGAAAAAGCCGGGCGCCTGCAATGCAAGACGTCCGGCCTTTCAAAGTTTATGTGATCAATCTCAGGCTGCCTGCTTCACTTTTTCCTCGAGGGCTTTCGCCGACGACTGGACAAGGGCTTTGAAGGCGTCGGCGTCCTTGATCGCGATGTCCGAGAGGACTTTGCGGTCGAGTTCGATACCGGCGGCTTTGAGCCCCTCCATAAAGCGGGAGTAGTTCATTCCGTTCAGTTTGGCAGCGGCGTTGATCCGTTGGATCCAGAGACCGCGGAAGGTGCGTTTGCGTACTTTCCGGTCACGATAGGCCCATTGCATGGCCTTGTAGACGGAGTCTTTCGCTGTACGGAACAGCTTGGAGCGTCCCCCGCGGAAGCCTTTGGCTTTCATCAGGATACGCTTGCGGCGCTTGCGGCTTGCAGGCGAGTTGGTTGCACGTGGCATGTTGTATTATCCTCTGAGTTGGTTGTTGTTTTACTTCAACTGGCTGACTCACCTTCCCATCAGGCGACGGTAGGCGTTTCCGCCGCGCCACCAGTCAGCTCAGTCGTGAACCGGATCATCCGGTTCGAGCGGTAGAGCCCTCTTGCGAATTATTTTCTGCAGAAGGGCATGTTCATCTTCACGTTCTTCTCATCTGCCGGAGAGACCAATGCGGGCTGTCCGAGACGGCGAAGACGCTTGGAACTTTTGCGCCGGTTCAGGTGTCTTTTTCCCTGTTTCCGACGTAAAATCCTACCAGTACCGGTCACCTTAAATCTTTTGGCGACCCCTTTTCGTGTTTTGGCTTTTCCAGCGACTCTTGCCATAGCGGGCCGACTCTAAGCGCGGATAAAACTTTTGCAACGGACAAAAGGCTCCCATTTTTCGATTCGGCCCGCTTTCGGGGAAATAGCCCCGAATTTCCGGAAAAGCGGCACTTCCGGGGACGGGGCTACGTTTTTTATCCTGAAACGGGCGGCGTCCGCCCCCCGCGCTTTCCTGTCGTATTTTTTGTTTCCCCCCGAGCACGGTTCCCGCTACCTTCCGGCATCCAGATATGAGCGACGACTCCCCACTCTCCGAAATCGACCCCGCGCCAACCCCGGACCTGGAGGAGGAAATGGCTGGAAAGCTCTCCTCGGCCCGAGAGATCATCGGGAAAGAGCTGCGCAAGGTCATCATCGGACAGGATGAAGTCGTCGATCAAATGCTGATCGCTCTGCTCGCGGGCGGTCACTGCCTCGTCACGGGAGCGCCCGGCCTGGCGAAGACGCTGCTTGTGAGCACGCTCGCGAAGGTCTTCGAGCTCTCGTTCAACCGCATCCAGTTCACGCCCGACCTGATGCCCTCGGACATCACCGGAACGGAGATCCTCGAAGAGACGGCCGAGGGACGCCGCGAGCTCGTCTTTAATCGCGGCCCCATTTTTGCCAACCTCATCCTCGCCGATGAGATCAACCGCACCCCGCCGAAGACTCAAGCGGCCCTGCTCGAGGCAATGCAGGAAAAGCAGGTCACTGTGGCCGGCCAGAGCCTCATCCTCGACAAGCCGTTTTTTGTCCTCGCGACGCAGAACCCGATCGAGATGGAAGGCACTTACCCGCTGCCCGAGGCGCAGTTGGACCGTTTCATGTTCAACATCGTGATCGACTACCTCAGCGAGGACGAAGAGGTCGCGGTCGTCTTGCAGACCACAGGCGCGGGGCCGGAGGAGGTGAAAGCGGTCTTCTCGGGAGCCGATCTTCTGAAATGCCATGCCGTCGTCCGCCGCGTCCCCATCGCCGAAGAAGTCATCCGCTACGCGGTGAAGCTCGCCGCGAACTCCCGCCCCGGCCAGCCGCACTCGAGCGCCTACATTAATGAGTGGGTGAACTGGGGCGCCGGAACCCGCGCCGGACAGAGCCTCGTGCTCGGCGGCAAGACCCGCGCCCTCCTCGAAGGACGCTCGCACGTGAGCTTCGACGACATCCGCGCGATGGCCGCACCGGTCCTGCGTCACCGAATCCTCACGAACTACCGTGCCGAAGCCGAGGGCATCACGGTGGAGGCGGTGATTAAGAAGCTGATGGAGATCACTTCGGAGAAGTGATTTCAATGAGCTGTTTAGCGATTAGCAGTTTTGCTTTTTAGCTGAAGAGCCAACTATGAAACCGCTAAATAGCAAAACCGCTAAGTAGCAAAACCGCTAAAAAGCTAAATGGCTAAAGCAACGCTCCTCGATCCCTCCGCCCTCATGCGCGTCAAGTCGCTCGAGTTGCGGGCGCGCATGGTCATGGAGGGATTCTGGAAAGGGATCCATCGATCGCCTTATCATGGCTTCTCGGTGGAGTTCAGCGAGTATCGGCCGTATGCCCGCGGCGATGATCCGCGCTTCATCGACTGGAAGGTGATGGCACGGAGCGATCGTGCTTTTATCAAGAAATTCGAAGACGAGACGAACCTGCGCGCCCATCTCCTCCTCGATCGCAGCCGCTCGATGACGTATGGATCGGGCGGCTACACGAAGGCTGACTACGCCGCTACTTTTGCCGCTACTCTCGCCTATTTCCTGATGGGGCAGAACGATGCGGTCGGCCTGACGACCTTCGACCGCCACATCGACGAGCACATTCCCGCACGCAATCGTCCGGGGCAGTTGCGGCGGATCCTCCTCCAACTCGAGAAGGCGCCTCTCGGCGAAGGCACCGACCTCGGCGCGGCGATGAGGGGGCTGCACGAACTCATCCGCAAACGCAGCCTCGTCGTCCTGATGTCCGACCTGCTCGCCCCGCTCGAGGATCTCGAGAAGCAGATCGGCTACTTCGCGGCGGGCCGCCACGAGATCGCGGTCTTTCAATTCCTCGATCCCAGAGAGCTCGACTTCGACTTCAGCAAGGCGACCCATTTTCGCGACAGCGAGAGCAACGAAGATCTCTTTATCGATCCGGCGACGGCGCGGGGGGAGTATCTCGAGCGGCTCAATCAGCATCAGGAGGCGATTCGGAAACTCTGCGCCCGGCACGGCGCGGCCCATCGACTCGTGCCAACGAACGAGCCGCTCGAGCAAGTGCTGTTCGAGTTCGTGAATCTGCGGCGGTGAGGGGTAGGGTAGAACGCCAGCCGCACTCTAGCCCCGGGTAGTGGTGACCTCTAGGTCGCCACCGCGAATTAGGTTCAAGTGATGACCATGTATCAGCGTCCGAGATCCCGCTTGATCTCTTCCCAGGTGCATCCTGCCGAGGAATCAGCCGCCAGTTCCCGCGAGCGACGGCGGGCTTCGGAAACACCCTCGTCCTCATCAACGAGAATCCCAGGCAACGTGCACAGCAAATCCGCCGCCAAAGTGGCCCGCTGGGAATCGGTCAACTGCATGACGGATCGATGGATTTCTTCAAGCTTCATCTTAAAGATTATAGCCCACTTCGCCTGCCACGCCATCAGGATTTGAACTGACGGTCGTGTCATTTCCTCTTCTCCCTCTTCCGCAAATCCTCCCTTGTCACCGCCGCCGCATCTCCTTATCGTCTCGGAAGCCTTTTCTCCCGCCATGTCCATTCTCAATCCGCTCCAGACCGAAAAACTCACCGCTCTCGCCTCCGCCCTTATTAATCAAGAGGCCGCCCGCATCCTCGTCGAACCGCTCGAGCGCAGCTCCGGCTGCTGGTTCGGGGGCGGCAATATCATCCGCGACCGCGACGGATCGGTGCTCATTTGCGGCCGCTACCGCGTCTACGGCGATTCCCGCACCGGCGTTCACTCGGGCGAGCGCGGCAAGGAGGCTGCCATCTTCCGCGCCGCCGGATTTGATGGCGAATTTGAGAAAGTCGCGACTTTTTCCAAGTCCGATCTTTCCTACCCCGACCGCGAAGTCGTCTCAATCGAGGGCGTCGCGCTGCATCTCACCGAGGGCGGGATCGAGTTCTTTGTCTCAAGTGAAAAGGACATCCCTTACCCCGCTCTCCTCGTGGGCTACCTCAAGCCCGGGGCCGGGGTCTGGAGCATCGACCGCCTTTCCGCCCACTCGCTCCCCAATCTCGCGCCCTCGAGTCTCGAAGAGGTCATCCCCGCCGGTCTCCACGAACCGGAGCGGCTCCACACGAAAGATCCCTGGCCCTTCGACCTGCCCAACGGCGACGTCATTCTCGGCTACTGCACCCATCCCTTTTCCTGGTCGAGCAGCGGCACCGCTCTCGCCCTGCGGCGGAAAGGAAGCGCCACCTGGGAGACACTCACGAATGATCTGCTCCCGCGCGGTCCGGTCTGGGACATCGCCGCCGCCCGCGTCACCGAGCGACTCGCCATTCCGAAGGTCGGCGTCTTCGCCGGAGATCGGGATCTCTCGCTCTACTTTTACGACAGTTGCGAAAGCCTGCGTCAGCTCGATGAAAATCCCCGCGCCGTCTCCCGCCCCCGAGGCTGGTCCTGCGAGGAGATCGGCGGCATCGCCGTCGGCGAAGACCATACCCTGACAAAGATCGAAAGCATCTCCGTGGAAGCGCCTCTTTTCCTCTCTCCCTATGGCACCGGATGCTCCCGCTACGTCGCGACCTTCGTGGACGAGAGCGGCATCTTCGCAACCTGGCAGCAGAGTCAGGATGATCTCTCCCAGCCGCTCGTCGGACATTTTCTGCCCATCGAACGAGTGAGAGAAATTCTAGCATAAATCATCGACCGCGCTCATGCCCCATGCGCCTCTCTCTCAATTCCTCCACCATCAAAACAACCCCGCTCCTCGACAAAATCCGCGTCGCGGGGGAGGCGGGTTACGCCGGGATCGAACTTTGGGCAGTCGAGCTCTATGAACATGTCGGACGCGGCGGCGAGATCTCCGACGTGGAAAAGGCGCTCGCGGATCATGGTCTGAAAGTGCCCTGTTTCATCGCGGTGCGCAACTGGGGTGAGAGCAGCGCATGGGAATACAAACTCGCGATGGACGAGGCACGGCGTCGCTTCGAACTCGCCGCCCGGCTCGGGGCCCCGCTCATGGTCTGCACTCCGCCGCTCCAGCGACCCGGGATCGAGGGCCTCCATCGAGGCTATTCCGACCTCCTGCAGATCGGTCGGGAAACGGGGGTGCGCGCGGTGCTCGAATACATCAGCTTCTTTGCCAGCCTCAACAACATCCCCGACACCGTCGCGGTGCTGGACGAGTGCGGCGATCCTGACGGATGCACCATTCTCGATTCTTTTCACAACTGGAACAATCGCACCACCCTCGACGACATCCGCGCTCTGCCGCTCGAGCGCATCGTGCATTACCACATCAACGACGCCGCTCCCGGGATCCCGAGCGGATCGCAGAAGGATCCCGACCGCGTCATGCCGGGCGACGGCGTCATTGATCTGAAGTCAGAGCTCGGCGCGCTCAGGGAAAAGGGCTACGACCGATGGATCAGCCTCGAACTTTTCAACGCGGAGTGGTGGGCGAAAGATCCCCTCGAAACCGCAAAGGTCGGGCTGGAGCGGATGCAGTCGCTCTGTGCGGAAGTCGGGTTTGAAGTCTGATTTTCACTTCTTTTGTATCGTCCTTTCATCTCCTCTTGAGGATGCTCATCAATGACGCGCAGGAGTTTGAGCACTTCGGCGTCGTCGGGATGGACAGCTTCTGGGGCGGCAGACCCGATCTCCCTTTTGCGCTCAACAAAATCACGGCGGGAAAACCCGTCATCCTCGGCTGGCACGAGCCTGACACTTTCGCCACTTACGGCGATCCCCGCATCATCCTGCAAGTCTCGGGGCACACCCATGGCGGACAAATCTGCGCTCCGATCTACGGGCCCATCCTGCTCCCCGAGTATGGTCGAAAATATCCCTACGGGCATTATCAACGCGGCGACTCCTCCCTCTTCGTGACACGCGGCATCGGCACGCTGAATCTCCCGGCACGATTCCTCTGCCCGCCCGAGGTCGTGCTGCTAAGACTGGCTGTGCTTGAGAGTGCGGCGGTTGGTCATTCTCCGGTTGGTCATTTTCCTTGACGGAGGACGTCACTTTAGCTAACCTAGCTAATCATGATTACCGTCAACATGCACGAAGCGAAGAGCCGCCTTTCCCAGTTGGTAAAAGCGATCGAGGAAGAAGGTGAGATCGTTATCCTCCAGCGTAACGGCCACCCCGTCGCTGAAATCCATCCCTACACACCGCGCCCCGTGTCTCGTGATCTCACGCCCGATCCGCGGTTGCGCCCCATCCTCACGCCGGGATACGATCCCGCCGAGCCACTCAGTGAAGAGGAGTGGCCCTCCGACTACCGATGAGACTGCTCCTCGACACCTGTGCGTTG
>JBDNIL010000287.1:0-11546 GCA_041688355.1 Verrucomicrobiales bacterium | reverse complement strand
CTGCCCTCGCAGATCATGGAAAATTTCTGCTGGTCACGGGTCAGTCTCGACTTTTTCGCGAAGCACTACGAGACCGGCCAACCGATCCCCGAGGGGCTCTTCCAAAAAATGATCGGAGCGCGGAATTTCCAATCCGCTATGGTCATGATGCGCCAGCTCGCCTTCGGAAAGATGGATCTCGACCTCCACATCAAGCATTACCGGAAGCCCGACAGCGGCGACCTCGACCAGCTCGTGCGCGACATCCTCGCCGGCTACACAATGCCTCTCGCGACCCATCCCCCGACGATGGCGCGCCGTTTCACCCACCTTTTCGCGAGCTCGACGGGATACGCGGCCGGCTATTACTCCTACAAGTGGGCCGAAGTCCTCGACGCCGACGCCTTCACCCGCTTCGCCGGAGCCGGCGTCATCAGTCCCGAAGTCGGACGCGAGTTCCGCGACAAGGTCCTCAGCCGGGGCAACTCGGTCGAGGCCGCCGAGCTTTTCCGCGACTTCATGGGAAGAGATCCCGAGCTGAATGCGCTGCTGGAACGGTGCGGGCTCGTGGCGGATTGAGGGGTATTCCCGTTTGGATTAATGGTTGCTAAACGAGTCATAAATCGCTAATTTTGACTAGTTCAGTAAGCGTTATGGGGAGACAGGCAACACTCCTGTTGCCAAAGCAGGCCCGCCTCCTAGAGGAAGTGGGCAAGAACCTCCGCCTTGCCCGATTGCGCCGGAAACTCAGCGCCGAGCAGGTAGCTGAACGAGCCGGGATCAGTCAGTCGATCCTTCAGAAGGTGGAAAAGGGAGATCCGAGCACTGCGGTCGGAAACGTTTTGCAGGTACTCATGATCCACGGTCTGGAGCAGGATATTCTTCTCCTCGCCGCCCAAGATCCACAGGGTCGTAAACTCCAGGACACCGGGCTGGCGATCCCCCGCCAGCGTGCGCCGAAGCGAAAGATGCCGCGAACGATTGATGGATGAACCGGGGAATTGAAGTCTGGGGTGACTGGATCGAGCTCGGAGGGCCTGTTCATGTGGGAACACTGCGCGCCATCGAGACGCGGGGAAAGGAAGTATTCTCCTTCGAGTATGAGCGATCACGAGTCGGTGGAGAAGGGCCGCCCGGGAACTCAACATCCCGCGATCCGAACAGGAGGCCATGGAAGTAGCCTTTGCCGGGGGCGAATAAAAGGAGTCTCTCGATTTAGGCCCCTCACCGCCGATTCTCCAGCGCTGCCGCGATGAACCCTTTGAAAAGGGGATGGGGCGAGGTCGGTTTGCTCTGGAACTCGGGGTGGAACTGCACCGCGATGAAGAAGGGATGCCCGGGGATCTCGATGATCTCGCCGAGAGTCCCGTCGGGCGAGGTGCCGACGAGTTGCAGCCCTTTTTCCCCGTAGAGGGTGAGGTAGTTCTGGTTCAGTTCGTAGCGGTGGCGGTGGCGTTCGTTGACGGACTGTTTGCCGTAAAGTGCGGCGGATCGGCTCCCGGCGGTCATCTTGGTCTCCCAGGTGCCGAGACGCATCGTGCCGCCTTTGCTGTTGATCACTTTCTGGTCTTCGAGCAGGCAGATGACGGGGTGCGGGGTGCCTTCGTCGAACTCGGTGCTGTGGGCGTGCTCGAGGCCGCAGGCGTTGCGGGCGAACTCGATCGTCGCGATCTGCATGCCGAGACAGATGCCGAAGTAGGGAATGCCGTTCTCCCTCGCGTAACGGGCGGCGCCGATCTTGCCCTCGATGCCGCGGTCGCCGAAGCCACCGGGAATGAGGATGCCGGAGACTTCACTGAGGTATTTTTCCGCCCCTTCGATCTCGACGTCGCTGGAGTCGATCCGGACAATATCGACATGGGTGTCGTTCGCCGCGCCGGCGTGGGTGAGAGACTCGTAGATGGACTTGTAGGCGTCCTGATGGTCGATGTATTTACCGACCACTCCAATCTTGATGTTGTGACTCGGATTGACGATGCGATCGACCATGTTGCGCCACTCGATGAGGTCGGGCTCGGGGGTCTGGAGACCGAGCCGGGCGCAAATGATGGTGTCGAGCTGCTGATCGTGCAGCTTCAGGGGCGCTTTGTAGATCGTGCCTTTGATATCGAGGAAGGGGATCACGGCCTCGGGACGCACGTTACAGAACATCGAGATTTTCCGTTTCACGTCGTTGTCGAGGGGATACTCGGAGCGGCAGATAATAACATCGGGAGTGATCCCGATCTCGCGCAGCTTCGCGACGCTCTGCTGGGTCGGTTTGGTCTTGAGCTCTTCGGCCGCTTTTATGTAGGGGATGAGAGTGGCGTGCATGAAGGCGACATTTTCATGGCCGACTTCGTCTTTGAACTGACGCAACGCTTCGAGGAAGGGCAGCCCCTCGATGTCCCCCGTGGTGCCGCCGATCTCGGTGATGATGACATCGACGTCGGACTTCTCTGCCACTTCGTAAATGCGGTTTTTGATGACATCGGTGACGTGAGGAATCACCTGCACCGTCGCGCCGAGGTAAAGGCCCTGGCGTTCGTTCTTGATGACGGTCTCGTAGACCTGCCCGCTCGTGATGTTGTTGAGTTTGGAAAGGCGGCCGCTCGTGAAGCGTTCGTAGTGCCCGAGATCGAGGTCGGTCTCGGCGCCGTCGTCGAGCACGTAGACTTCGCCGTGCTGGAAGGGGCTCATCGTGCCGGGATCGACGTTCAGATACGGGTCGAACTTCTGCATGAGAACGCGCAGACCGCGGCGCTCCAGCAACGTTCCGAGGGCGGCTGCCGCGAGACCTTTCCCGAGCGAGCTGACCACGCCTCCTGTCACAAAAATGTACTTCATTGATTCAATAATTGGTTGAGTATCGCTGCCTGCTCGGGAGTGTCAACGCCGGGGGAGGTGTCGTCGGTTAAAACGACCCTTATCCTCGCGCCGTTTTCCATCGCCCTCAGTTGCTCGAGGCCTTCGGTGCGCTCGAGGAGGGAGGGTTCCCAGGCCACGAAATCGAAGAGAAAGTCCCGGCGGAAGCCGTAAATGCCCTTGTGACGGTAATACACGAGGTCTTCGGGGACGCTCCGGGGATGGGGAATGAGGCTGCGCGAAAAATAAAGGGCGTGACCGTCGCGGGTGATCGTGACCTTGACCACGTTCGGGTCAGTCAGGATCGGATCGTCCGCCGCGAGGGGATTGGCCGCCGTGATCATCGGTAGACCGGGATCGGCGAGGAGGGCGCTCGCGAGGGAATCGATCAGGCCGGGGTCGATGAGCGGTTCATCTCCCTGAATATTAATGATATGCGACATCTCCGGAAAAGCCCGTGCGACCTCGGCGGCCCGATCGGTGCCGCTGGGATGATCGGGGCTCGTCATCGTGACATGACCGCCGAAGGCCTCGACGGCGGCGGCGATGCGCTCGTCGTCGGTCGCCACGGTCACGACGGAGAGTTCGCGGCACTCGTGGCAGCGGTCCCAGACGTGTTGGATGAGCGGCTTGCCCGCGATGAGGTGGAGCGGTTTTCCGGGGAAGCGGGTCGATCCCCAGCGGGCGGGGATCACTCCCAGGACTTGAGAGGGTTGGGTCGGCATCTTGAGAGGGTTGAGTCTCTTGATGAAGTCGCGGAATGATCATTAATCAAGGGAATCCGATTGAATTCATCACGGAACCGGTGAAAACGTGCTTCCTTAACCAACCCTCTCTCATCCCTTGGAAATAGCTTGCCTGGATCTCGAAGGTGTCCTTGTTCCGGAAATCTGGATCAATGTGGCGCAAAAAACCGGAATCGACGCCCTCCTCGCGACGACGCGTGACATTCCCGACTACGACGTGCTGATGACGCAGCGTCTCCGCGTTCTCGACGAGCACGGGCTCACGATATCGGACGTGCAGGAGGTCATCGACAGTCTCGGGCCGCTCGAGGGCGCGGTGGAGTTTCTCGAATGGCTCAAGTCCGAGTTCCAGGTCGTGATCCTTTCGGACACGTTCTACGAATTTGCCCGTCCGCTGATGCGGCAGCTCGGCTACCCGGCGCTCTTCTGCCATCGGCTCGGGATCGGGGCGGACGGACGCATCGAGGCCTATCAACTCCGCATGCCCGACCAGAAAAGGGAGGCCGTGATACGCTTTCACGAGCTGAAGTTCAAGGTCATCGCGGCGGGGGATTCCTACAACGACACCAGCATGCTCGCTGAAGCGGATCGCGGGATCCTCTTCTGCCCGCCGCAGAATGTCATTGATGAATTTCCGCAATTCCCCGTGGCGACGAATTATGCGGAACTGAAGGCCGCGTTTCTGGAGGGTCGGGCGGCGGTGCGGGGGTGAGGTCTGGGAAGTGGGGACTTTATCGGTTAGACTTGGGCGCCTTGTCCGCGACCGGACCGGGGGTCGGAGCGCTTTTCAGTTTCAGAAGCTCTGCGGCAAAACGGCGACCGATCTCCTCCTGAGTTTCACAGCCAGTGGGTGATGGCCCACCAGTAGACCGGGATGCCGACGATGATGTTCAGAGGAAAGGTGATCCCCATGCTCATCGTGAGATATTTTGCCGGATTGGCCTCGGGGAGGGCTTCTTTCAGGATCGCCGGCGCGACGATGTAGGAGGAGGATGCGCACAGGATCGTGAGGAGGAAGGCATCGCCATGGTCGAAACCGAAGGCCTTGCTGATCAATACGGCGAGGACTCCGTTGACGATCGGGGCGACGAACGCGAAGACGACGAGGATCATGGGGAATGACTCGATCTCTTTGAACTTCCTGCCGACGACGGTTCCCATGTAGAGGAGAAAGAAGACCAGCATGCCGGTGAACATGTCTCCCCCGATGAAGGTGGCCAGCGGTGAGTCTTCGGTTCCGAGGGCCTTCAAAATGTAGCCGATCGCCATGCTTCCCACGAGGACGATGAGCGTTCCGTCGGTGAGCGCTTCTTTGATCACGGCCGAGGTCGGCTTGTGATCGCCTTTTCCTTTGAGAGAGAGGTGAGCCATGACGATGGCTAAGATGATCGCCGGGGTTTCCATGACGACGAGCGCGACGGTCATGTATCCGGCGTAGGGTGCCCCGACCGAAGCGAGAAACCCGACTGCGGTGATGTAGGTCAGCGTGCTGTTCGAGCCGTAGGTAGCCCCGATGGCGGCGGCATCGGCGACCCCGAGCTTCTTCTTCAGCAGAAAAAAGGAGTAGACGGGAACAAGGGCGCTCATCGCGATAATAATGCCGATGATGAGGATGCCATCGCCGAACATGGGGGAGTGATAGAGGCTGACCCCTCCCTTGAAGCCGATCGAAAGCATCAGGTAGAGGCTCACAAATTTCACGACTGACTCCGGAATCGACAGATTCGAATTCAGCATGACGGCGACGAATCCGAGAATAAAGAAGAGCACTCCCGGGTTAAGAATAGAGGTGAAGATATCCATGGAATAAGCGGTGTTCAGATGCGGTTGAGTGAACGGCAGGATTGCCGGGCACGGGCAAGGTGCGCTTGCATGAAGTTCTTTCTAATATATGTTTCTAGAAATATGATTCTGATTTACAGAACGATCAATGGCCTTCCTCAACTACCACCACCTCCGATATTTCCGTGCGATTGCGACTGAGGGAACGCTCACGGGAGCCGCGGCGCGCCTTGGCGTTGCTCAGTCATCGCTGAGCGTGCAACTTAGGCAACTGGAGGAAAGTCTCGGCCAGCCACTCTTTCACCGGGAAAGCAAGTCTCTCATTCTGTCCGAGGCGGGGAGGATTGCGCTCGACTACGCCGAGTCGATTTTCCAGTCCGGGGATGAGTTGATCAGTGTACTTCAGAATCGGCCGACTGATCGGCGGAGGGTCCTCCGGGCCGGTGCTGTCGCGACCTTGTCACGGAACTTTCAGCTCGCCTGTCTGAAACCGTTTTTCGGTCGGGACGAGATCGAGCTCATCCTCCGATCCGGGAGTCTGAGTGAGCTGCTCGGCCAGTTGCGAACCCACCAGCTTGACGTGGTTCTTTCCAATCTCCCCGTGCGACGCGATGCGGAGACCGACTGGCACAGCCATCTGCTCGAAGAACAACCCGTCTCCTTTGTCGGAATCAAGCCGAAGCGCGGCAAGCATTTTGTTTTTCCCGATGATCTGGCGACGACGCCGCTCCTCCTCCCGACTCTGGACAGTCATCTGCGGGTTGCCTTTGATCTCGTGATGGAGCGTCATTCTGTCCGACCCATCATCGCTGCGGAGATTGATGACATGGCGATGATGCGCCTTCTTGCCCGCGAAGGTGCCGGCGTCGCTCTCGTGCCGCCGGTGGTGGTGGCAGGTGAGCTGGAGAGGGGGCAACTCGTCGAACTCTATCGCTTTGCCGACATCAGGGAGAACTTCTACGCAATTTGCCCAAGTCGGCGTTTCCCCAATCCTTTTGTCGAGGAGTTGCTCGCCCGGGCCAAAAAATAGTGACCCCGGGGGTGCCTGATTCTTTCCCTGATCAGTATTTGAAAATCATCCGGCGCAGGAAGAAGCCGAGGGGCAGTGCCGCCATCCCGAAGATCGGGAGGACAGCGGCCATGGCGACGCGCTGACGGAGGTCCGTTTCGTAAAAGAACCCCGCCATGGACCACACTAACATCGCGGAGATCACAAAACACAGACCAACGGCGGTCAGGGTGAATCCCGTTGCCGTTGTGATCGGCAGGGCGTAGAGCAGGAGGACGGCGAAAGGCGCGGTCCGCCACCAGTCCAGTTCCAGCGAGTTCCGCCCGATTATCCAGAGGAAGACCTGGATCGAAAGGACGAGGATCAAGAGGGCGAAGTAGACGGCAGGATCTCTCATCGGGGGATTCGTTTGTCACTTCACTCACCTCATCCTCACCGCGCTCGTGACCATCGCACCGCGCTCGTCGGTCAGGGTCATGAGCCAGGTGTTGGCGTCGGCCGGGAGACCATCGGCGATGGCCTTGCCGTCCGCGATCCGGGCGGCGATGCTTTTCCATTCTCGATTCGAGCGTTTGCCTTCGGCGGAGGTGTAGAAAAGTTCGGCCTTCACCAGTTTCGTCTCCGAGGTAAAAGGCACCGTGGCGGTTTCGGCATGGACGTTCATCTCGCCGACGACCGGGAGCGGGATCCCGCCTTTCAGGATCGAGTCCACAAAGATTCCGATTTCGATCGGAGCCCATCCCGGCGGATGCCCGTGGGCCATGCGCGGCTGGATGCGAAAGGTCCGCGGCCCCTTCACGAGCGCATAGGACTTCGCGTAGCTGTCGATTACGTAGTGGATGTCGTGAGTGCCATTGCCCCAGAAGGTCGGCACGTTGCATTTGCCTAGGTGGCTTGACGGATCGTAGGCGGCGATCCAGGCGGCGCGCCTCTCTCCGAGTTTATCGATGGAAGGCTTTTGCACGGACTCGCCTTCGTGGAGAAACCCGCATCCATAGACGGGAACGGCGGCCTTAAAACGATCGTCGAGCGAGGCGGCGAGGCAGGTCGTGTAACCGCCCCAGCTGATCCCGGTGACGGCGGTGCGCTCGGGATCAACGCCCGGCATTTGGCGCAGCAGGGTGTGTGCCTTCATCACATTCGCGACGGCGTGGTAGGGCCAGTCGTCGTCAATGCTCCCGCCGATGCTGTCAAACTTCTCGCCGTGTCCCTGGTCGATACCGCCTTTTTCAAGACGCGTCCTTGTCTCGCGTGGGTGGCCATTGTCAGAGATTTTTTCTCCTTTTTCATCAAACTTCGGTGCCGGAGGTCTATGCCCCGAGAGATCCATCGCAATCGCGGCATAGCCGCGTTTTGCCCAGAGCCAGACCCAGTCCGAGAAGGCGGTGCCGCCGCCACCGTGGATGAGGACGATGCCGGGAAAGGTCTCGCCCTCTTTGGCAAGGCCGAGGGTCGCGGGCGAGGCGTAAAAGGCGAAGACTTGGGTCGGCCCCCCGACGGTCGATTTTCCGGTGATGGGCTCGCCGGCGTAGACGAGCGATTGAATCGGGGCGTCCGGATCCTCAATTTGGAAAGAAGGTGTCTCGGACTGGAGCCTCGCGATCGGCCAGACGCCGGCGACCGCGTCTTTCGCAGGCTCGGCGGTGGCGTGGAGTGGTGGCATGGCGGTGAGGCAGAGGCAGGCGAGCAGGGCGCGGGGAATCGCAGGGGTCATGGGAGTAGAAAGGCCCAAAATCGTCCCCATGACTAGACATTTTCGACCACCCGGGCGAATCCCGGTGTCGGAGATGGCACGTGCCGGACACGGAATCTGTCGTATTTGGGTGCCTCGTCGGGTTGACTGCACGATTTTTGACCTAAATGGAACCGTCCCTGCTATCTCGCGAAGAGGCGGAGGTAAAAGGTGTTGCCGCTGAACCGATTGCATTTATCCAGAACGAACTTATCAACCTTCAGGGCGCATTTGTGTGCCCTGACCTCGCATTCATCCTGAACTGCACGCCGAAACCCACGACTACATGCCCTTTATGGAAATTTCTGACGAAAAACGCCGCGAGATCGAGATTCTCAAAGACGAGATCCTGAAACACCTCGTCCGCGACCAGGCTCACGATGCCGAGACGGCCACCCGGGGCGACTGGTGGCGCGCCGTCAGCCTGACCGCGCGCGGTCGCATGATGGAACTGGCCTGCGACGTGCGCAAGCACCGCAATCTCCGCAATGTGAAGCGTGCCTACTACCTCTCGCTCGAATACCTGATGGGGCGTCTCCTCGTGAACAATCTCGTCAATCTCCTCATGCTCGACGATTGCCGTATCGCCCTCGCCGAGCTGGGGCAGGATCTCGAGGACATCGTCGAAGAGGGCCCCGACCTCGGTCTCGGCAATGGCGGTCTCGGTCGTCTTGCGGCCTGTTTCATGGATTCGCTCGCGACCCTCGACTACCCTGCGGTCGGCTACGGGATCAACTACGAGTTCGGGCTTTTCCGCCAGAAGTTCATCGACGGGCAGCAGGTCGAGTCGCCCGACGACTGGCGCCGCTTCGGTAGTCCGTGGCAGATCTGCCGACCCGAGTATGCGGTCGAGGTGCCACTCTACGGCCATGTCGAGATGCAGTTCGACGAGGTGGGGAATGGCCGCCCTGTCTGGACCGGGACCCGCTCGATCCTCGGCGTACCGTGGGATCTCGCGGTGGTCGGGTATGGGGGGAAATCGGTCAACTACCTGCGCCTCTGGGAGAGCAAGGCTTCGTGCGATTTCGATCTCGATATCTTCAACCGCGGCGGTTATGTCGAGGCGGTGCGCGAGAAGTCGCTCAGTGAATCGGTCTCCAAAGTCCTCTATCCGAATGACTCGACCGAGGCCGGCAAAGAGCTGCGTCTTGTGCAGCAGTACTTCTTCGTGACCTGCTCGCTGCGCGACATCGTGCGCCGCTACCGCGCCTACAACGACACTTGGGAAAGTCTGCCCGACAGGGCCGCGATCCAGCTCAACGACACCCACCCGTCCATCGCCGTGGCCGAGCTCATGCGGCTCCTCGTCGATGAGGAGAATGTGGAATGGGATCAGGCCTGGGCGATCTGCCAGAAGACCTTCGCCTACACGAATCACACTCTCCTCCCCGAGGCGCTCGAGAAATGGAGCGTGCCGCTCTTCGAGAAAGTGCTGCCGCGACATCTCCAGATCATCTACGAGATCAACCGACGTTTCCTCGAGGAGCATGTCACGAAGCACTGGCCCGGTGATGCCGGCAAGCTCGCGGCGATGTCCATCATCGAAGAAGGATCGCCGAAGATGATCCGCATGGCCTACCTCTCCGTCGTCGGCAGTCATACGACCAACGGCGTCGCGGCCCTGCATACCGATCTGCTCAAGCGCCATCTGCTCAAAGATTTCTACGAGCTTTTCCCCGGTCGTTTCCAGAACAAGACAAACGGGATCACCCCGCGTCGCTGGCTCAAGGCCTGTAATCAGGAGCTCTCGGCCCTGATCGACCGGTCCATCGGGACAGAGTGGCCGGCAAATCTCGACCTGCTCCGCGGACTCGAGGCCTTTGCCGATGATCCCGCCTTCCAGACCGAGTTCATGGCGATCAAGCATCGCAACAAGCAGCGTCTCGCCAAACTGATCGAGGAACGCTGCGGCATCACCGTCGATCCGGCGGCGCTCTTCGACGTGCAGATCAAGCGTCTCCACGAGTACAAACGTCAGCACCTCAACTTACTGAACATTCTCACCCAGTATCGCCGTCTCCTCCAGAATCCCGAACTCGATGTCGTGCCGCGCGTTTTTGTCTTCGGGGCAAAAGCGGCACCCGGCTACGTCCTCGCGAAGGAGATCATCCACGCGATCAATGCGATCGGTGAGGTCATCAACAACGACGAGCGCATCGGCGGCAAGTTGAAGGTGGCCTTCATTCCGAACTACGGCGTCACTGCGGCCGAGATCATCATCCCGGCGGCGGATATCTCCGAGCAGATCTCCACGGCGGGTAAAGAGGCCTCGGGCACGGGGAACATGAAGCTCGCCCTCAACGGCGCGCTCACCATCGGGACGCTCGATGGTGCCAATGTCGAGATCAAGGAAGAGGTCGGCGATGAAAACATCTTCATCTTCGGGCTCACCGTGGAGGAGGTCGATGATCTCTGGGCGAACGGTTATTGCTCGATCGATCATTACTGGGCCGATGAGGAGCTGAAAGAAGTGATCGACTGGCTCTCCTCCTCGACTTTTGCGCCGAAGGGCTCCTTCGACACGATCCGCCGCAGTCTCCTTGACGGGGGCGATCCGTATCTCGTCCTCGCCGACTTCCGCGCCTACGTCGAGGCGCAGGCGCAGGTCGATCTTGCCTACCGCGATCAGCAGAAGTGGGCGAAAATGGCCATTCTCAATACCGCGCGGGTCGGGAAATTCTCCAGCGACCGCACCATCCACGAGTATGCACGCGACATTTGGCGGTTGTCACCCGTCCATGTGTAGGCGAGCGGTTCCCTGAATGGACGAACTGGCCGCCAAGCACGTGCTGCTTGATTTTGAACTGATTACCCTCATCGCCCTGGCGGTGGGAGTGTCTTTCTATGCTCTCTTGCGGCGCGTGAGGAGGCACAAGCCCTCGCTCGAGCCCGACGACTACGACATGTCCGACCTCGTCCTCATGTTCTTCCCGGCGATTCTTTTTTTGGTGAACCCGATCGTCGATGCGGTCATGGCAAGGGCAGAGAATCCGAAGCCGATCGAGAAGCCGAAGAACGATATTCTTTCCGCCTTCGTGAACATCGGCTATTTTGCCTTTGTCGGGATCATGACCTGCGGCATCATCGAGTGGATCCGCAACCGCCGGGTCGTCGATCTCTTCGGCCTGCGCGAGCTAAGTCTGCCGAAGATCGTCGTCATCTCCATCCTCGGCGGAGTCGCTTCGATGCTCATCTGCGCGTGGGCGGTGGGGGAGTTTTCCACCTCGTACCTGGAGGGCATCTTCGGTGAGCTCGAGGTGCAGGAGCCGGTGAAAATGTTCCAGGAGTCCAGCTCCATCGTCCATCTCTCCCTCACCATCCTCATGGCCTGCGTCGCCGCGCCGGTCGTGGAGGAATTCCTCTTCCGCGGTTACATGTACGGGACTCTGCGCCGTCTCACCAATCCCGTCTTCGCCGCCGTCATCATCGGCGGGCTCTTCGCGGTGGTGCATGG
>JBDNIL010000286.1:0-35294 GCA_041688355.1 Verrucomicrobiales bacterium | reverse complement strand
GCCTACACTCCCGTGAACTTCGGGATCGGTGGCGACCGCACCCAGCACGTCCTCTGGCGTATCACCCATGGCGAGCTCGAAGTCATCAAGCCGAAGGCCATCGTCCTCATGATCGGGACCAACAACGTCGGTGGCAACACGCCCGAAGAGATCGCCAAAGGAGTCACCGTGATCGTCAAGACGATTCAGGAAAAGCAGCCCCGGGCGAAAATCCTCCTGCTCGCGGTCTTCCCGCGTGGCGACAAGCCCGACGGCAAACTCGGCGCATCGAATGAGAAGCTGATCGCAGTCAACGAGATCATTGGCAAACTCGACGACGGGAAAAACGTCCACTTCCTCGACATCGGGCCGAAGTTCCCCCTCGTCGATGGAGCGCTGACCAAGGAAGTCATGCCCGACTTTCTCCACCTCTCCCCCGCCGGATACCAGATCTGGGCTGACGCGATCGGCCCGAAACTGGCCGAGTTGATGCAGTGACACAGGGGGAAATCACGGTAAAGTGACGGATGTTTCGCCCCGTCCCCGCCGTCGCTCTCTGCCTGATTTTCCTCACCACCTCGCGCGCCTTCTCCCAGGGAGGAGACAGTGAGGTGCCGCCCGTGGACGAATCCTCCTTCGCGGGAAAGTCGATCGACAAGATGGATGCGGACGAGGTTCTCCAACTCGTCCGCTACAGCTACACGACCTACAATCGTGACTTCATCGGGGTCCTGCGCATGGGCGTCACGAAAAAGGTCGACTTCCTTCTCAGCCTCAAGCCGGACTCAATCCGCTATCTCTTCGACGATCCTGCCCAGGTCATCTTCCTCGACACCCGCAACAAAAGCTTCGCTCTCCTCGAGGGCGTCGGCGGCGCGGAAATGAAACCCGTGAGCCGCACGAAATTCGATGACAAGATCCGCGGCACCGATGTCACCTACGACGATCTCTCGATGCGGTTTCTCTACTGGCCCAAAGCAAAGATCGTGCGCGAAGAGAAGCTGAAAGGGCGCCAGTGCATCCTCCTCTCGATCCCGAATCCGGACGGGGCCGGCGCCTACGCGAGCGTCGATGTCTGGATCGACAAGAGCAGCGGCGGCATGGTGAAAATGATAGGGCGGGACAAAGGGGATCGCCCCATCCGCCGCTTCGAAGTGCTCAGCGGGAAGAAATTCGACGACGTCTGGATGGTCAACGACATCCGCATCGAGACCGTGAGCGGCCCCTCGGGCACGGACATCGTCTCGAGCACGAGACTGCAGATCAAGGCGACGGCGCCGTGAGGGCAACGTGACGATCCGCTACAATGTGAGATCATTCCGCACGAGAGACGAAGCTCACCTATTTCTGGTTCTTCCTCGTCGTAATTGCGATTGGCTGCAGTCTTTTCTATCCTGCCTTTAGTTCCATCTCCAAACGTTCGCCGCGAACGAAGGCATTTTATACAGTGAAGACCCTATTGCTCGGCTGCCGGGCCTACGCGGCCGACCACGAAGGAGTCTATCCGCCGTCACTTGAGATTCTATATCCTGATCACATCGACCAGGAGGGCTTCCATCTCGTCCGGGATGAGTCGGGCTCCCGGGTTCCGGTCGTTTATCACGCCGGATACAAAGACTCTGACGATCCCAGAGAAGTCCTGATCGAACATCCGCTCGAATTGAAGAGAAAACGCATCCTTGGCTACGCAGGGGGGACGGCAGTCGAAGTTCCGGTGAAGTGACCAGTCCGTCGCCCTACTCCCGAAGACGGCCAGTCCGCCCATTACGGTCATCACCTGGTTGATCCTGCCAACTCTTCCGGAACTCTTCCTCCGTGCCGACCGCGAGGATTTTGCCTTCTTCTACCGCCATGGCTGCGGCGATGTGTTTGGAGGCGTCCAGGGTGATGACCTTTCCACCACGATAGACGCCTCGGGCGTCCCGGCGAAGGCTGCGCAAGTGCTGAGGAGAAGCGGGAGGAAATGTCTTATTAAGACTTTGTCAGGGCACCATCTTCAGAAAGGCCGCCGCATAACGCCGGCCCAGTTCCCGATATGATTCGGCATCAAAGTGGACCTTGTCCCCCTTGTGGGCAAGGCCCGTGGCCGGGACAAAGGCCGTCTTCTCCACCTGCTTCGGGAGATCCTGATGGACCCGGTCAACGGCCTTTTTATCCGCAGTCCAGGGACTCTCGGGGAAGATTCCCATCTGCCCGGCGAGGAAAGGGACCGCCGGAGCGCTGAGATCGGTTCGGAAGCGGGCGATGAGATCATGCAGTCGCTGCGCGTAGAGGCCGGCCCGTTCGGCAGTGCTGTCAGACTCGCCCTGATGCCAGAGGATGCCTTTGAGGGTGCCCGCCTCGAGGGCGACGCGGGCGCGTTTCATCGCGTCGTCCCGGGGATGCGTTTTGGTGGCCTCGTCGTAGGCGCCCGGTTCCCACGTCTCGATGGGGGACCCGCCGACGGCACAGGGGATGAGCCCGATCGTGACCCCGTGAGTGGCCTTTGCGATCTCGAGGCCGAAGCTACGTCCCAGCCCTACACCGACGACGGTCGGTTTGTCAAAATGCATCGGGTCCACGGCGGGCACCCAGCGCCCTTCCTTGTCGAGCATAAGAACACGCGGATCCGGATCCTGATCAGCGGGCGTGACCGCTCCGCGTCCGGCCATGTTCGACTGACCGACGAGGAGGAAAAGATGAAAGTTTTCCTTCGCCGGCAGCGGCGCATCCTGCGCAGGAAGAATCGCGGTCGTGAGGAGAAGGGAAAGCGCACAGGTGAGTCGTCGCATAGAGCCCAAATATCGAGATTGCGGGCCGATTGGTCAAGCCTGGCAGCCTGGCAGCCTGGCAGCCCGACAGGCTGCCAGCCGGGGACGACTTCGCGGCGGCGACTCGACAGGGTTAGTGGCCTGACTCTACCCTGTTAAGGGAAGACACAGGCCACGCTTCCGACTTGCCGGAGCGACCGGGATTTCTTATCGTCACCGTTATGAAGTGTTTCCCCTTCCTTTTCGCCGCCCTGCTCTCGCCGGTCCTGTCACCTCTTGCAGCGGCAGAGCGAGACGAGGTCTTCGCAAAGGCCATCGACGAGCTCTTCCCGAAACTGGTCGAGACGCGGCGTCATCTCCATGCCAATCCGGAACTCTCCAACGAGGAGGAAAAGACCGCCGCCTATGTCGCGCAGCGGCTCACCGAACTCGGGCTCGAGGTGCAGACGGGAGTCGCGAAGCACGGTATCGTCGCCCTGCTCAAAGGAAAGGAAGACGGCCCCTGTGTCGCGGTCCGGGCCGACATGGACGCCCTCCCCGTCACCGAACTCCGCAGCGTCCCCTACCGGTCGCGCAATCCGGGGGTGATGCATGCCTGCGGGCACGATGTCCACACCACCGTCGCTCTGGGTCTCGCCGAGTTGCTCTCCCTGCACCGCGACGAGGTCCGGGGCACGGTGAAGTTCCTTTTCCAACCGGCCGAGGAGGGTATGCCGGTGACCTATGACAAAGACTGGGGCGCCAAACTGATGGTCGCCGAGGGCGCGATGGAGAATCCAAAACCCGAAGCCATCTTCGCCCTGCACTGTCGTCCCACGATCACCCGGGCGGGATCAGTCGACGAAAAGACCGAATTTCTCCAGGCCGGTCAGGTCGCCTACGCGGTCGGACCCGACAGCGCGAACAGCGATACATTCGAGATCACGATCAAAGGCACGATGGCCCACGGCTCTGCTCCCCATCGCGGAGTCGATGCCATCGTCGTCGCGGCCGAGGCGGTCACCGCTCTCCAGACGATACGCAGTCGCCGCACGAACACGCGCCAGCCGCTTGTGCTGAGCATCGGGGTGATCGAGGGCGGGCAACGCCACAACATCATCGCCGACTCGGTCCGGCTCGCGGGCACGGTGCGCACCTACGATGCGGCCTTCCGCGATTCGGTCGTGGAGATGATGCGGCAGATCCTCGCAGGAGTCGCCTCGGCGCACGGTGCGACCTACGAACTCGATTACCGCAAGGGCTACCCGAGTGTGATCAACGACGCCGCCCTCGTCGGCAGGACTCTGCCCACCTTCCAACGGCTCCTCGGCGAAGAGAATGTCATCGAGATGGTCCCTGGCATGGGTGGCGAGGATTTCTCGTTCTTCTCGCAGGTCAGTCCCGGCTTTTACTTCCGCCTCGGCGTCGCCAATGAGGAAAAGGGTATCACCGGCGAGATCCACACACCCGCCTTCGACGTCGATGAAGAATGCCTCAAGACCGGGGTCGCGGTGATGGCGGGAGCGGTTTGTGATTATCTGAAGAAACAAGAGTAGCCGACTTAGAGGACCCTGACACGGCCCGCAACCGGCTCCAGAATGAAGGTTGACCGGAGGTCGACTTTTGGACAAGATTCCGCCAATCCGCACCTCATGGTCCACTCACTCATCGCCTACGAATACGCCGGAACGAGATCGTGCTTTCGCCCGGAACCGGGAGTGAACTATCGGGTCGGTCCCGGCGAAGATTGCCTCATTCGCCTCGGCGACGAATCCGGCCCGGAGATTCAGTTCGCCTTCCGCACTGGCGACGGCGATCTCATCACGATCATCGATGCGTCGGGGAATGTCCTGCGTGAGGTTCCCCCGCCCTTCGAGACCGATATCAACGGGGAAACCCTGACGCTTTTCCGCCCGTCGGATCTCTTCGACGAATCTGTCGAGGAGGAAGCGTTTGCGACGACTCTCGAGATCGACGGCGGTAGCGGAGCGGTCGCTTTCTCCGCCCCGATCGGGAAGCTGATCTGCATCGGAAGTGCGCCCGATGCGGACCTGGCCCTGCCCTCGGGTCCGGCCTACGCCTGCGTCTTTCGCCGCGAGGGAAAGACAAATCTGCGCATCCACCATCTCGATTCAAACGAGGACACCGCCTGGAGCAATGGTGGCAATTGGAACCGCGAGGAAGAAGCACAACTGCCGCTCTCGCTGCGATGCGGATCCTATGTCTGGGCGCTCCGCCGCGAATCCGCGTCGGTAGAGGCCACCGCTCCGGCTACCAGCGCCACCAGACGTCCGCCGGCCCCACTTCCACCGGAACCCGTCGGCCCATCCTACGCCCCTGTTCCCTATCAGAGATACAACATGGTCCAGATGGGGCAGGAGAGTGACAAAGACCAGTCCTCCGCCTTCCTGCTGAGCATGTTTCTCGGAACCTTCGGGGTGGACCGGTTTTATCTGGGTCAGGTCGGTCTCGGGCTGTTGAAGCTCTTTACGTTGGGCGGATTCGGCATCTGGACGGTGATCGATTATTACATCCTCGGAATGGGTGGCGGAACCGATGCCTACGGTCGCCGCCTGCGGCGCGAGCATGCCGGCGCCCCGGCCAAGAGCCAGGGCGTCACTTTCCTCCTTTCAACCCTGCTCGGCTATTTCGGCGCCGATCATTTTTATCTTGGTAATACGGGTCTGGCTTTCCTGAAGCTTTTCACCTGCGGCGGGTTCGGTATCTGGGCTTTCATCGACGTTATCATGACGGGCATGGGCATCCGCCGGGACCCACAGGGGAACACGCTCCTGTGAGGACACGGCCTGCGCAAGAAGCTACGTAGGGGGTTTGCCTGTTCCATCTGCGTATGCAATTCAGGTCTGCAGCCCGCCCCTGTGAGGCCGGACGCGGATGATCAAAGATGCCCGATACCAGTCGAAATTGGGTGCGCAAGGTGAGTTGAATACCGCCTCCGGCCTCGCAGAGGCCAGCCACAATTGTCAGCACTGAAGAAGATCGGAGGACAAAGGAGGATCGGAAATGCGCCCTTGCATCCGTCGTTGCGAGACACTAATCAGCTACGCATGTCCATTTCCCGATCTCTTTCCCTTCTGCCGCTCTTCCTTCTCTTCACCGCCGCGGTCACCATCGGACAGGACGCAGCTGCTCCGATCTCCCTGAATGGCCTAGACGGCAAGCCGGTCGTCGTGCTGGACGCCGGGGAGAAAAAGGCCGTCGTCCTCTTTTTCGTTTCTCCCTATTGCCCCACTTCCAACAATTTCGGCCCCGAGATGAAGGCGATCGAGGGGGACTTTGCCGACGATTTCGCCTTCCGTTACATCCACTCGGACTCCTCGGTCAAGGCGGCTGACATCCTCCAACATGCCTCAATGATGGGATTCGAAAACCCGGTCCTCGATGACACCTCCCAGGTGCTCGCGAAAAAGCTCGGGGCGAAGATCACCCCTGAAGTCATCGTGATCGATCCTGCGGGCACCGTCCTCTATCAGGGCCGTATCAACGACCTTTACCTCGGCCCCACGAAACGGCAGCGTGAGGTCAAGGTGAACGACCTGCGCGACATACTCAGTGCGATCAAGGCGGGCACGCCGGTGACGACACCCCGGACCGAGGCGGTCGGTTGCAAGATCACCGGGGTGGAGTGAGCCGCCAAAACGAAAAAAACCCGCGCCTTCTCCGGCACGGGTTTTTCAGAAAATTCGACCTTACCGACCGAATCGTGAGCAATCACGCTTCCTCACCGACAGCGTAACGCTCGAAGCGAGAGATCGTGATGGTGTCACCGGCCTCTTTGCCGAGTGCGTCGAGAAGATCCTGGATCGTCTTGTCGTTGTCTTTGATGAAAGGCTGATCGAGGAGGCAATTTGTGGCGTAGAACTTACCCAGCTTGCCGTCGATGATTTTCTCGATGATCTCAGCGGGCTTGCCCTTCATCTGCTCGCGGAAGATGTCGCGCTCGGCCTCCACCTTATCGGTCGGGACCTGGTCGCGGTTCACACAGATGGGCTGGGCGGCCGCGATGTGGAGAGTGAGATCTTTCACGAGAACGGCGAAGGCTTCGCGGGAAGTAGTCGCCGCCTTGGTGCAGTTGACTTCGACGAGGACTCCGACACGACCCTGCATGTGGATGTAGGAGCCGACGACACCGTCACCGACGAGCTCATACTTGGCGTAGCGACCGAGCCCCATCTTTTCGCCGAGCTGCCCGACCTTGGCCTTGATAAAGATTTCGAGGGTCTGGGAGGGATCCTGTACGAGGGGCTGGGCCTGGAGAGCCTCGAGGGAACCAACGCTCTCGCTCGCGGCGATGTGGTCAATGATCGCTTCGACAAAGTCGCGGAAGTTCTCGTTCTTCGCGACAAAGTCAGTCTCGCAGTTCACTTCAACGAGGATGCCGGTCTTGCCGCCTTCGGCGATGCGAGAGGCGGTGACGCCTTCGGTGGCGGCACGGCCGGCCTTTTTGTCGGCGTCGGCGATGCCCTTTTTGCGAAGGACGGTCTCGGCGGCGGCGAGGTCTCCCTGGGCCTCCACGAGAGCGGCCTTGCAGTCCATCATGCCCGCGTTGGTCTTGTCGCGGAGAGTTTTGATCAGTTCAACAGTGATTTCAGCCATAATAGGTAATGCGTGTTAGTGAATCGTAGCAGGGGAATCCTGCAACGAGGATTCCGTGCCAATTTTGGAGGATTCCGGCAGCCGGGAAACGCCGGCGCGGAAGACAGCGAAGCGGGTCCATCACGAACCCGCCCCCCGTATCGGTCAGGCCACCGCGATGACCGGGTCGATCAATTTCTTCAGGACCACCCGGATCGAGCGGATCGCGTCATCGTTAGCGACGATGGGATAGTCGATCACATCCGGATCGGCGTTGGAGTCAACCATGGCGACGATGGGGATCCGGAGCTTGCGGGCTTCGTTGATCGCGTTGTATTCACGGGCCGAGTCCACGATGACCATGGCGTCGGGGAGACGGTCCATTTTGCGGATCCCGGAAAGGCGGAGGTGGAGTTTGTCCTTCTCACGATTGAGGGAGGCGATTTCCTTCTTGCTCATCTTCTTGAAGTCGGGCGACTTCTGGAGATTCTCGAGCGACTCCATACGGCCAACACTGCGGCGCACGGTGGGGAGATTGGTAAGAGTGCCCCCGAGCCAGCGGTGGTTCACATAGTACTGACCGGTCGCCTCGGCGGCTTCGCGGACGGCATCCTGCGCTTGGCGTTTGCAGCCGACGAAGAGGACGCGCTTGCCCTTGGAGACGAGGTCACGGAGGAAAGCGCTGGCGGTATCGAGCTGCTCGGCGGTTTTCTCGAGGTTGATGACGTGGACGTTGTGACGCTCCCCGAGGATGTAGGGACGCATTTTGGGGTTCCACTTGCGGGACTGGTGGCCGAAGTGAACGCCGGCTTCGACGAGTTCAGTGATGAGTTCGATAGACATAGTAGAGATGGTTCCTTTTAGCAGGAGACCGGATTTGGTTTGAAAAGCGCCATCATTTTCAGGACTCCCTGCCTTTTCAGGCATTCGCTTTTCAGTTTTTTACAGGATGGATGGGAACGGTCGGCAATAAACCGCTGAAATTTTTAAAATCAAGGGGAAAGCCGGGACGCAGACTTTCGCCTGCACCCGGGGGGTAAAGGATTCCCCGCGATCTCAGGCGAGCTCGCTGAGGATGTCGAGGGGGTTTTCTTCTTCCTCGTCCTCGGCACCGTTGAAGATGTCTTCGGGCACGGCGTTCTCCACGACACCGAGATTCCGGGTCGTGTGGAAGCCGGTTCCGGCGGGGATGAGGTGACCCATGATGACGTTCTCTTTGAACCCGCGAAGGTAATCGATACGTCCCAGAGTGGAGGCTTCGGTGAGAACACGAGTCGTGTCCTGGAACGAGGCCGCCGAGATGAAGGAGTCGGTCTCGAGCGAGGCCTTCGTGATCCCGAGGAGGACGGGCTCGCCTTCGGCTGCCTTACCACCCTGCTCGATCATGTCGAGGTTGATCGCCTCGAAGGTAGTCTTCTCGATCTGGTCGCCCCAGAGGAACTGGGTATCGCCCGGATCGGTGATGCGGACCTTGCGGAGCATCTGACGGATGATGATCTCGATGTGTTTGTCGTTGATCTCCACCCCCTGGAGGCGATACACGTCCTGGACCTCGCTGACGAGGTGCTCCATGAGTGCGTGGGGCCCGAGGATCTCGAGGATGTCGTGAGGAATCACGGCGCCTTCGGTCAGCTTCTGCCCTTTATGAACGGTGTCGCCGGGCTGTACGAGGTAGTGCTTGCCGAGCGGGATGAGGTGTTCTTCCTGCTCGCCGGACTCGGTGTCAGTGACGATGAGCTTGCGCTTCGCGCGGATCGTTCCGCCGATGGAGACTTCCCCGTTGATCTTCGCAATCTCGGCGACTTCCTTCGGTTTCCGGGCTTCGAAAAGCTCGGCCACCCGGGGAAGACCACCGGTGATGTCCTTCGTTTCGGAAACTTTCCGCGGCGTCTTGGCGAGCTGGTCACCACCGGTCACGGCCTGGCCCTCTTTCACCGAAAGGTGAGCACCGGTCGGGATGGAGTAGGCAGAGAGTTCAGCGCCGGTCTTGGCATCGACGATGAGGATCTGCGGGTGCAGGTCTTCTTTGTGCTCGATCACGACGAGGCCCTTGGTGTTGGTCTCTTTGTCGATCTCGGTGTCGAGGGTAATGCCCTGGATCATGTCGCGGAATTTGATCTTCCCGCTCTTCTCCGTGATGACCGGAACAGAGTACGGATCCCACGTCGCCAGCGTCTCGCCCTTCTTGATCTCGACGTTGTCGGCGAAACGAATCACCGAGCCACTGACGATGTTGTAGGACTCGAGCTCGCGGCCATCCTTCTCGTGGATCGAGATGGTGCCGTTCTTGTTGAGCGCGACGAACATTTTGTCGGGAGTCTCGACAACACGAAGGTTGTTGTAATGGATGATCCCCTTGGCCTTGGCCTTGATGATAGGCTGCTTGAACGTTCCCGAAGCAACACCACCCACGTGGAAAGTACGCATCGTGAGCTGAGTTCCGGGTTCCCCGATCGACTGCGCCGCGACGATGCCGACGGCTTCGCCGATCTTCGCCATGACGTTGGAGGAAAGGTTCATACCGTAGCACTTCGCGCAACAGCCGCGGCGGCTCTCGCAGGTGAGGACCGAGCGGATCTTGAGCTGCTCGTGACCGATGTCATTCAGGCGCAGGGCGATCGTCTCATTGATCATGTCACCGGGGCTCACCACGGTCTCCTCCCCGTTGACCACCTTCTCGGCGGAGACGCGGCCATAGATCCTCGTTTTGAGGTCGACCACTTCTTCGTCGCCTTCATAGATGGACTTCACGACGATGCCGTTGGCAGTGCCGCAATCCTGCTCGGTGATGATCACATCCTGAGCCACGTCGACGAGCTTACGGGTCATGTAGCCCGAGTCCGCCGTCTTCAGCGCGGTATCGGCAAGACCTTTACGGGCACCGTGAGTGGAGATGAAGTATTCGAGCACCGAGAGACCCGAACGGAAGTTCGAGATAATCGGGCGCTCAATGATCTCGCCCGAGGGCTTGGCCATAAGACCGCGCATCCCGGAGAGCTGCTTGATCTGCTGACGGTTACCACGAGCGCCGGAGTCGACCATCATGAAGAGCGGGCTCGGAAGATTCTTGCCTTCGTTGTGCTCGATGGTGCGGAAAAGCGCCTTGGTGATCTCGTCACCGGCGTGGGTCCAGATATCGACGATCTTGTTGTAGCGTTCCTTGTTGGTGATAACGCCGGACCGGTACTGGTCGTTCGCCTTTTTGACTTCGGCAGTGGCCCGTTCGACCTCGCCCGCTTTCTCATCAGGGATAAGCATGTCGAAAATACCGACCGACGTGCCCGAGCGGGTCGCCTCGCGGAACCCGAGGGACTTCAGCTCATCGAGAGACTTCACGGTACCGTCCTGACCGGAGACCTGGTAGCAACGCCAGATAATGTCCGAGATCTGCTTCTTCGCAACAGTGGCATTGAAGAATCCGAGTCCTTCGGGCCAGATTTCGTTGAAACGAACGCGGCCGGCGGTGGTGATGAGGATCTTGCGTTCCTTATCACCGAAAATGCGACCGGTCGAGGCATAGTCGGGGTTGCGCATCCGGATGGGGTCGTGCATGTCGATGCGACCGCTCGCCACGGCGAACTCCACCTCTGAGGTGTCAGCAAAGAGCGGCAGGGTGCGCTCGAGCTCGGGATCCCGAAGCGGGATCTGACGGCAATAGGTGAGGAAGTAAACTCCGAGAATGATGTCCTGCGAGGGCACCGTGATCGGCTTGCCGCTCGACGGGGTGAAGATGTTGTTCGGCGCGAGCATGAGCATGCGCGCCTCCAGCTGGGCTTCCACCGAGAGCGGGACGTGCACGGCCATCTGATCACCATCGAAGTCAGCGTTGTACGCAGTACAAACGAGGGGGTGGACCCGAATCGCCGATCCTTCTATAAGGACGGGCTCGAAGGCCTGGATCGAAAGACGGTGCAGAGTCGGCGCTCGGTTGAGGAGGACGGGGTGACCCTTCGTCACTTCCTCGAGGATGTCCCAGACTTCGGATGTCTTGCGCTCGATCAGCTTCTTCGCACTGCGCACGGTGTGTACGTAGCCGAGCTCCTTGAGACGGCGAATGATGAAGGGTTCGAAAAGGACGAGTGCCATCTTCTTCGGAAGACCGCACTGGTGCAGCTTGAGGTCGGGACCGATCACGATGACAGAACGTCCCGAGTAATCGACCCGCTTGCCGAGAAGGTTCTGACGGAAACGTCCGCCTTTGCCCTTGAGCATGTCAGAGAGCGACTTTAGGGGGCGGTTCCCGGCACCGGTGACGGCGCGGCCGTGACGACCGTTGTCGAAGAGCGCGTCGACCGCTTCCTGCAACATGCGTTTTTCGTTCCGAATAATCACGTCCGGGGTCTTGAGCTGGAGCAGGTTCTTGAGACGGTTGTTCCGGTTGATGACCCGACGATAGAGGTCGTTCAAATCCGAGGTCGCGAAACGGCCACCCTCGAGCGGCACGAGCGGACGGAGATCGGGCGGGATCACCGGGAGCACTTCGAGGATCATCCACTCGGGCCGGGTCTTCGAGTTGTAGAATCCCTGGGCGAGCTTGAGACGCTTCGCGAGCTTTTTGCGGACCTGCTTGGAGCGAGTCTTGCCCATGGCCTCTTCGAGCTCGACGATGATGGAGGGCAAGTCGATCCTCGCGAGGAGGTCACGCACCGCTTCCGCGCCCATGCCGGCCTGGAAGCCTTCGACGCCATACTCGTCCTGCGCATCGCGGTACTCGAGTTCGGTGAGGAGCTGTCCGGCCTCGAGCGGGGTATTGCCCGGATCGATGACAAAATAATCTTCGTAGTAAATGACTCGCTCGAGCTGGCGGGCGCTCATGTCGAGCATGAGTCCGATGCGCGAGGGCATACACTTGTAGAACCAGATGTGCGAGACCGCGACCGCAAGCTCGATGTGGCCCATGCGCTCGCGACGAACGCGGGAGAGGGTCACCTCGACACCGCAACGGTCACACACGGTGCCCTTGTGCTTGATCCGCTTGTACTTGCCGCAGGCGCACTCCCAGTCCTTCGTCGGACCGAAAATACGCTCACAGAAGAGACCGCCTTTTTCCGGCTTGAAGGTCCGGTAGTTGATCGTTTCCGGATTCTTCACTTCGCCACGACTCCACGAACGGATCGTGTCGGGGTTGGCAACGGTGATGCGAACGTGGTCGAAACTGTCGGACTTGCGCTCAAGGCCGAAGATTTCGTCGAGGTGGGATTCAGAGCTGAGGGAAGGAACTGACATGATAGGGAGTAGCTGAAGTTCGAAGGCTGCAAAGGTTTCCGTTTCGGAACACGATCAGATGATCGCGAGGCTGTCGGTGAGGATTTCCTCGGGCGAGCGGTCCGAAGAACCGACGCGAACGTCGAGCCCCAGACTTTGCATTTCCTTGATCAACACGTTGAAAGACTCGGGAGTTCCCGCATCCAGCGTGTTGTCGCCTTTGACGATAGATTCGTAAATACGGGTACGTCCCTGGACGTCATCCGATTTGACGGTGAGCAGCTCCTGCAGGGTGTAGGCGGCCCCATAAGCCTCGAGAGCCCAGACCTCCATTTCCCCGAATCGCTGACCACCATACTGCGCCTTACCACCGAGCGGCTGCTGGGTGACGAGGGAGTAGGGCCCGACCGCCCGTGCGTGGATTTTGTCCTGCACGAGGTGACCGAGCTTGAGCATGTAGATAGTTCCAACCACGACCGTCTGGTAGAAAGGATCCCCCGTCCGACCATCGTAGAGTTGCGATTTCCCGTTGGTCCCGATCCACTCGAATCCCTTGACCTTCTGGGCTTCTTCGAGATATTCGACGATCTTCGATTCGGGGATCCCGTCAAAGACCGGCGTCGCGACCTTGAACCCGAGAGCCTTGGCGGCAACCCCGAGGTGGGTCTCGAGCACCTGCCCGACGTTCATCCGGCTCGGCACCCCGAGAGGGTTGAGACAGATGTCGATCGGTGTGCCGTCTTCCAGGAAAGGCATGTCTTCTTCGGGAACGATCGTGGCGACAACCCCTTTGTTTCCGTGACGCCCGGCCATTTTATCACCGACAGAAAGCTTCCGCTTCTTCGCGACGTAGACCTTAACCTGCTTGATGACACCGGGTTCGGCTTCACCGCCGGACTCGATGCGGTCGAGTTGGCGTTCCCGCTCCATGTCAACGTCGGCAAACTTGGTCTCATAGCTTGCAACGATGTCGAAGATCTTGTTGCGGATCGGGCTCGGATCGATCTCGATATTCGAGTAGTTGTCGGCAAGTTTGCGAAGGAGCGTTTTCGTGATCTTGCGGTTCGCGGGGACGATGATCTCGCCGGTGCGGCCGTTCACCACATCGAGCGGGATCTTCTCCCCGAGGAGGATGTCGGAAAGTTTCTCAGTGAGTTGCTCGGTGAGTTCCTCATGACGGCGCTTATGCTCGTCGATGATATTCTTCTGCTGCTTCTGCTGCTCTTTCGGATCGAGTTTTTCCTTGCTCGAAGAGTTGCGAGAGGAGATTCGGACATCCATGACGATGCCGACACAGCCCGAAGGAACACGGAGTGAGGTGTCTTTCACGTCTGCTGCCTTCTCACCGAAGATGGCACGAAGAAGGCGCTCCTCAGGGGCCAGTTCGGTCTCGCTCTTGGGCGTGATCTTACCGACGAGAATGTCCCCGGGCTTCACTTCCGCGCCGACACGGATGACGCCGTCGGGTCCGAGATCTTTAAGGGCCTCTTCCCCAACATTCGGGATATCACGGGTGATTTCTTCCGGGCCGAGCTTCGTGTCGCGGGCGCCGATATCGAACTCATCGATGTGGATCGAAGTGTAGACATCCTCTTTCACGATGCGCTCGGAGATGACGATGGCATCCTCGAAGTTGTAGCCGTTCCAGGGCATGAAGGCCACCAGCACGTTTCGGCCGAGGGCGAGTTCGCCATGCTCGGTATTCGGACCATCGGCGAGAACCTGACCGGCCTTCACCTTTTCGCCGCGGCGGACGATGGGTTTCTGATTGATACAGGTGCCAGCGTTCGAACGCATGAACTTGCGCAGCGGGTAAACGTAGGTGCCGTTCTCTTTGTCGCTCTTGAGCTTGAAAGGATTGGTCATGAACTGCGCCTCGGAACAGGGCAGTTCACCGTCCTTCGAGATGATGATGATCTCGGCGGTCGCAGCGGCGACGATCCCGTTGCCCTCGGCAACGACCACGGCACGCGAGTCGCGGGCGACTTTGCCTTCCATCCCGGTACCCACGTAGGGGGACTCGGAAACGAGGAGCGGCACACCCTGGCGCTGCATGTTCGAACCCATCAGGGCCCGGTTCGCATCATCGTGCTCGAGGAAGGGGATCAGCGAGGCCGCCACCGAAACGAGCTGCTTCGGCGAGACATCCATATAGGTCGCCTCGGTCGGGTCCACTTCGATGAACTCACCGAGGTGACGAACCGTGATCTTTTCCGTGAGGAAATTCCCCTTGTCATCGATCGGGTTGTTGGCCTGGGCGATGAGGTAGCTTTCCTCCTGATCCGCCGTGAGGTAGTCGATCTTCTTCATCACCTTGCCCTTCGCGATGCGACGATAGGGAGTCTCGATGAAACCGAACTCGTTGATGCGGGCGTAGCAGCTCATCGAGTTGATGAGACCGATGTTCGGACCTTCCGGGGTCTCAATCGGGCAGATACGACCGTAGTGGGAGGGGTGAACGTCGCGGACTTCGAAGCCGGCACGGTCACGGTTGAGACCACCGGGCCCGAGAGCGGAGAGACGGCGTTTGTGGGTCAGTTCCGAGAGCGGATTGATCTGATCCATGAACTGGCTCAACTGCGAGCGGCCAAAGAAATCACGCACCACGGCGGCGAGCGCCTTGGGGTTGACGAGCTTCGACGGAGTCATGCCATCGAGATTGATGTCAAACAGCGTCATCCGCTCTTTCACGAGGCGCTCGGTGCGGGCGAGACCGACCCGGCACTGGTTGGCGAGAAGCTCGCCCACCGCACGGATACGACGGCTGCCGAGGTGATCGATATCATCGAGAACCCCTTCCCCGCGGCGGAGACCAAAGAGATAGTCCATCGAGACGAGGAAGTCGTCGGCGGTGATGACACGCTCGTTGTCATCGACATCGAGGCCGAGCTTCTGGTTGATCTTGTAACGACCGACACGGGTCAGGTCATACTTCTTGGCATCGAAAAAGAGACGCTTCAGCAGCGCGCGGGCATTCGCCACGGTCGGCGGATCGCCGGGGCGGAGACGACGGTAGATGTCCTTGAGCGCCTCTTCCTCGTTCTTCGCGGGATCCTTGCGGAGCGACTTGATGAGCAGGTCATCGTGCGAGGCGGTGATCACAGGCACCGACTTCACCCCGAGGGAGTGGAGCTGAGTGATCGTCGCGAGGGTGAGCGGCTCGTAGGCTTTCGCCACGACCATGTCACCGTCGAGGACGTCGTTGAAGATGACCTTGTTAGTGAGTTCGGCCTCGTCGATCGAGGGATCGACTTTGAGCTTCTCGAAATCGTAGAACTGCTGGATGATATCCTCGTCGGTAGGATAGCCGATCGCGCGGAGGAAGGTGGTCGCGAGGAACTTACGACGACGACGGCGGCGGTCGAGGTATACGTAAAGGAGGTCATTCGTATCGAACTGGACCTCCATCCAGGTGCCGCGGTCGGGGATGATGCGGAATCCGAAGAGAGTCTTCCCGTTCAGGTGAAGGTTCGTCTCGAAGCAGACACCGGGAGAGCGGTGCAACTGGCTCACGATCACCCGCTCGGCCCCGTTGATGACAAAAGTCCCGCGCAGGGTCATCATGGGGAGTTCCCCCATGTAGACGCGCTCTTCCTTCGTACCCGACTCGTCGGTGAGGGCAAAGGTCACGTAGAGCGGCGCACTGAAGGTCTCGCCATCACGGAGCGCCTCAAGGGCGGTCAGCTTGGGCTCGCCGACCTCATACTTGGAAAAGCTGAGGGTGAACTTCTCGTCGTAGCTCTGGATCGGGAACACTTCCTGAAAGACGGACTGCAGCCCGGTCGAGACCCGACTCTCAGGGGCGACATCCTGCTGCAGGAACTCCTTATAGGAATCGAGCTGCACTTCGATCAGGTTGGGCGTTTCGATCGCCTCCTCAATTTTGCCAAAGTACAAACGTTCAAGTTTTTCGGGTCGTGCTGACATATGGGCGCTGATAGGTTGGTCTAGGGGTCGTCTCAATTTGAATCCCCGGAGAAGAAGCCACGGCGCAGCCCTACAGCTGCAATCGCACCCTCGACGTAACCCGGGAACCGGTCTTCAAATGAAAAGACGACGAAGTCCGGATGCTTTAGAAAACATCCGGAATTCGGCGTCACTTCAGATTTGCGGTAAGGAGGAATCCACTTTCTCTTGATTGTCTACGATTGATGCAAGGACTTTCTTAACAAAAAGTAAAAAAAGTTGCCCCGGCCCGCGAACGGACCGGGACAGGTAAAGGTCAACTTACTTGACTTCGATCTTGGCACCAGCTTCTTCAAGCTTGGCCTTGATTGCAGCCGCCTCGTCCTTGGTGGCACCTTCCTTAACCGGAATCGGTGCGCTCTCAACGAGTTTCTTCGCTTCGGCAAGACCGAGACCGGAGACCGCCTCACGGACAGCTTTGATCACGGCGATCTTGTTTTCCCCGAAGGAGGTAATGATGACGTCGAAGGCGGTTTTCTCCTCGACGGGTTCACCACCACCGGCGGCCGGTCCGGCCATCATTGCGACGGGAGCAGCGGCGCTGACGCCCCACTTTTCTTCGAGAGCTTTCACGAGGTCCGCGACTTCGAGGACGGTGAGACCGCTCAACTGATCAACTAATGCGTTTGTATCTGCCATATTTTTGGGTGGGTGTCTCCGCGTCGAAAAGCGCTCCGACAATTAAGATGCTACGCTCAGCATTCGGAAAGGAACCCGATTTTGTTTTTTGGTTTTCCGGGCCACTCCATTGGGAGCACCCGGATAAAGAGAGAATCAGCCCTGGTCGGCTTTCGCCTGGAGGACACGCGCAAGGGCGGAACCGGGCTCGTTGAGCACCGTAACCAGCTTCTGCGCAGGGGAGGAGAAGACTCCCAGCAACTGGGAGCGGAGGACATCCATCGGCGGAAGATCCGCAAGAGCGATGACCTTGGCGCTTTCGAGGAAGGCGCCGTCAAGCACCCCGCAACGAATCGCGACCTTACCGATCTCCTTGCCATACACCTTGAGAACCTTGGCCGAGGCACAGACATCGCTCGCGCCCGTCACGATCGCGGTCTGACCCGTGAGGTGACTTGCCAGCTCGGCAGGATACTCCGCACTGGTCGCGGCCTGCTTCACGAAGGTGTTCTTGGCAACCTGGAGCTTTGCTCCGGTGGCGGCAAGGCGTTTCCTCAGTTCCTGGAACTGGGCGACCTTCATCCCCGCATAGTCAATGACGATGAGGAATGGCGAATCGTTGATGGTGCTCAGGATGTCGTCGATGACGACTTTTTTTAATGCTTTCATCGTTTCGAAAATTAGATGGGATTGTAGATGGGGCCGTCTCGGGGATTAATGCCAGGGCGAAACGTCGATGCGGATTCCGGGCACCATCGTGGCGGTGAGCGCCCCCTTCAGGAGAAAAATCCCCCTCGCGGTGGCAGGGCGGGCATTCGTGATAGAGTCCGCTACTGCTTTTCCGTTTTCAACGAGAGCCGACTCATCGAAGGAAAGCTTCCCAATCGGCGCGGAGATATTCCCGTTCTTGTCGAGCTTGAAGTCGATCCGACCCGCCTTGACGGCTTTCACCGCTCCAGCCGTGTCGTCTGTCACCGTGCCCGTCTTCGGGTTCGGCATGAGACCGCGCGGCCCGAGTTGACGACCCAGTTTCCGGACCTCGGACATGGCCGACGGCGTCGCGATGACCGCGTCGAAATCCATGAAACCACCGAGAACCTCTTTGATTAGCGCTTCGAAACCGACGAACTCGGCGCCGGCTGCCTTCGCCTCGGCTGCCGCTTCGCCCTCGGCGAAGACCAGCACACGCACATCCTTACCACTTCCGTGAGGGAGGGGGCAGGTGCCGCGGACCATCTGGTCGGACTGACGGGGGTCAACCCCCATGCGGAAAGTGAGAGTGACCGTCTGATCAAACTTCGGTGCGGGGAACTTCTTCACCAGCGAGACCGCGTCTTCGATCGAGTAGACCGCCATGCTATCCACCATCTCGGCGGCAGCCTTGTATCTTTTGCTTCTTTTCTTTGCCATGTTCAGAGTGCAGTTCGAGCGGGTGGTTTTCACCCTCCTGCGTTATTGTTTACTAAAAATCAGTCAACGATCTCGAGACCCATCTGACGAGCGGTCCCGGCGAGGATGCGGCACGCCATCTCCTCGTCGCTGGTATTCATGTCTTCCATCTTGTAACGTGCCACAACAAGGAGTTGCGCTCGGGTCAGCTTGCCGACCTTCTTCTTGTGAGGCTCGTTGGAGCCCGCCGCGATGTTGGCAGCCTTCTTCAGGAGCACCGCAGCGGGCGACTTCTTTGTGATGAAGGTGAAGCTCTTGTCCGCATAGACGCTGATCACGACGGGAAGGATGTCGCCCTCACTGCCCTGAGTCTGCGCATTGAACTGCTTGCAGAACTCCATGATATTGACCCCGGCCTGACCGAGCGCCGGACCAACAGGAGGAGAAGGGTTCGCCTTACCTGCAGTAATCTGCAGCTTGATTAGTTTTACTACTTCTTTAGCCATCGTGCTTCTTTGTTGAAAATTGTATCCGTGCGGGTTTCTCAACCCAGTTCGACCTGCCAGTACTCGAGTGGCACAAGCGTCTCACGCCCGAAAATATTGACCGAGACCATCAGCTCGCCCTTCGCCTCGTTGATTTCAGCGATGACACCGGCCTGCCCCTGGAAGGGACCGTCCGAGACGACGACCGCGTCGCCCACCTCATGGGTGATGGCGGGTTTGACACTGCCTTCGCGCTCTTTGATCTGCGCCAGCATGCTCTCGACCTCGTGCTTCGGCATCGGCATCGGATTGCCCTTCGTGCCGGCAAAATTGATGATCCCATCCGTCTCCTGAATGAAATACCAGGTGCGGTCGACGAGGGTATTGTCATCGTTAAGGAGATGCATATTGATGATGATGTAGCCGGGGTAGAACTTGCGGTTCGCCTCGCGCTTCTGGCCACCCTTGACCTCGGAAATGCGCTCCTGCGGGACGAGTGCTTCGAAGATGAGATCGCTCATCTCCTCGGACTCGCGGCGGCGCTCGATATTGTCACGCACTTTCAACTCCTGCCCGGAGAGAACATGAATGACATACCACTGGTCTTGGGCTGCGGGGATCTTCGGCATCGATTGGTAAATTCAGGTTGGCCGGAGGACTAAAACCCGGTGGTCAAAAAAGTCATGGTGTGATGCATCGCGAAATCGATCGTCGCGACGAATGCCCCGAGGAGAAGCATCGCGATCAAAACGACGATGGTCGAGTCGATGAGCTGCTTGTATTTTTTGAGTCCCTTTTCTTTGGGATCCCACGGCCAGGTGGCTTTCTTCAGCTCACCCCTCACCTCACCAAGGTATTTTCCTATTTTCATGTCAATATCGGCAATCCGGGATCCCCTACCTTAAAAGTGGCAGGGCAGGCGAGACTCGAACTCGCAACCAACGGTTTTGGAGACCGCTACTCTACCAATTGAGCTACTGCCCTGTTTAAAATGTTTACTTAGTGGCGGAAAGAGGGGAGCCGACAGTTCGGGTCCCCTCCAGGCTGTTCGGTATTGAGCTGCGGGTTTACTTCGCCCGCAACTCCCCGAAAACGTTTCAAATGTTAGGCGACGATCTCAGAGACACGCCCCGCACCGACGGTACGACCACCTTCACGGATAGCGAAGCGGATCGTCTTCTCCATTGCGATAGGGGTAAGGAGTTCTACCTCGATCGAAACGTTATCGCCGGGCATCACCATCTCCACACCCTCAGGGAGCTTCACCGAGCCGGTCACATCCGTTGTACGGAAGTAGAACTGGGGACGGTAGTTGTCGAAGAAAGGTGTATGACGACCACCCTCGTCCTTGCTGAGGACATAGACCTCGGCCTTGAACTTTTTGTGGGGCTTGATCGAACCGGTCTTGGCGATGACCTGGCCGCGCTCGACGTCGTCTTTCTTAAGACCGCGAAGGAGGAGACCGACGTTGTCACCGGCGCGACCCTCGTCGAGAAGCTTGCGGAACATTTCGATGTCGGTCACGGTTGTCTTCTGCGTGTCGCGGATACCCACGATCTCGACTTCGGACATCTTCTTGACGATACCGCGCTCGATACGACCGGTGGCAACGGTTCCACGACCTTCGATCGAAAACACGTCTTCCACGGGCATCAGGAAGTCACCATCGATCGGACGCTCCGGAAGCGGGATATATTCATCGACGGCCTCCATGAGCTTCATAACGTTGGCGCGCTGATCCACATCACCTTCGAGAGCCTTGAGGGCAGAACCCCGGACAATCGGGATATCATCACCGGGGAAATCATATTTGCTGAGGAGTTCGCGGATCTCCATCTCGACGAGATCGAGAAGCTCGTCATCATCCACCATGTCGACCTTGTTGAGAAAGACAACGAGCGCCGGGACACCGACCTGACGAGCGAGCAGGATGTGCTCACGGGTCTGGGGCATCGGGCCGTCAGCAGCGGAAACGACGAGAATACCACCGTCCATCTGCGCGGCACCGGTGATCATGTTCTTCACATAATCAGCGTGTCCAGGGCAATCCACGTGGGCATAGTGACGGTTGACCGTCGCATACTCAACGTGAGCGGTGTTGATGGTGATACCGCGCTCGCGCTCTTCGGGAGCACCGTCGATTTCATCATACGCACGTTTCTCAGCCAATCCGAGATCAGCGAGAGTGGACGTGATCGCCGCGGTGAGCGTGGTTTTGCCGTGGTCAACGTGACCGATCGTGCCCACGTTCACGTGAGGCTTGGTGCGTTCGAATGCTGCTTTAGCCATTGTCGTTTGGTTTTTTGGTTGGTTTTTCTTAAAGATGACCGTCCTGCACGGACTCTAAAAAGCTACCGCTGCGGAATCGCTCTGTGTTATCGTTCTCTTCTTAACTCAAGTGGAGCTCTTGATGGGAATTGAACCCATGACCTCTTCCTTACCAAGGAAGTGCTCTACCCCTGAGCTACAAGAGCCTCTCGGCACCTTGAGCTGCATGGATCATGGACCCAGTAACTCAGGTTTCTAAGCCTCCCTGAAAGACAACAAGCCCCGGTAACCTTACCCTTGCGGGAGGGAGCACCGAGGCCAATGGCCGGACTGGCAGATTTAGGGGCGAAAGCTACTCGACCCCTCGCGTCTGTCAAAAAATTATTCCTAATTCGTTTAAAAAAGCCCTCACCTCCCGTTCACTCAGGCAAATCCTCGGAAAAACGCCGGATCGCGAGGGCTTTTCCGGTCTCTTCATCGACGTCAATGATCGCTCCGCGGAGTCCGACGGGTCCCTTTGCGACGGGAAAGCGGCTCGGAGTCGAGGTCCGGAATCGCTCGATGACGGGCTCAACCTCACGCCCGAGGACGGAATGGAGCGGCCCGCACATGCCCGCGTCGCAGAGAAAAGCGGTGCCGCCGGGGAAGATCTGTTCGTCGGCGGTCTGGACGTGAGTATGGGTCCCGACGAGGGCGGAGATGGTGCCGTCGAGGGCGCGCCCGAGGGCGATCTTCTCACTCGTCGTTTCGGCATGGAAATCGAGAAAGATGACCTTCACCCCCTCTTCGGCACGAAGACGGGCGATCTCCGCCTCGACGGCGAGGAAGGGATTCTCCAGGGGTGGCTGCATGAAACTGCGGCCCTGGGCATTCATCACCGCGACTTTCCCCTTGGCCGTGTCGAGGACGATGGACCCGCCCCCCGGGACGCCCGGAGGATAATTGAGCGGCCGCAGGACGCGGGGTTCCATTTCCATAAATTCCATGATCTCGATCTGATCCCAGACATGATCCCCCGTCGTTATTACGGCAACGCCTGCCCGCAGGAGGTCGATGGAGATCTTCGGCGTGATCCCCCGACCGCCGGCCGCGTTTTCCCCGTTGGCGATGATAAAATCGATCTCCTCTTCCGACTTGATGGCCGATAATCGCGAAATAACGGCCTTTCGGCCCGGTTCCCCGACAATATCTCCTAGAAATAGAATTCTGAGCATGCTTCACTTACTCTGCTCGGTTTCCCCCCGTGGAAACCGAAAAGTTTCACTCTCTTGAACGCCGTCTTCGACTTCCGCGGTTCCTCTTTACGCAGCGCCTCCACGCTGCTCGCGGTCTTGCTTTTTGCCTGCCCACGCCCGTCGGCAATGGCGGATACGCCGGTCACGCCTCCCCCGTCCCCTGCTGAGACGGCGGAATTCTCTCCTCCCTTTCCCGTGATCGCCCGGCTCGGGCAGGTGCCGGACTGGTCGCACCTCGACGCCTACCAGGGCACGATCACCCGCGAGGAATTCACCTACCTGCTCAACCACTGTTACGCGAGGAGCCCGGCAGACTCGGCGGGCTATATCCGGATCCAGCCCGACCGGGCCCTCATCCTGAAGCAGTCGAACTTTCCCGAGCTCGGCTGGTATGACCTGCGCTTTCGCACAGACGACCATCTCTCTTCCGACGGGCCACGCTTCTGGCGACGCCCCGTCGAGATCGATGACCTCCCCGCGAACTCGACGAAACCGCTCCAGGGTCTGCGCATCGCGATCGATCCCGGCCACATCGGGGGAAAATGGGTCACCTGGGACGACAGGCATTTTCTGCTCGGGAAAGACACCATCGCAGTGAAGGAAGGGGAAATGACCCTCCTCGTCGCCCGTATCCTCGAGCGGGATCTCACCCTCCTCGGTGCCACCGTCTACATCACGAGGGAGTCGAACAACCCGACGACGAACGAGCGGGTCGAGACCCTGCAGGAGGAGGCGCGGGCCTACCTGACCCGGCGCGGGCAGATCCCCTCCCCCGGCCTCATTGCCAGCACCGCAAAAGCGATGTTCGCGATCTCGAGTGAGATCCGCTCGCGCGGAGAGATCCTCAACGAGAGCATCCGGCCCGACCTCGCCCTCTGTCTCCATTTCGACGCCTCACCCTGGGGCGGCAGTCCCGCCTTCCGCTCGCCGAATCATCTCCACCTCATCATCAACGGCTGCTACTCGCGGGGGGAAATCGCGGAGGACGACACCCGCTTCGAGATGACCCTGCGCATCCTCCAGCGCATCTACTACGAGGAACTCGACCTCTCTGACGTGGTTTCCAAAACGATGCAAAAGGAAACCCGCCTGCCCGCCTTTCACTACGACGGCAAAAGCGGGATGTCGGTCAATGAGAACGAACTCGTCTGGGCCCGGAACTTGCTCGCGAACCGCGTCTTTACCTGCCCGGTGCTCTTCTTCGAGCCCTTCTGCATGAACCACCGCGAGACCCACCTGCGCGTCCAGGAAGGGCCCTATGACGGTCTCCGCGAGATCAACGGGATCTACCGGAAAAATATCTATCAGGAGTACGCCGACGGGGTGACTTCGGGGCTGGTGCGATACTATCGGGGAAAGCGCTGAGCTCAGCGAAAAATCGGGGGGGCGAGCCACGCCTCAATCCAACCAGTTCTCGACGCGCAGTCCCGCGATGCCCTCGAAGTCCGCGAGATTGCGAGTCAGGAGAGTAGCATCGCAGGCGAGGCAGATAGCGGCAATTTTGAGGTCCATCGTGCCGATCCGACGGTGCGTTTTGCGAAGCTCGGCAAACAGCGCCGCCGCCTCCTCGTCGAACGGCAGAATCGCCAGCCCCGAAATGGCTTCTACATCGGATTGAAATCGAGCGTAGGTATTGACCTGATCTGTGCCCGGCGTCTGTCGCCGCAGCAGCGCCAGCCAACCCTGCACAGATTCCTCGACCGAGACGATGCTCGTGAAGATATCCACGCAAGGATTTGCGAGATGAGTGACGAGCCGATGCCCTGACTGCGACCCGATCAGATACTCTCGCAGATGATTTGTATCGAGGACCACGAGCATCAACGACGGAGATTTTCCTGCGCCCGCCACTGCTCGCCGAGGCGCGCCGCCTCGCGGCTCAACTCATCGTCTGGCACCTTTCCAAAAACAGCCAGCCAATTGGCCTTCGGCTTCGCAGCGGGGGATGCCTCGCGCTTCGTGCGGGCGTTTTTTAAAAGGATTTCGACGGACTTCTCTTCGCCATTCATAGAGGCATAGTAAACGATTGATCAGAATTCTGCAAACTTCATATCCTCCCTACCCGGGTCACCGCTCACCCTCCTCGACCGGGCCGCCTTCGCCGCCGCGCAGGAGTTGGATACTATCGGGAAAAGCGTTGATCTCAGCAAAAAATCGAGGGATCGAGACCTATCGTGCCGCGGATGCTCTCGATGTAGGATTCCTCATCACCCACGAGCGTCTCGAGAGCGGCTATCGTCTGGACGAGACGATCCGCGAGATTGAGACGCTCGGCCTCTTTCTCGTAGTTCTTCTTTTCCAGGAAATCCTCGAGGCAGACGATGTGCTGATTGATCACCCGGATACGGAGTTCCTTCTTCGCAACGAGGCGCTCGCGATACCAGTCGCTCGCGAGGACGACCTCCCGGTCGAAGAGTCCGCGCACCTCGGGATCGTGGATCGTTTTCCCTTCGAAGTGGCCGTGCGCCATGATGTGCAGGAGCGCCTTGAGCGGTGGAATCGCGAGATCGATCCCGCCGTCTTCGAAGTAGCTGAGGGCCACGCTCTTTTGCGTCTGGGTGATGTTGCGGATCCCATCGAGGTAGTCCTCGCGCCCCTGGAGTTCGGGCTTGAGCATCTCTTCGGTGAAAACGCTGCGCGGCTCGGCAAAGACCCGGCCGAAGAAAGTCTCGACGAACTTCAGGGTGATGCGGTAGCCGAGGCGGCTCGCGGCGACGAACTCTCCGTTTTCCTCAAAATCTTCGAGCGGCTCGAGGTAACCTTCGGAAAGGAGCCACTTCGGCTTTCTTTCGCTGAGGAACATGCGGCTCCAGACCTCGGGAACGAGGAGACTGACATCGTGGGCGACTTTGTATTTCGGACCGACATGACCGGCCGCCGTGCTGAATCCCTCGTAGCCGGTGAGCAGGTAACTCATGAGCGCGGCGTTTAGATCAATGATAGGTAGGAGGGCGTTGAAGGGACCCTTCGTGAGCGCGCCTTCCGATCCCGCGCCCGTCGTCGAGGGCGACTTGCCGGTGAGACTCGCGATGAAGTCCATGAAGAGCTCGGGTAGCTCCTGGTAGTGGATCGGACCATAGACCGCGAGGGCTCCGATCCCGGCGGCGCGGTCTGGTGGATTGTTGCGGCGTCCCGGGAGGACGACGTGGATCGGATTGAGGACCGGCTTGCCGGCAGGGATGCGGCGGTAAAGACGGGCCCCCAGCTCGCCGAGATACTCGGCCCGCGGGTTCTCGAGATCGGGACGGTTCTGCAGGTAGCGCGGATTCTCGCTCGGCGATCCATCGACGATGCGTGGGTGCGCCGAGCTGATCGCGTAGCCGGGGCTGCCTTCCGCCGTCGCGAAATCGAGCAAAGTCTTCTTCAGCGGGGCGGTGAAATAATCAAAGCGGATCGCGTTCGCGACGATGCTCTGCATCTCTTCGCGGGACTTCGGTTCGAAGTTCGAGAAAAAGTTTCCTCCCCGTGAAAAGTCCAGCTCGGTCTGTTTGTCATAGCCGCGGTGGATCGCGTCGTCGGGACGCTGGAAGAGACGGTACTCGCAGTTCTGGGCGAACTTGTAGCTCGGGAAGTCCACATCGGGATGCATCAGGGAACGATCGAGGCGGGCCGCCGGCACGGTGATGGAGGCGGTAATATCATCCTCGCGCTGCAACTTTGTCGCGGGTGAAAAGTCCTTCCGCAGGCTGAACATGCGCCACGAACCGTCGAGTTCGAAGCCAACCCGCAAGTAGCGCATCATGACCGTGGCGAGGCGATACTTCAGCAGGTAACCCTGCTCGCCGTTGACGCGATCGACACGGAAGCGGCTTCTCCAGTCAGAGCCCCAGTCTTCTTTCCAATAGCGCTTCAGGGTAAGGAGGAAATCCTTCACCGAGCCCGGGATCGTCGCGATGAACTCATTGTAGTCATCAGTGAACTCGTCGCTCTGGGAGAAGAGGCGCATGACCGAGCCGAGGGAGCGCTCCGGGTCAAGGATGGGACGGCTCTTCGCCCCGGGGACACGCGGGGTTTGCGCCCGGTCGCCATAGTCGCGGGCGAGGAGCTGCTCGACGAGGACCATGTCCTGCTCGAACTTCGGCATGATCACGGGACCTTCCTCCATCGCATCGGCGAGAGACTTCGAGATCTCGGACTTCCCGCCACCGGAGACGGTGCAGGGCTTGTGGCAAAAGGTGCCCTCCGCATTCGTCCCGACGAGACACCAGCGCTGGCCCGAGGACGGCTTGCGCATCTCCACTTTATACCCTGACGGAAGCACATAAGTGCAGTTCGGCTGGAGCGGGAGAGTTTGCTCCGCGCCGTCTTTTGTCCAGGTCACCAACTGGGTCGTGAGATCGAGGTCAGAGTCCTCGGGGATGAGGATGATGTCCGGGTAGGTGCGGTCGACAGCATAGCCCCCGGGCTTTACCTCAAAAAGGTCGCCCAGCAGAGAGGTGATCTCGGTGAAGGTGTGGTCCGCATCGCGGCGGTAGGGATCGAGCTGGAAATCCTCGCCGAGGTCGAAGCTGGGGAAGACGAGGGCGCCGCCGGCGTGCTCTTCCTCGGCGAGACCGTAGAGATTCGCGGCGTAGCTGATCTGGGTCTTCACCTCCTTTTTGCAATACCCGAAGTAGTTGTCGGCGATCAGGGTGACGACTACTCCCTGCGCATCGCGGGCGGTAATCTTGAAGGCCGAGCCGTTGTTGTAGAGCTCACTCTCATCCGACCAGCACATGCCGTCGCGCTTCTGGAGGTCCGTCGCTTCGGAGACGTGGGGCAGCCCCACCTCTTTTTTCCGCAAGGTCGTGAGATGGGGCGCGAGGATGACGCAGCCGGTATGGCCCGACCAGTGTTCCACATCGAGACGGGCGTCGTTCTCAGGCAGAAAAGGATCGCCGGCATTGCCAAAAATGGACTCCACGAAATCGAGATTACTCACGAGATTGCCCGGGGCAAAAAAGCGGGTCTCCATCGTCTTCTCCTTGGAGAATCCCGGCACATCGGGACTCACGACCGGCCGGAGCAGGATCGAAGCAAAGGCATGGACGGGACTTTCCTCCTCACTCGTGAAGGGCCGCACGAGCAGCTCCTGCGGCGGTCTTTCGCCGGGTTGTGGCAGACCCCCTGCCAGGTGCGGTAGCTGGAGACGATCGATGACTCGAACTTGTTCCCGCGCGACGGCAGGGAGAGCAAGCGGGCGAGGCCGTGGCGCTCGAGGATGAGGGGATCGGGCAGCTTCGCCTCGTCGTCGGCAAAGACCCCGGTCTCGGCGAGATACCGGTCGAGCCAGTCGGAAATATGGCGATCGACCGGGCATCGGTGGCTTTTAAGAAGGCGGAGCCGTTCCTGAAAGTTCAGAATGAGGGACCGCCCCATCTCGAGAAAGGGAAAATCCGCCTCGTCCCCGACGATGGCATACCCGCGGGAGGCGAGCTTGAGATTGATGTAGTCCCGCGCCCGGCGGTCATCGACCGGACCCGGTTGGAGGGCTTCGCCGTTGAATCCGACTTTATCTTCTAAAAACTGGCTCATATTCGTTACAAAAATTCCCTTTCCGGCCTCAGCGGTCGGAAGTCACGAAGGTTATGAAATTCGCACGTCCCGTGCCGTGCCGATACGAAAACCGGCTCCGCCAGTTCGGAAAGCGTTTTTTCGACACCTCACCAACCTCTCAGGGAGCAACAAGCTCGGTAAAAGTGGCCGCCGCCGGCTCAAGCCGCGGGAATACCTTCGCCTTCCGGTCCGTCAGGGTCCACGCCATGATCTGGTAGAAGCGCTCCTTCCCCTCGACGTTACCGAGGAAATAGGAAATATCATTTCCCTCGATGGTTCCACGCACCTCCCGCCGATACCCCGGCAGTCCACCGAACTCCATCTCGACGAGATCGCCAGACTCCCCGTCCTCGACCGCGTCGGCAGTTTGCTCAGAGGCGATCTCCGCAAAGTCCTGCAACCCGAAATCCTCCCCGAGCTCGCCCTTCACATCGGAGATCACGATGAGATACTCCTCGTCGAAGAGGTTCCCGATCTGTAGGGTGGCGGAGGTCTCCATAGATTTTCATACTGTCCGAAAGTCCCACGGCGGGCAACGCGAATTTTCAGCGTGGGACTTGGTCCCTGCAGGCCGACGACCGCAGACAACGCTTTACCGCAGCGCTCGATCGCGCTACGATTTTTCGAGTGGGTTACGGCTGCGACAATCGAGGCAACTGGGGGAAGCCGGGATGGATTCCGCTACAGCGGAACCAGCAGGGCGAGACGTGTGCAGGGCACGAGCGAGTCAATCGCCGACGGATCGACGAGGTGAGCGACCGTTTTGTTCACGATGACGGGAACGGGAAGGGTCTGCCGTTAATACAATTTTTATAATTTCCATAGACCCTTAAGTGAGGGCATGGCCACTGAAATTTCTCACAACCCCGATGGATCGATGACACTGAGCGTGAGGTTTCTTCCGGGGCTCCGATGCTTGAGAGCGAGTTGAACCTCCAGGCCGCACTTCAACGAAGCGGGGGCCGGAGCCACCGGAGAGTGCCTGCTGCGCTTCGACACGGACGGTTCGAAGATCCTGATCGGGAGCCAGAAGCTCACCTCAAAGGGACTCCAGCCGAAGACCTACCAGACGCCCTATGGCCCCGCTCGCATCGCGCGGCACGTCTACCAGAGTGCGCACGGCGGAGCGGTCTTTTGTCCGCTCGATGGCAATGCCCGTATCATTCGTACGGCCACCCCGCTTTTCGCCAAACAAGTGTCTTTCAAATACGCCAACAGCAATGCCGCTACTGTCGTCACCGATTTCCAACAACATGGCCGGGAAGTGGCCCGCAGCTACGTCGGTGAAGTGGACTTTGGACGGAGCCGAAAACACATTAACTCTTCGCGCCCTGACCAAGAGCGGCGGGCGCTGGGAGCAGTTCTGGCAAAAACGTCGCGTTTCGGCTTTGCAAAGATCAAAGCGCACAAACGAAAAAAGCGACGAAAGCCAGAGGAGAGCGAAGAAATTTGAACTATCCTTATATGCATTGACCTGACGGCACACCCATTGTAGATCCGGCATGCCGAACCATAACCTAACTACATAGTTATCCAAAAAAATTCAATACTTTATTGTTTTGCGAGTCTTAACATTGACCAAACACGCACCTAACGCGCCTACAACAACCGCAGTCAGCTCACCCACCAGTAGGGGTTCGCATTAACACCTTGTCGATGCCAATGGTAGGCTATGATTCTGAAGCGTGCGTGATGGTTCTTTCAAAGAGATTGTGTGCCCATAGAATTGCCACTCCAAAGGAAACACCAGCTAGAATTAGCGCGACATTGACAATGCCTTCGGCGCCAAAGGATATCTTGATTAAGATGGTCGAAATGACAAATCCGGAATTCCGGATCACCTTCGGAAAACTATCATTGTGAATGAGGGACAGCAGGAGCAGGAACACGTCGACCATTACGAGAATACTGAAAAAATCCTCAAAAAAGACTTTATCCACGTCAATGACATTTACCGCCGCTATGCTCACCGTAAAAAATGTCTCTTTTGTCCAGACAACAAAGCTATAGATCGCCAGACCCAGCAGCACCGGGACCAGTATTAGGCTGATAACGTTTTTACAATAGATGAAGCGGCGGAGATCGGTGGTATGGGACTCCTTCCCTTTTGCTGGAACCGGTTGGCTGCGGGCCAAACGATAAAAGAGGGTGATAAGTAAAAAGAGGACTAACGTAGCGGCGATATCGTAGGTCAGCTGCAAATCCTTTGGCCGACTAAACCATTCGGTGGTTAGCTCAAGATTGGCGATATCCTTGAAAATCCGGCGAACAATGATCAGGGTGATAATCTCATACTGCCGGGCAATGTATTGTGTGATCGACTGGGGCAGGTAAAAGAGGAGGAGGTAAACTTCATAAACCAAAATGAAGGAGAATGGCGTGTAGATCGCAGCGATCGGATTGGTTAGAAGCTCATCAAGATGATGGCTGTGGGGTGGGAGCAAGTTGAAATAACGCATCCCGATCAGAATCAAGTGAATCACAAAAGCAACTAGAGCGATCATGACTACCACGCGTTCTCCGGTATGGCGCGCTTTCTCGGAGATAAAACGCTCTTGAAGCACATTATAGATCGCTTTCATAGAGTAATCCCTTAGCCGTTCTCAAGGCCCAGCCGGGTTGTTGCCGGGACCGGTGCGTTCCCGACTCGAGTGGCATAATACTCGATCAGGATCATGTGGGGGACGGTGAGCACCGACAGGCCGATGAAGGTGATCTGCAAGAGCCGCTGATCGATTTGCGCGGAGGGCGATAGGACAAAAAACAAGGCCCCCAGCCCGACGGTCAGGAGGGTGAGTCCGGCGGCGGTCGCCGTCGCGGTGGCGGGATTCAATCCCTGCACCGTATCAATCAGGTGCCGTGGGCTGTGCAGGCTGCAGAAGTAGAGAAGGAAAAAGATCAGCGGGGGCAGGGCAAAGGCCGAAACGGCAAGAACTGCCAGTTCCGCGGCGACCGCAGGCCGTGTGCGGATGCATCGGGCCGCTGAGAAAATCGTCCCGGCGAGCGCCGGAATCGCGAGCCATTGAAGCACTCGGACGAGAGCGCTAGCCTCCTCGCCCGTGAGCACTGAAAAGTATTCGGCGACAAGTTCCGGATATAGGAGCGAGGGTGCGCAAATGACGCTTGCACCTGCGCAGAGCCGCCACCCCCGGGAAAGCCAGTCCCGCCAATCACCCGAGAAATGCCAGAACGAATAAGCGAGAAAGGCGGCCAGTGAGAATTTTGGCGCCCACGCCCAAAGCAGCCCGGCAATCGCGGCAAGGAGAAGATAGGCTCCCAGAAAGCAAGCGAGCCCGGAAGGATTCCTCCACAAGCCCGCTTTCCGCGCCACGAGGGGATCCAGCGCACCGTGGGGCAGACCCACCACGGCGACGAGGACAGCAAGGATGACGAGAAGCGGCCCCCGCCGAAGTTCGATTCCGGAATAAACGAGCAAGCTCAATCCAATGGCCGAGAGGAAGAAGGCACCTTGTTGAATTTCCCGCGCCCGCTTCATGCCGCACTCTTTTGCAAAGGGAGGTGGCGGGCGGGATCATCCCGTTTGAGGAGGTTCCGGAGAAACGGCATTTTGGGCAGTGACCACATCACGGCGAAGAGATCAAGGCAGCTTGCCCGATCCATCATGAACCGCGCCATCGCATCGGCGGAAACTCCGCGCGTGAGACGGTAGAAAAGCTCGGGGGCCAGGCCGGGCTCGTTCCGCAGCACTTTGAGAAAGAGGAAATCCATTTTCCGCCGGGCCCATGAGTCTTCCGGGTGACCGAGGACCTCGCCGGACTCGGTGAAGTGTCGGGCGCATTCCCGCGACCATCGCTGAATTCGCCGGTAGGCATAGCCACTGGCGGCGCGCACCGCTCCGCCGGCGGTCCCGGCTCTGACCCAGCCGGCTTCGCTCCCCGGTTCGGGACTACGGTAACCCATCGGAATCATTCCCTTCTCCCGTCGCAGATAACGAAAGTCGCCGTCCGGGACGAGACGGTGCAGACAGGCCTCCAGCTTTTCCGACAAGTGCTTCCCGCACCCGGGTTCGAATCCGAAGAGGGTCGCTTCGACCAACCATTGCCCGGACCCGAGCGGTAGAATATAATCAAAGCCGAAGCCTTCCTCATCGGTGTGCATCTGTGCCATCAAGCTGGCGATTTCCTGATCTCCGATCTCATGCGCAGTCTCGACTTCAACTCCTTCGAAAGCTTGATAGAGAACCGCTTCGGTCCCCTTCGTGTAAGCCGGCGGCCGGGTATCGACAACCCGCCGCGCGAGATAGTCGCCCACCGTGGTCGTGACCCTAAATCCACCGGTGCAGGATTCGACGGATTTCACCTGGACCCCGAGTTGGAGGTCGATGTCGTCGGCCCTGTCAATCGTCGCGGTCGCGTCGGCGTAGAAATCGGCCCCGGAGACGAGGCAATACCGCGACTGGGAAGACTGATGGAGGACCGTGTCGGCGTTTTTTGAAAATTGCCACGACTTCCAACGACGGCTCACGAGGGGATCCTCCGCTTCGTCCTTCAGTGACCAGAAACACCAGGTGCGGTCGTTTTCATAGTGCGTCCGGGGTTCAAAAACGGTGACCTGACGCCCGTCTTGTTTGTCTTCGGTTCGGAGCGCGATATCGCGGGCGAGCGAGAGCCCGGCACATCCGCCGCCGATGATTGCGAGGTCGATTGTCGTCATGAGTTGCTCTTTCCGAGGGTCGGCGCTTGAACCCGGGGGAATCCTGCGAGGTGCCGATGGAGTTCGGGATTGTGGCCCGGGGGCTTCGTTCTGAGGCCTCCGCGGACGCAGAAATAGACGAAAGTCCGGGCTGAAATGAGAATTTTTTTCCGGCGGGAAACTTTCGCCCGACCCTCCCAAACGGCGAATTTCATCTCTCGAATCTCTGTCCCGATCGATTGGTAAAGACGCGCCGCCACTAAAATGCCGAGCCGGGCGCGCCAAGGCAGGTAGGCGAGGCCGGCGATGCCGGAATCGTAGTATCGATCCGCTTCATCGAGGAGCCACCGCACCGCCAGGCGGACATCCTCATGCACCTCGGGATGACCGGCCGCGAGCGCTTCGATCACCGGTGGCCGATCAAACAATTCCGCCGGCAGATATCGCCGACCGTTTTGGGCGTCTTCCCTCACGTCGCGCGCGATGTTGGTGAGTTGCATCGCCACGCCCAGGTCGATTGCGTGACGGAATGCTGCCGGAGATTTCACTCCGAGGACGCCGGCCATCATCAGACCGACCGTTCCCGCGACCCGGTAGGCATACTGCTTGAGCTCGGCTTCACTGCCGAAGGCAACCTCCGCGAGGTCACCTCTCACCCCTCGCGTCAGCTCAACCGCCGGGTCGAGATCGAAGTCGCATTCGCTCGCCAAATCGAGAAAATCGGCGACGGCGGGGTGGTGCCGCTTTGCCTGCCGGAGGTCGCTTTCGATTTGATCCAGCTGCCGGGCTGCCAAGTCCGGATCGGGAGATTCATCTGACAGATCGTCGAGGAATCGGCAGAATTGATAGAGCCGCGCGCAACGCTCGAACGATTGTTGCGGCAGGAATTTTCCGGCAAAGTGAAAAGACTTGCCGTGTCGTTTCAGAGTTCCCTCGGCGGAGCCTGCCGCGGAGGTTGGCCCTGCCCCGAGCGTTGCCGAACCGGTTTTCATGGGACGACAGCCTCTTTGGATTTCCAGTCGGAAACATGACGCGGTGGCTTCACGATACGATCGAGCACCTTGGCCGAACAGAGCACTCCGGGCAGACCCGCTCCCGGGTGCGTTCCGGCTCCGACGAGGTAGAGGTTATCGGGGCCCTCGGCGCGATTATGAAAACGGAACCAGGCCGACTGACTGAAGAGCGGGGCGACCGAAAAGCCGGCCCCGGCAACACTGAGATAGTCCGCCGCAAAATCTTCGGGGGTCATGAAAAAGTCGCCGGTGATTTCGTTTTCGAGGCCTGGCAGGATGGAATCGCTGAGCGCCTTCACGATCCGCTCCTGGAGCAGGGGGCCCTCGGTCTCCCAGTCGATATCGGCCTTCAGGTTCGGCACCGGGGCGAGCACATAAAACGAGTCGCAGCCCTCGGGCGCGAAGCTGGGGTCGGTCGCCGTGGGTCGGTGGAGGTAGAGAGAAAAATCCTCCGGCAGCTTCGTTCCATCGAAGATCTCACGCAGCAGCTCGCGATAGCGCTGACCGAGCCAGATGGTGTGGTGTGCGACCTCGGGGTATTGCCGCCGCGTCCCGAAGAAAAGCACGAAGAGCCCCATCGACATCTTGGCGCGACGCTTCTTCACGCGAGCCGATAGTTTTTGGTCCGCATCGCGCAGCATCTGACCGTAGAGATAGGCGGGATCCGCATTTGAGACCACGATATCGGAATCGAGCATCTCACCGTCCTCCAGTTGCACGCCCGTGGCCGAGCCGCCTTCCACCGTCACGGAGGCGACGGTCGTGTCGAGCCGGACCGAAATGCCTACTTCATCCATCAGCCTGCTGAAGGCATCGACGATCGCCCCGGTGCCACCCATCGCAAAGTGGACGCCCCACTGGCGCTCGAGGTAGTGGATGAGGCCATAAATGCTGGTGGTGTCGAAAGGGTTGCCTCCGACGAGAAGCGGCTGGATCGAGAATGCCTGTCTAAGACGGGGATCTTTGAGGTGATGGCTGACCAATTGCCACACCGTCCGATAGCAACCGAGCTTGGCCAAGTTGGGCACCTGGCCCATCATCGTCCCAAAGGAGTCGAAGGGCTGGTCAGACAACTGGGTGAATCCCACGTCGAATATCTTTTGCGATTGCTCGAGCAAGCTCTTGTAACCGGCCACGTCCTCCGGACAAAAGCGGGCAATCTCGGCCAGGGTGCTCTCGACCGTTCCGCCGTAGTCGAAGGTCTCGCCGGATGGGAACTGAAAGCGATACCACGGAGTGAGCGGCACAAATTCCACATAGTCGCAGCGCTTTTTCCCGAAGAGTTCAAAGAGTTCATCGAAGAGAAAGGGCGCAGTGATGACGGTAGGCCCCGCATCGTGCCGGAAACCATCGCGCTCGAAAACCTGGGCGCGACCACCGAGCCGCTTGCAGCGATCAACGATCGTTACTTCATAGCCCCGCGCGCGCAGCCGCAAAGCCGCCGCCATGCCCCCGAACCCACCACCGATAACAATTGCTTTACTCATTGAAGAGGGCGTTGAGTCGGTTGCCGATCTGAGAGGCCACGTCTGCGAGCGCTTCTCCGCAGCCGACAGGAAGCTCCCGCGCCATGGATGCGGATGCTTTCAGATGTTGCTTCGCGAGGAGGCGGGCGGACGCGAG
>JBDNIL010000285.1:0-1520 GCA_041688355.1 Verrucomicrobiales bacterium | reverse complement strand
CATTTACGGCGCGCTCTCCCGGAATCAGCGGGACGGCGGACAGTTGAAAAACGCCATCATTCTTGAGCAAAAGGCCATCGCGACTCTGAAGCCCATCATCGACGGCAACACTGCGATTGCTCCTGACGTGCATTTTTCCTACTCCCAGCGCCTCGCTCATCTCGCGGAGATGCTCGGGGATTCCGGCAAATTCGACGAATCACGGATACCCCTCAAGGAGGCGATCATCATCCTCGAGAAGCTCTCCGAGGAGGACACGAAGGTCGCCGAATACCAGCGCTCCCTTGCCCGCGCCCGCGGCCTCGTCGGTTTTGCCTGTGTCAAGGCGGGCGATAATACCGAGGCCAAAAAGTATCTCGAACTCGCCCGCACCGAGTGGCAGAGCTTCATCGTCTCCAATCCCGAAGACACCGATGCCGCCCAGGCCGTGAAGTGGACCTCCGAGCAGCTCATGCGACTGCCGTGAGGGATCTTTCCTGCGTTGACTTATGGCGCGCGAGCGCTTCTTTGGCCCGGTATGATAGACCGGATCAATATTGAAGAGATCAACCGTATCGCGAGAGAAGCAGGCGAGGCCGTGCTCGACGTCTATGGGACGGAATTCTCGGTGGATGTGAAAGACGACAAGTCACCCCTGACCGAAGCCGATAGGAGGTCCAATGCGGTCATCGTCGGCGAACTTGAGCGCCTCTATCCGGAGATCCCCATCATTTCCGAAGAGACCCGCACGGTGGACTATGAGGAGCGCAAAGACTGGGATTACTTCTGGCTCGTCGATCCGCTCGACGGCACCAAGGAATTCATCAAAAGAAACGGGGAATTCACCGTCAACATTGCTCTCGTGAGAGGCCAGACCCCCGTGCTCGGTGTGGTCTATCAGCCGGTCGGCGATTTTCTCTATTACTCTTCCGAGGGGCAGGGTGCCTGGAAATCATCGGGCGGCGGGGCAGCGGTCCGTCTCACCGGCGGCGAACATTACACCACAAAGGCAGCCGTCACCGTCGTGGCGAGCCGGTCCCACCTCACCGACGAAGTAAGGACTTTTATCTCCGATCTCGAAGCGCAGGGGAAGACGGTCGAGTTCATCTCAGCCGGCAGTTCCCTGAAACTCTGTCTCGTCGCCGAGGGTGCCGCCGATGTCTACCCCCGTCTCGGGCCCACGATGGAGTGGGATACCGGTGCGGCCCACGCCGTCGCCCTCGAGGCCGGTCGTCGCGTCGTCGAGGCCGGGACGGATCAGCCCCTCCTCTACAACAAAGAGAACCTCCTCAATCCCTACTTCATTGTGGAATAAAAAAAGCACGTCCCGGATGGGGCGTGCTTTTTGAAAAGAGAGAATGTGCCCCGGAGCGCCCGGGTTTACCAAGTCTTTACATTGTCCTTCTCCGTGCTTTCGTCGAGATCCTTTCCGGCGCTCCAGACAAGGACCGACTCGGGTAGGAACTGCGAATCGCTCTTATCCCACATGGGTTTTTCGGTGCGGTTGTTGTAGTCGAGGTCCATCCGCACATGATAATAAT
>JBDNIL010000284.1:0-9867 GCA_041688355.1 Verrucomicrobiales bacterium | reverse complement strand
GGCTGAGAAGAAGGAATCGTTTTCAACGCGAAGGCACACAAAGGTATGAGCCATCATGTCATGAAACGTCTGTTTTTGAGGGGTGAACGCCGCGAGGAAGAATCCCACGAAGCCCATGCCGGCAGACCCGACTTTGGCGAGGGATCGAAGCGCGGCAGTAGAAAACGAGATCCGCTCCCCGGCGGTTGAGATTACGACAAGCCCAACCCAACGTTTACCGGGGGTGGCCTGAATGGGAGAGCACTCAAAACCGGCCGAGTATATCCATGCGCACGACAACGCTACACCGGCGAAAATCCCCCATTCGACCGTGGTCAGGGATCGGATCGCCTCAAGCGTGAGGATCTCCCTCTCCAGAAAATAATCAAGAATCCAGAGGGGGCCCCCGATCACGAGAATACCGTCGATCAGCAGAGCGATGGCTCGCATCCAAAATCCGGCAAAAACCAGGGACGCCGATTCTCCCGTGAACCATGGTCCTGAAGATTCATCGAGACTCATCGCGTGGCCGTAGGACTTGCCCATTGCGGGTGAAATTTGCGGGGGTGGCACCGGCATAGTGGGGAACGCAATCTGTTGTCCGTAGGCGTTGGTCGAACCGTGATCCGGAGCGGGTTGGACATCCGCCGGCCGAGTCGTCTGGGGAGTGGAGTCGGGGTGGCGCCGAAAGAAGGCGCGCAGGGTCATCCAGTGGCCGTCCACGAAGACTTCATGCATCGCTCCGATCTCCCGATCTTCGAACCTCTTCTTCAGCTCGTTGAGCGAGTAGGGGCCAGAGCTTTGCCCCTTCCACTTGACGGTGTATACGCTCATTCAAGTTCTTTCCCAAAGCCGAGCATTTTTGGAAGTTTTTGTCGAAGTGACGGATTGGACGGATCGACAAAATTTGCCTTAGCGACCGATATCCAGGTATCCTCAGGATTGACGCGGATATAAAACAGCGGACTGAATTTCGCGATGGGACCAGATCGAGTCCACCCACCGGATGGGTCTTTTAAAAAGACCTTGGCAACCTTAAACTTGTCGTCGAATCCCCACAGGACGTTCGAAGTATCCGTCGGGCCTACCAATTTCAGAGAATCGGTATGATCCTGATGTCCGCAATAAACAAGTCCGCCCGTGTAGACACGGGCATAAAATCCGTAAACAGCTTTCGCCCCGTCTACGTATTTCCTGCCTTTGCGCTCTGAGAAAAATGCGTTCACCTTCTCAGCGTGTCGCTCGGTTTGGGCAGGGGAGCACCAGTCCGAACTGGAAAGAGCTGCCCCGACGATTCCTTGGAGTGTTGAGAAATCCTCATCGAAATCGCAGAAATCGAGCAACCATTTCTCGCGGCGAGGCTGCATCAGTTTCGCTATCTCCAGAAAGAGATAGGCCCGAAAGACGGGATTGAGGTCCTCGGGGGCGTTGAGAACTGCCTCTGCCAGCGTGAGGAATGACTTTTGGAATTTCGAAAAATCGCCCGTGACATAGTTGGCCAATTTTAAGGAAGTGAAAAACGCCGATTCCGGAGAGAGTTTTCCCCCGACCGGAAGGGTGCCGCGTGTTCCCGCAGCTCTTTTCTCCTGACGGTACTTCCTTTCAATAAAAGTGACGGTGGTCAAACTCGCTCCAGAAGGGTCATAAACCTCGGTACCCAGTAAATCGTAGATTATCGAACCGGCGGAATTGAGATCGACGCCCTGCATCGTTCCTCCTCTCGAGAAGATCTTACGCGTCTTCCCGCCTTCGGTGATCTCGTAGAGATACATTTCGTTGAGCGAATCGTCGTCGCGCAAGGTCAGGAAGGCGACCTCCTCCGTTGCCGAGATGTCGCCGGGATAGGCATCAGCGGTGAAGTTTCGCTCGGTGAGGTTCTTCCATGATAAAATCGCGCCCGGCATCAGGATTTCTCTAAAAACCCGATCTCCTGAATCAAACTCGACGACGAGGTTGGCAAGGTTGATTTTTTCTTCTCCTTTGAGAAATTCAGTTCCGTTGAGATCCCGAATGGCACCGGCATACGCCTTGAGGCTGTCAACACCGCCGCATTTCGTCATGATCTCGCGGACCTTTTCCAGTTCGGTATCGAAGCTCACAAATCGAGCTTTGAGAACCTCGAATTTTGCGAGATCAGACGCCGATGGCCGCAGTGACTCCATTTCAGAGGTCGCCATTCCCTCCATTTCAGTAATGGCCGTATTCACCTTCGTCAATGATTCCGCCACCGCGGCGATGGGACGGTCAAAGCGCAGTTCTTCACGGACCAAACGGTCCAAGGGTTCGACCCGAGCGTGAAAGGCCTCCACGATTTCATTTCGGCGAAGATCGATTAACCCGTCCAGCGACAAACTGAGAGAGGCGACATTGTCGTCCAGTGGAATCCGGTCATTCTGATTCACTGGCTCAATTTCCTTCGCCGCATCGTCGATCCGAGTTTTGAGCGAGAGCAATGACACCGGGCTCCAGCTCGAAAGATCGGTGCGGGAGTCGATATCGTTTCGTATCTCAGCGAGCACTCCGGTCATTCTAGCGACGAGAGCCTTCTGCTCGTCGAGCCACGCAACAGCATTATTTTTGGTTCTCGGCAATGAGCCAAAGGACCTCCACGAGGGATCGGATTCACTGAAGGACGACAGAGCATCTCTCAGGTCTTCCGCTCGCATGTCTTCTTGTGCCGAACTGATGCGATCGGCCATTTTCCCAGCCTTCGTGAACATCACGGCAAAGATCGCCGCAGTTACAACGACCACCGTTGCGCCCGAGATAATTAGAATCAAGCTCCGGCGCTTTGAGCGGGTGTGGCGGTCAATCTTTTCATTCAAATCGCCAAGGATTTTTCGGGCTCTCTCCTGCAAATCGCTGTCTACTGGCTTCTTATACTCGGCAATTTCTTTCCACAGGCGTTGTAAACCGAGCGCATCTTCCCGATGCTCGGCAAAAGTCGGGGCCGTATTCTGAAAATCTTTGTCCGCAATCTTCTTGAGTAGGACTTTGAGTTCATCAATTGCAGAGAGGAAATTCTCTTCAATGCGGGACTTTCGCAACGCTTCGTCTTTCCAGTGGTTCAGGTCGCGAAAGAGAGACTCCCTTTCCTGACTCAAGCTGAACGAGTGTTTTTCGATCAAAGATCCGATCCGGGCTAGGACTTCGAGGACCATCTCAAGGTTCCCGGAATCCCGAGCTGCCTCGGCCTGGATTAACAGATTCGCACTCGCGCGAATCGCGTCTTCCCTTTCCATCGAGTCCCGGGCCGCGATGGCCTCGATCCAGACCTTTTCGGAGCGCTCGTCGGATCGGGGTTGCCTGCCGGGGGCGATCAAGTCGATCTCAGCGAGGGCGGCGACCGCGGTCTCTTCGTCGCCCTTATCGAGAGCCGGTTGGATTTTCTTGGCGAGGACTTCCTGCACGAGGCGCTCCTCCAGCGCCGCGACCTGCTTCGCGGCGGCGATGTCCGAAGGATCGACTTTGGCCAACTGACGGCAGATCTCGAGCGCTTCCCGAAAGTCGCGCTTCGAATTCGCGGCGCTGAACTCCATCCGAAGTTTCTTCTGGAATGAACCGGCGCGGGCGTAGAGGGGATCCACCTCCTGCTTGGCCCGCTCGTTCAAACCGGGGGCGGTCGGAAGAAAGTTCCGTCGACAGAAAACCCCATACTCCTCTGTCTGCAATTCACTGAGAACCGCACACGCGTCGAGCAGATCGGGCTGCCGGGTCGCCGCCATCAAGGCCTGGTGCTCCTTGTCGCGGCCCTTACTGAGAATGTCGAGGCAGGTCTGGAGCCGTGCATTGACGGTTTCACAGGCTTCGGCATACTCGCGGGCGGCATTGACTAACTCGGGGCCGGAGTCGTCCTCCTGAGAGTGCATGCGCTCCAAGAGACGGTTGACCAGGTCTTCGAGACGGATCAGTTCGGGGTGGGTCATGGCAGAATCGGAAATACTGGAGACGAGATATGATGACACTAATTGGCGGCCGGGGCACTCCCGATTAGCGGAATAACTTGCCGAATTGGGGTCGGAGAATTTGGATTCTTAAATTCGTAAACGACGTTTAGGGAGTAAACGCCGTCGTCGCTAAGGTCGGTGTTTGTGAATTTGGATTTGAGAGCGTTTAATTGATCAATTCTGGACTGTTCAGTCTTTGGATCTGCCAACGACTGCTGTCCGTTGTTTTTTGATAGGTAATCGAAAATCTCTTTCGCCTTCTCCGTTGTAAAAAGATCTTCCCAGGCTTCGAAGAAATCACTGAAGTATTGTTCAGCCACATATTCTTTAAGTGCATCCTTCGCCTCGAGCTCGCTTGTAAACTTCTTGGGGGTTGGATCAACACCTTTCGGAGTCGACCATTTCTCCGAGCGGCTGACCTTTTCGAGTTCAATCCATCCGTATTGAAACCGGTTAACACCGTTGGTTTCCTTGAGATCACTGCTCCTTTCAATGAACCGTTGGATTCTGTCGTTCGCCTTGTTTAATCCGGAACTTCCATCCGCAAGCTCATCCAGCGACTTAAAAAGAGCCTCAACATACTCTTGAAAGTCTTGAAACAAAGGCTTCTCCGAAACTCTGGGTTTCTCCAGAACTCTGAATTCTTGAAATGTCTTTATAATGGGATTTCGAAGTCTGCTCCAGGGTCGATCAGTTTTTTGACCAAGCTTCACAATGCCGAAATCTTTGCCTTTGCTGCTTATGGGAGGCGGGCTAATCGTGAGGGCGCGAATACCATCTTGTAAAAAGAACTCTGGAAACAACTTTTGGCCGAGTTGGCCGTAATCCCGCTCAAAATTCGCAGCAGCCGAAATATTTGAGTTAATCTGTTTAATATTCTTTTCGATCCTAGAAACGTCTTTTTCTATGTCAGGAATAGGCGATATGCTCAGGTCCGCCGCGCTGATTGCCGTTGACGACGACGGATAAACTCCAGAAAGAATCAGCTCAAAATAGGGTTCTGAATCTTCAGGAAAAACAAAATGTTCAGCCGTTGCGCGCGCGTCTTTCGTGAGGCTGACTTCTCCTTTGTCCGAACGCTTTAGGAATTTAGACACGGACAGCGCAATAAGGGGTTCTCCCATTGGATTACTAGTGTTCCCGTCGGTAGAAGCGGGAGCCTCAATAACAGCGATTTGAAATTCGGGAACTGAAGCTTCCGTTTTAGGGAACCGAAGAACGAACCCTCCTGGGAAATCAGCCCAGAACTTTTTAGAATTCTCATTGCCCCTCTCGAACTTCAGTTTTCTCTCTTTTACTCCAGACAACAGGCGTATTTGAGTGAAATAAATCGTATCTTCATTTAATACGTTCACCTCTTTCCGGAGAATCGACTCCGTATTCAGCTCTGGTTCCCCGATTGCAGAAAGGGGAAGGATAGAAAAGGACCCAGGAAACTTGGCTGCGATTTCTTTCACCCCACTTAAATCGACCTCATCCTTCGTGGTTCTTCGAACAATATAGGTCCGTGGAATCGAGACCTTCTCTTGGGGTTGTGTATTTCCAGTTTGAATAGGCGTTAGATTTGGTTCTGGTAGCGCGATTGGAATCGACTGTTTGACGGCTTTTTTTCGTTCTAATACGCCAGGTTCCAAAAGGGTTTTGAATTTTTCGGATAGCTGCACATTAGTCGTAGTCGCTTTGTTGTAAAGGTGGGGGCTCTTACCACTTAGGGCCTCGTCTAATTCATAAATCGACTTTTTCGTTTCACTGAGTTTAGCCAACTCACCTTTGGCTTTTGCCCGAGCAGATTCCAAGGACACTTCATCCGTGGTGATCTCACTCAGTGCGTTGATCGCCGGATTAACCTTCTCTATCAAAATTTGGAACAGCTCATTCAGATGCTTTGCGGAATCGGGAGTGTGTTCTTTCAAGTTATTGAGGGTGCCCTGAATTTCCGAAATTTGTTCACTGAGTTTTTCGCCGTCGGCAATTTCCGCCTGCTCAAACCGTTGTGCCGCAGTCTCCCAGGCTGTCGTTAGTGACTTGACGGATTTGAGCCAAGCAGCCGCGCTTTCGCTGGCATCCGCCTTGGCTTTGTTGACCGGACCTTTGATATCATCCCCCGGGGTTTTGTTATTTTTTGTCCACTCTCCAGCGATTTTCTGCATCGCAGCATTAACCGACGCGTTGTCCTTAAATTTACCAGGGTCGAATTCTATCTCGTTGAAGCTAACAATTGCGTTTGCCGCAGCGTTCCAGTTCGCCAAATTCTTCGATTTATCTTTCAGATTCTCAGTAGTTTCTTTTCCAGTAAAGCATTTGCGGACTTCCTCCCACTGGCCTTTATCAACCATCTCCTTCACCTTCTCCTCGGCCGCACGCACATCCCTGCCCATAGACCACCACCCGGTAGCGACCAGACAAACGAGCAGGATGGCAATCCCCGTAACCAGTGCCAAACTCCGCCCGTTCCGTTTTTTCTCGGTGCGTTTCGCGCGCGCCGGGTTCTCAATCGACAGCGGAATGAATACCTCATCCACCACCACCCGGGCTTGCCCTACAGAGGCCACTGGACCGGATGTCTCGATTGCTGCAAGAGCTTGTGGGGAGGATTCACCCGGTAAGGGAATGGAACGGTAAACCGGCAACTCGTCGGGCTCAGAGTTGAGCGAAGTCGCCTTTGGCTTGAGGCCCTGCGCGAGGTCAGCAAAAATCCCACTCGGCGGCGAAAGGGCGCTCCCCAGGGTCAGGATCTTCCTCCCGCCCCTCGCTTCCTGTTGTAGCAGGGCGCTACTCTTGAGAATTCCGCACCAGCGAAAGTGGGATTTCTCGGCGGACGATTGGAAGATCGTCGTAAAGGGAACCGACCAGAGACGTTCCGGATCGGTTCGGTCCGGCCCGAGGAGAAGGAGACTCTCCGCGAAAAGGCCGAGCAACTCCTGTCCATCCGCTTCCCCGCAACCTGAAATTACTACGCCCGCGTCGGTGGGACGGTCCGAATCGAACAGTTGCGCTGCGTTGGCGGGAGACCCGGTGCGGCGCGCCCACCTGTCGGCAGGGAGTGCGGCTGCCGGAGAAAGCGTGGTAAGGTCAACACTTTCATCGTTTCCGAAATAGCGGGCGGGATCATCGTAGCGAGTCCGCCAGAATCCCCGTTGGGATAACCCGAGGATTACCTCGGCGGGATTGAGGCGAAGGCCCTCGACCTCAGCCGGTTCGAGCACGAGAGAGTGGGCAATATGATTGGTGCGCCCGGAGTAGTCGTTTCCAGCGTCGCCGAGGCGCATCAGGACATGGTAGCGATCTTCACGGATTGTAATGATGCGGTGCTGGTAGATCACCGGAAGCGGAGCCTCACCCGCTCCGCCCGCGAGTCCCCGGTCGTATTGAGCGGAGAAATCTTCGAGCCTCGCAACGAGAGACTCTTTAAGTTCCTTGTGGCGAGCCGCCGTGCAGAATCCGGATCTGCCTGCAACGAGGCCTGAACGGACGCTGGTGTACACCATTTGGAAGGCCATATCGGGAGGGGGTGAGAAGGGTTCAGAAGTGCCGGATCAGATGAGCGGCACGGTGAGGGGCAGAGAATGGTTGGTCTTGACGAGGTCGGGATAGAGACGGGCCAAGGTCCAGATAACGGGAACTTCGACGTACCGGGGCGCAACGAGGCCGGGGACGGGCCCGATGCGCTCGCCCTGCACGCCGGGGACGACGAAGGGCTGGGGGGAGTGCCCGATCGGGCTCACCGGGAAATAGATGACCTCCCTCGAAATCGCCTCGGCATTCCCAACCACGGCCGGACTGGTCTCCAAAAGGAACTCCCGAATCAGCTCTGAATTGCTGGCCACCACCTCAAGCGAGAGTCCGTCCTTGCTGATCGGATCCAACAATGGCTTTTCAAGAAGGTCCGACCAGAGATCGCACTTGCCGACGATCATGGCGAGCGGCGCATCGAGCTTTTCGTTCGCATCAAGATACAGCTCGGACTTGATCCGAATCCGCATCTCCGCAATGATGTTGTCCTGGCGATTGAGTTTCAGGAACTTCTCGTCCGAGATCTGCGGATCGTTTTTCCCTGAAATCTTTTTCCTGAATTTGACGTTGGTCGCCGGGTCGTAGAGGAAAAAGATCACGTCCGAGCTGGCCAGGTGCCTCGTGGCATCCTCGTCGGTCGACTCAGCCGCCTCAGATCGTTCCGCCGGTTCGAATTGTTCGCCGGCATTGTCGTAGAAGACGAGATGGAGTGACTGTTGCTCCTGCTCGCCTGCCCCGAAGGGGGCCACGAGGTAGGTGAACGGTTTCGGGAGTTTGACGGTTCGTCCGTCCCGCTCCCAGGTGCGGAACATCTCACCGCCAGGCACGGTCTTGTCCAGGGCAATTTCGGCGGGACTCTTTGAGTCGCTGAAGAGCCGTGCTTTCATGTTACTGAGGAGCGCGTTGCCCGAGGCGTCGCCATCTTGAAAGGAAAGACCAAAGTGAGACGGGAGAGCCTCCTCAAGTTGATTGATCATGCTGGTGAGAAAGTAACTTTTGCCCGCAGAGGGGGCCCCGACGACGGAAAAGATGTGACTCGGCAGGTCGAGAAATTGCGGGGGGAGGCGCGACTTGCAATTCGGACAGGCCATGTCGCTGCAGCGCAGGCCCATGCCGTCGATCGCTCGACCAATCGAGTCGAACGAGGTTGGGAAAAAACGCAGCGGGTATTCGTCCCCAAGATCGGGATCCCGCAGGCTCGGATGTTTTGCGACCCACATCACGTCACCCCGGTCGAAGTGCTGCCAGCAATGAGGGCAGGTGAACTCTCCGTTGATCGTGTTGATCTCGATGGCCTCGTCGTCGTCGAGATGGTCAAGGGTGAATGGGCTGATACCGGCTTGGGCAGTGAGGGCTTGCGTGCTGTTGAGGTGCGCTGTGGCTATGCTGGGTTCGGGTTGGATGTGCGCGCTGGAATTTGCTGATGGTACCGGAACGGGAAGGGGAGGAGGCGCGGAACTGATGGGAATCACCTTGATCGGGGAATCGCTCGCTAAGGCGTCCCTAAGAAAAACCGAGTTCTGAGCACCCTGCACGGTCGTGACCGTGGTGTCAGGATTTAATCTCCGCGCGTGTGACTCTGGACCAATGCGTTCAAAAGCAACGCTAGCGATGATCCGACCTTCGACCAGATCTTGTAGGATCCAGCGATCAAGATTCAAACCGGCCATCCATTTCTGAGGATCGTGACATCCCTTCACAAGAAAGAATCCACTTCCGGCCTTGAGGAGGCATTCCTCATCGGCGACAATCGAAAACGCTCCCTCAATTTTAGATCCGTTCAGTAAGACTTGTGCGTCAGCCCGACTTGGCTGAATCAAGAGAGTGTTGTTTTCCCTCACTATTAGGGTGGCTTCTCCGGAAGGCCCCACCGAACCAAAGGGAGCGGCGACTTCAAGCGTCTTCCGGGAACAATCAATGAGATACCAGGTTAGAGAATGATTCATGCGAGCGCGACGAGAAGACCGGATGCTATTGACTCCCAAACACAGACTAGAGACCGGTGGCAGGTAAGGCACAAGGAGTTTTCGTGGCGGGGTGCTAAGAAGCCTGACCCCCTGAGAAGAAAGAGGGAGAACGGAGGTTCAATAAGGGGCATGCGGTGGTGGGCTGTTAGTAGTCGGGAACATTCCGGGCATTCTTAAGGGCAACTGAGGACGCCATATATTTTTTCTCATCCCTATAGTTTCGCTCAGGGGGTGGGACAACCGTGGGGGGCGGTGTTAACAAAAATTTCGAAATCGAAGATTTTCCCGGCCGGAAATCCCGATATACGGCATTGAAGCACCGCAGGCTTTACTGTTTACTCATCGCTCAGCACTTTCTCATCCATGGAAAAAACATCCTCCCGCAGAAACTTCGTCAAAGGCGTCGCGGCCACCGCCGCAGCCTTTAACTTCCAGGTCGTCCCGAGCCGCGTCTTCGGGGC
>JBDNIL010000030.1:0-7221 GCA_041688355.1 Verrucomicrobiales bacterium | reverse complement strand
GTTTTCCTAGAGTTTTCTTCATCGGGCAGTGAGGCGACAATGAACGACCCGCCACAATAACTGCAAGGAGAGAATCCGCACCTGCGCGGCGGCCTCAGCCTTCAGGTCTCAGGCCATTGCTGCGACCGCACCGGCCGGGGCGACCGGGGCGACCTGGCGACCATAGGGCAACTCGGCCGGCAGTTCGCAGATCTCACAGATAGCCGCAAACAGCTCGTCAAACTGATCGACGAAGACGTTCCCGACGAGTAGATCGGTCAAGGTCGGGCGGAGTTCGGGATGCATCTTCACCAGCTTCCCGAAGCTGAACTCCGGATGGTAAAAAGCGTAGACGATCTTCCTCATTCGCTCGATCGCGAGACAGAGGTCTTCCCCATACTGCTGAAACTGCTCCGCCGAGGTGTCCCCGACACGGAGCGCCTCGTGGATGGCGTCGGCCGCGATCTCCCCCGATTTAAGCGCGAGGAAAACGCCCGAAGAGAAAACCGGATCGAGGAAAGCAAAAGCATCGCCGACGAGGAGAACCCCATCCGACGCGCAATAGCTGGACCGGTAGCTGTATTCGCCCGTCACCCAATATTCGCCGACCTGATGCCCGACAGAGAGATGCTCCTTGATCCAGGCATTTTCCCCGATTTCCCGGGTGAAAATCTCTGCGGGATCTCTGGTGTCACGGTAGAGGTAATCCCGATCCGCGACGATGCCGACGCTGATGCGATTATTCCGCATCGGGATGTACCAGAACCAGCCTTTTTCCGGAACGTAGGCGACGGTGGTTGAGCCGGCATCGAGTCCGGGATCGCGCATCGCCCCTTCGAAATAGGTCCAGATCGCGATCTTGTTCAGCTCGGGATCCCGCTTGCGCCAGCGATTTTTCGCCGAGACGAGACAGTCGCGCCCCGAGGCATCGACGACGACACGGGCCTGGAACTCGTGCCGGGCACCCTCGTTGTCCTCGACCGCCACGCCGTTGATCTTCCCGCCCGCATCGCGGATGACATCGAGAACCCGATGCTGCTCGCGCACCTCGGCACCGTTCTCGCGGGCTTTCTCGACGAGCATCTGGTCGAACTCCATCCGCTCCACCTGCCAGGTCACTGCCGACGGATGTTCGTCGTGTTCAAAAAAGTAAAAGGGCTTCGAGATGATCCCGTCCGTTGAGACGAATTGCACGCTGTGTTTTTGCTGGAAGCCGATCTCCTCCATCTTCCCGACAAGACCGAGCCGGTCGAGCGTGAACCAACAAAAAGGCATCATCGATTCCCCGACGTGGTAGCGCGGAAATTTCTCTTTTTCCAAGACGAGGACTCGGTGGCCCCGGGCCGCAAGGAGCGAAGCGGCGGTCGACCCGGCCGGGCCGGCACCGATCACGATCACATCATACTCTGCACGATTCATAGGGGGGAAGTCTACTTCTTAGCGATTGGATACGTGCTGCACCCACTTCTCGGATTCATTGCTCCGCGGCAGAATCTCGACAATGTCGGCGAAAACGATGCCCTCGCGGTCGAGTAACTGATTGCATCGCCCGTAGAAGACTTCACCTGCCTGCTGGTTCAGCGCTTTCGCGATTCTCTCGTCGGCGGGCACCGAAAAGTACGCCGCCGGACTGCCGTAGTGCTCCACCCCGAACTCCCCGAGGAGAGCCCCGAGCGGCTTTTTCCCGGCGACGACCTGCGCCTGCATCTCTGCCGGAAGACTGCTCAACTGGATCGCGATCGCCCCGAACTCCACCGGGACATCCGACGCCGCCGCGTGCAGCGTCACGAGGCGTATCACAAAAGCGTCGCTGGACTCATGCTCATGCACCTCGAGATAGAGCTTCGAATGGTGAAAAGCCGCGAGCGTCGGCGTCATGTCATTCGAATGCACGAGCAGAGACCGGTATGGATAGGGCACCTCCTCCCCGGGCATGAAGCGGAAGTCAGGCAGCGGAATGCCCGACTTTTCATAGAAAAAGTGAAACGGCAGGAGCCAGTTCAGCGCCTCGGCGAGGTCGCGCGCGGCCGCCCTTTGGCTCGTCGTTTCGCGATCAGGTGTAGCGTGCATCCCGGTGTTGCTCGAGGAAAAAGTCATGGAGAAGACGATCGATCTGGAGCAAGCCATCCCGGCTCACGACGACCTCGTCGCCGACGACATTGAAGTAACCGCGGCCCTTCAGATCGGCGAGTTGCGCCGCGAAGTGCTCCTCGGGATCGACTCCGTATTTGTTTCGGAAATAGTTCAGACTGGTGTGCCCGAGCTTCAGTTGGAGGATGAACTCACGGAGGAAGCGCTCCTCGTGATTCGTGCGGTAGGCGCGGTAGATCGGCAGCTCGCCCTGGTCGATCTCCGTCATATAAGGGCCGACGTCGGCCTGGTTCTGATAATGCACTCCACCGAAATGCCCGAAGCTCGCCACCCCGGCCGAGAGCAGATCGGCCCCTTCCCACAGGCTGTCGCGGTAGACGAACTTGGTCGTCTCGGGATTCTTCACCACCGTGTAGGCGCTGCTCACGGTGTAGCCGGCGGCCTCGAACTCGCTGAAGGCCCAGTCGACCCACTTCCGCTTCGTCTTCCAGTCCGCGACCGGTGCAGAGATACGGCCGGACTCCTGCATCTCCTTGAAAATAGTCGTGTTGTAGGGGATCTCCATCTGGTAGATCGTGACACAGTCGGGCGACTGCTCGATCGCAGTGCGGACACTGCGCTCCCAGTTCTCGGGGGTCTCGTCCATCATCCCGGCGATGAGGTCGATATTGACCTGATCGAAGCCGAGGGTCTTGGCAAAATCGAGCGCCCGGTAAGCCTCCTTCGAGCGGTGCGCGCGACCATTCACCTCGAGGATATGATCGTCAAAGCTCTCAATGCCGAGGCTGAGGCGCGTCACCCCGATATTCCGGAGCGCCTCCAGCTTTTTCTCCGTCAGCGTGCCGGGTTCCGCCTCGAAGGCGACTTCTTCCGTCTCATCCCAGGGAAAGAGATCTTTCATCCGGTTGGTGAGATCGGTGAGCTGGTCGATCGAGAGAAAGCTCGGCGTGCCGCCGCCGAAGTAGACGAACTGGGGCTTGCGCCCGCCGAGGTAGGAGGTGCGCGAGTAGCGCTCGAACTCCTTGATGCCCGCATCGAGATAGGCATTGATCTCAGACGCATTCTTGTCCGTGTAGACACGGAAGTAGCAGAAATGGCAGCGCTTGCGGCAAAACGGGATGTGAAAATAGAGCCCCAGTTTCGTATCGACCGGACGCGGCGAGTTGAGGACCTCGTGAACCTCGTTCTTGTATTCCGGCTGCCAGAAAGAGAACGGCGGGTAGTTCGCCACGAAGTAGTTGCCCACCTCGGTCTGCTCGTCCGAAGCTGCGTCGAGCGGGACCGTGAGTTTACTGATGACTCCGATGGATTCCCCGGGTTTGGAAGTTGCAGGCATAGGAGAAAATAAGGTCAGGGTTGAGGGGCGGAGAGCGCTCACCTTTTGAAACCATACACCACCCCGTCCTCACCGCAAACCACGAGGGTCCCGCGTGATGCCGCCGGAGAAGCTTTGATTTGCGTACCGAGTTCGAAATTCCAGACCTCGCTTCCGTCGGTCCGGTTCACCGCATAGAGTCGACCGTCCATACCGCCCTGCCAGACGATCTCGGCGCTCACCAGCGGCGAACTCGCGAGCGCCCGCGTCGCGAGGAAGGCCCATTTCTCCGTGCCGTCGATCCGGTTGTAGGCGACGAGGCGTTTGTCGGGACCGGCCACGTAGAGGAGATCTTTGTCCACCGCCGGGGAGGCGGTGTACTCGATGCCCGTCTTCGTCTTCCACACCGTCTCGCCCGAGGCGATGTCGATCGCGACGACCTCGCCCCCGTTGTGGGCGATGTAGCAGATCCCGTCACGTACTGCCGAAGTATTCGCGACGTAGGCCCCAATCTCGATCTCCCGCTTTTCGCCCTCGCCGTCAGCCGGGATCACATGAAGGAGCCCGTCGCAGCCCCCGAAGGCCAGGGCCGGCACCCCTTCGGTATGGATCATCGACGGCGTCGCGACGACGTAGTTCCCCGTCTCGTGCTTCCAAAGCACCTCCCCCGTATCGGCGTTCAGCGCATACAGAAAATAATCATGACTACCGACGAAGATACGGGCCGGACCCGACTCGGGAGTGAGAGTGTTCACTCCGCCCTCGATCTTGCCCTCTGTCTCAAACCGCCAGAGTTCTTTGCCGCTCGCCACCTCGAGTGAATACACAAAACCGTAGGTATCGCCGAAGAAAACCCGCTCTCCCAGCACCGCCGCCGGTGCGGTGATCGGTCCCTCCGCCTTGAAGCTCCAGAAAAGCTCACCATTACTCAAGTCCACGCAATAAAATTGGCCGTCCTGACTACCCACGAAGACCCTGCCGTCGGCCACCACCGGTCCGGCCTCGATGGGCGGGCGCCGCTTCCCCTCCGCCACTTTCGGCTCGAACGACCACGCCATCCTCAGCGGCGGCACGATCTTCTCCGCCGTCACCCCCTGCATCTGCGCATCGCCGCGGAAAAGCGGCCAGTCCGAGACGACCTCTTTTTCCTCGAGCGGGACAGACGTTTCCGGGACCTTGCCCTTTTCGCCCTCACATCCAGTCAGCAGGATCCCGAAACCGAACGCGACGGCCACCCGACGCGTCAGAACAGGAAAAAAAAGAGGGGGCGGGATTGCTTTGTTCATCGTTTTATGATTATCTTGAATTTCCAGAATATCAACGCATCTTACAGCGTGGTTCTGTCTGACTCTCATCCATTCGCCCCAATCCCCCAATGAAAGCGAGACTATCCTTCCTCTTTCTCTATCTTTTTTTACCGGGAGGTGCTTTTTCCGACGATCCCGTCGGGCCGCCGGACTGGATGAAAGACATCACCCGGCTCCCGCCCGGCAAACACGCCAACCTACGCCCCGTCGCCCTCGAGTACACCCTCGACTGGAACAACAGGATAAACGCCGGCCGGGTCGATATTGCAATCATCAGCGATGGCACCGCCAAAGAAAAATTCGTTGGTGACGCTTCGGGACGCAGTACCGGCTTCGCCCGGGTCCTCTTCCCCTACGATTTCCACGCCCGCTCTATCGTCGATCAGAACTCGCTCCGCCCCCTCACCTTCCAGCTTGTCGAAAAGGACCGGAACGAGGAAAACAGCTACGACATCATCTTCGAGAACCGCCGCCAGATTTACACCACGACCTCGAAGCAGAAAGACGAGACCCTCTCCGCGACCTCACGCTTCAAGTTCGACTTCGGGCAGGATGTCCTCTCCTCCGCCTTCTATCTGCGCAGCCAGGCCCTCGAGGACGGGGACGCCATCACCATGCTCGTGACCCCCTTCAATCGGCCCTATCTCGCCACCTTCAGGGTCGTCGGGCGGGAGACTCACAATGTGAAAGGCACGGAGTATGAGGCCATCCGCCTTGACGCCACCGTCGGCAAAGTCGAAGCCGACCTCTCCATCAAGAGCTACGAGAAGATCAAGCGCACCACCCTCTGGTTCACCGACGACGAGTATCGCATCCCCCTCGAGTTGCAGGCCCATCTCACCTTCGGCTATGTCTCCGCGAGGATCGACGGAAAAAAATGGCTGGAATGAGTCTGCAACGTCCGGACGTTGCCGGCCCTACTCGAACTCCGACTGGATTCGGGCAATCTCCGTCCGCAGGCTAGCCTCTTCCTCCTCGATCTTGGCAATACCTGAGTTGTGGAAGCTCATCGTGGAATCAATCTCGTTTTTCGACTTTTTGATCTTTGCACTGCGGAACACGGCATCATCCGCAGCCTTATCCGAGCGCGCCTTCTTCTTCTCCGCAAAAAGCTGGGCATAGCGAGCTTTAATGTCGATGATTTGCTTTTGCCTGCCTGTATTCCGCTGCTGGATCTGCTGGTAAGCCTCCGTCTGGGAAAGTTGAGGAGCCGGTGGACTGGCTGCGACGGCCGCAGTGGCGCCTGCACTTCCGCTGGAAGGAGCTGCCGGGGCCGCTGTAGTAGCCGCTGCGATATCCTCCTTCTCCGGCAACGTCGTCTTCGTGTTTTCGATCTCAGCCTTTGCCGTCTCGATGTTCGAGAGAAGCTGCATTGCCGTACCTCCCGAGGCGCTCACCTCTTCCAGTTCCACTTTCAAGGCGGCGATGTCTCCCTCAAGGTCGGCAATCTGCTTCTCCGTGGCGCTCACGCCGCCGAGGCAGCCCGCCATCACAACAAAAAAAGTGGCGGCGGCTACGTGGTTCCTGCTCGGGGTCATTTTCATGGGCGATACGAGTAAAATGGATGAAGTCGTAAGTGTCGTGTTACAAGCCCTGTTCGGCGAGGACGGTGGATTCGTGAATGACGTTTTTCCTCAGACTCACCGGCAACTGCATGAGCGGGATCGTTTCCATGCCGCCGCCGTGTTCCACGATGAGACCATCGTCCGTCACACCATTGATCGTGACCGCCGTGTAAGTCTTGCCGTCGATCGTGGTGATCTCGGGTAGAGCTGGACGCCCTTGAACGAGGCCCGCGTCGCTTCGCGCCAGGCGCTCAACGAGCTGTCCAGTTCCGCCGTTAAGCGATCGATCCTGCCGACATACTGCCGGGTCGCCTCGAGATCAGAGAGCACCTCCAACTCCGTCTTGGCCAGCTCCCCTTCCTTCGACGCGGCCGACTTCATCTCCTTAATGGAAGTTTCGAGCTCCTTCTTTTCCGCCCTCAGTTCCGCCACCCTGGCTTTGATCTTATCACGCTCTCCTTTCTCCGCCTGATAGACCGCCTCCCCGGGGTCCGTCTCGGCCGTATCGCTGCCTGAATCAAAACAGGAGGAAAAAGCCATCACGGCAAAGAGGGGAAACACGGTTCTCGAGACGAGGAATGCCTTCCTACCCTTTCGTTTATCGGAAACTACTCCAAAAATCAAACCGGAATCTCCACTAATCACCGGCGCACTCCCGTTCCTAACCTCACTACCTCCTTGATTTCGCACGTACCGCCTCTACATTCCGACCTCACGCGAGGATATGCCGGTGTGGCGGAATGGTAGACGCGCTCGATTCAAAATCGAGTTTCCAACGAAGTGCGGGTTCGAGTCCCGCCGCCGGTATTGAAAATTAGATCGCCGAAATTTTAAAGGTTTTGATTTCGGGGAATCGAACAATCTCCCCGTTTTGAATGGGTGGATCTCAGTGGCGGACGAATCGACCTACAGGGAATTCTTCACGACTCATGGGCCGCCGCGATCGCATGAATCGTTTGCACCG
>JBDNIL010000283.1:0-11860 GCA_041688355.1 Verrucomicrobiales bacterium | reverse complement strand
GGTGGCAAGGGTGGCAAGGGTGGCAAGGGTGGCAAGGGTGGCAAGGGTGGCAAGGGTGCGGAAGGGATGAAAAAGCAAATTTCTAGCAATTAATGCGCCACTATTCGTCGATTGAATCCAACAGAATATTTGCTCTACAATCTCCAAGCGCCGCTGCTTTTTCCCAGTAGGCCCTTGCTAATTTGAGGTCTTTCTTCACCCCGGCTTTTCCTTTTGCATAAACAAATCCCAGACTAAAAAGAGATTCTACACTGCCCATTCTTGCAGCCTTCTCAAGGAGTGCTATTCCCTCTATAACCCTTTTTTCTTCGATAACAAATACGGTTCCAAGCCGAAACGTAGCTGTGACATCGTCGCTTTCCACCGCCTCCTCTAGCTTCTTGGAGACCGTATTCCTAGCAATTTCGATGACTCTCCTTTGTTGACCGTCGATATCCGTCCTCTGACTTAAAACAGGAAGCGTAAGCACAGACATCAAATCACCAGCGCCCGCAGATTCACAAATCAGGTTTACTCCCGCCTCCTTCGATTTTCCTTCCTGAAAAGTTAAGAGGTGCATGCCTAATTCTCTCATTGCGGGGGGATAGTTTAATTCACTTGACCGTTCCAAAAAATCGCGTGCCTTCTCCCGGCTCACAGGAACGCCTCCAAGCCCCGACTTATAAATTATTCCTAAAGAATAGAGTTGTTCACCGTTCAATCGAGATACCTCGAGTGAAGAAAGCGCTTCTTCAGCTTTAGCATACAAGACCGTTGCCTCCCCGGCATTGAGTTCGATACAGACGGCACCGTAATCCAGCAACCTTGCCGCATTAAAATAACCTAAAGGATCACCCTGCAACCCGGCGGTCAGAAAAAGTTCGAGAGCACGTTTCTCGTCCCGAGGAACAAGTATACTGGTCACAAACGATTTACCTTCCTCAAGCGTAGTCGCCTTATCATCCGGATTTGACTCTGGACTCAACTGCTCATTTTCGGCACCACGGAGATTGATGAAATGGAAAAGAGATATACAGAGGTAAAAGATAAATTTTATTTTCATAGACAGCTGCTTCTCCGGCTCCCTGTGAAATCGCCGAATCTGCCGGCTGGCATTGGCTTCGAATGTAAAATTAAGCCATGGCTGCGAGCAGAGGACATTCGCCGGGACGTAGCGAGTGATTGAAGTCATCAAGAGCAAGGGTCGCCTGAGTCGCCAGATTGTGTCAACGATTTTCGGGCGAAATCGAGGCGTTCGAACAGGGTGTGATCACGGAGTGAGCAAGGTATCCTCACTCACTCCCGCCCACCCGACATCAGAAACCCGAGCAGATCATTGATTTCCTCTTTGCTCAGCGAATCCAGCAAGGCCGGCGGCATCGGTGACACGGGCGACTCTTCCCAGGTGCGGGTCTCTGCTTTCGGAATCGTCGCCAGCTCGGACGGAGCAAAGGGATTCGTCGAGAGCGTGAGGGTCGATGCGCGGAAATCATTCTGCACGATGCGCCCCTGCACGACGCTGCCGTCGATCTTCGTGACGATGATATTGCGATGCACCTCGGCCACGACTTTCGATGGTTCGAGGATGGACTCGATGAGATCGCGGCGGCTGAAGCGACTCGCCACCATCGTCAGATCCGGACCGACGGGGCGGCCGGTCGTGCCGGTGACATGACAGGCCGCGCAGAGCACCGCTGCATAGAGCTCGCGTCCGCGCGCGAGGTCGGGAGCGGGACCAAGCTCATCGGCTGGAAAATCGTCCATCGTCCAGTGTTTCACAAAAGGACGCGGTGCCACCGCGACGACCTCGCTCTCCCCTTCCCCGGTGAGAATGGCGGCGAACTTTTTCCGCTCCTCCTCGTCGGCGACATTTGCGAGCGACTTCTCTTCGAGCCCCTGGAAAAACGGCAGCATGAATCGGTCGCCGTAGGAGAAACGCTTCACATGGGCCAGGGCGGTGAAGAAGAGAGTCTGCTGCGCGGGCTCCCATCCGCTCCCCGCTTCGCTGAGTGCCTCGAGATAATGGAGCCGCTCCATCTGCGCGGTCGCGGAGGCGAGACGCTCGAGGGAAAACTTCACCGCCTCCGTAGCCTCGACCGCGATGAGCGCGCGGGCCGCCTCCCGATGCACCGGCTCGGAAAGATCGGGGAGCAAGGTGAGGATCTGCCTCGCGATCACCGCCCTTTCCTCCAGGTCTGTCGGGTAGCCGGCGAGTTCGTGGACACGCATCAGGGTGAGCTTGTCGAGGCGGGCGGCGTCCGACGTCAATGCGAGGGTGGCGGCGACCCCGGCGACGGCGAGCCGGTCCTCGTCGGTTCCGGCGCGGGCGAGGGCGAGCAAGGCGGTGAGGCCGCCCGTATCAGCACTCGCGCCGAGAGCCCGCGCACGCCAGCTCTCGAGCGGCTGCCACTCCAGCGCGACGCGGGCGGCACTACGCAGCCACGGATCGGGATCACCGAGACAGGGCCACACTTCCGCAACGGCTGCGGCATCCCCACGGCCGTGAAATCGCTCGAGCTTTTTCCGAATCTCGCGCGCCGCGGCGGAAAAGGCGGCGTTCGCCCCGGCCTGTTCCCCCGCCGCCGGAAGAGCACCCTTTTCCCCCGTGTAGCGAATCCGATAGAGCGCCGATTTGGTCTTGCGACCTCCGGTGACGAACCACATCGCGCCATCGGCGTCAAAGTCGAGATCAGTGACATTGAGCGGACGGCCTTCGAGAAACACTTCCCCGCTCCCGAGGTAGCTCGCACCGTGCGGGGTGAGATGAACCGCGACGATGCGTCCGTAGGCCCAGTCGAGGGCAAAGAGCGATTCTTTCCACGGCGACGGGAAATGGCTCTTTGTCCCGAACTTCACTCCGGTCGGTGAACCGCGGCCCATGTCATAATTCGTTGGCACATTGTCAGGAGCGTAGATGGGAAAACTGCGCGTGTTCCCGCGCTCCTGATGCCAGCCGTAGTTCGCCCCGGAGACGAGGTGATTGATCCGCGTCGGACGGTAAAACGGCAGCCCCACATCGCCCTCGTTATCGGCGTCGTAGGTGAAGGCCTCGCCATCGGGATTGAAGTCGATGCCATAGGGATTGCGCAGGCCGCGGTTCATCGCCTCCCAGACGACTTTGCCATCGACGACGGTGTGGCGGATCGAGTGGCCGAGTTCTTTCGGCGCCCCGCGCTCGGGCGGAGCACGCCGAGGCGATTCTGCGGGCACCTCGATGTCGTCGCCGGTGATGAGATGGATCGCACCCTCGTGGTCGACGAGATCATTGCGCCCGTGACCCGCTCCGCCTGCTGTAGCCTGGATCAGAGTGACCTCGTCGAAGCGGTCGTCACCGTCCGTGTCACGCAGGGAGTAGAGCGCCCTGCTGTTGTTCGCGTGGGCGTAGAGTGTGTCGCCCGACCAGACAAGACCGCGGCATTCCTTCAGCGTGTCATCGACCGTCTCGACCGCGACGACTTCGCTGCCGTTGTCCGAGAGGGTCAGCCGCAGGATCCCCTTCTGTTCCTTGCCGATGAGGAGACGCCCTCGCGGATCGATCGCAAGGCTGACCCACGAATCATCTCCCTCTGCCGCGTCGCGAACTTTCTCTATTTCAAAACCCGGCGGCAGGGGCGAGAGGGAGGCCGACTCTCCGGCGAGCGCTTCTTTCCATTGATTGTATTCGGCAAAAGGGCTCACGTCGGGCAGCTCGTTCAGCGCCCACCGGTGGGGATCGACCGTGCCGAAAGAGCGCAGATTCGCGCCGCTCCAGTCGTCGGAGGACTCAATCATCCTGGTCCCGCCCCCGGCGGACTGCACAACGAGCGAGAGCGCGATGGCGGAGGGTCCCCGGGAGCCGGAAGCCGCGAGGTCGATGACATTCTCCCCTGTCTTGAGAAAGCGGGTCACCTCGATCTCGCGGGGTGGATCGTAGGGGTCGAGAGCGAGGACGGGGCGGCCATTGAGCGAGATCGTCAGGCCCGCGTAGTCAGCGGTGGCCCGAAGCGTCGCGCGTGTCGGTGCCTCGGCGAGAGAAAAGGTGCGGCCCGCCTTCCAGGTGCCGACCTCCGTGCGATCAACGTCTTTCGCCCAGACCCATTGCGGCGGGGCGGGTTCTGCGCCCGGCGCGATCGTAAGGGCGGCGAAGAGAATGACTGGCAGGAGACAAAGGGAACGATTCACAATTCTCGCATCAAAGCCGAAATCGCTCCCGAAGACGAGCCCGATGCGGGACGCGATGACGTTCGAGCGGCGTTCCCCCGGCCTTGCCCTCTTCCCGATCCCGATGCAAAAGTAGCGCATGGACTCCCTCCCCACCCTGAACGAGATCGAGACGGCCAAGGCGCTGATTCGTCCACACGTTCGCGAGACCCCGACCTACCGCTGGCCTCTCCTCGAAGCGGGGCTCGGCCTCGAGCTGTGGGTCAAACACGAGAACCATACCCCCGTCGGCGCTTTTAAAATCCGCGGCGGCCTCGTCTACCTCGACGAGCTGAGACGCCGCGAGCCCGGGGTCGTCGGAGTCATCGCCGCGACGACCGGTAATCATGGGCAGTCCATCGCCTACGCCGCCCGCGAGACCGGACTGCGCGCCGTCATCGTCGTGCCGCGCGGGAACAATCCGGAAAAAAACGCGGCGATGCGCTCTCTCGGAGCCGAGCTCGTCGAGCACGGGCGCGAATTCCAGGAAGCGCTCGAGTTTTCCCGTGAACTCGCCGTTCGCGAGGGGCTTCACGCGGTGCCCTCCTTCCACCCCTGGCTTGTGCGCGGAGTCGCGACCTACGGGCTCGAACTTTTCCGCTCCGTCTCAGATCTCGATGCGGTCTTTGTCCCCATCGGGCTCGGCTCGGGGTTCTGCGGACTCGCGGCCGCCCGCGAAGCGCTCGGGTTGAAAACAAAGCTCATCGGCGTCGTCTCCGAGCATGCTCCGGCGTATGAAATATCGTTTCGTCAGGGTGAATTTGTCGAGCGGTCCAGCACCACCCGCGTCGCTGAGGGCGTCGCCTGCAAGACTCCGAATCGCGACGCCCTCGCGCACATCAGAGCGCACGCCCACGACATCGTCACGGTGAACGACGACGAGGCTCTCGCCGCGATGGGCGATCTCCTCCACCACACCCACAACCTCGCCGAGGGCTCGGGTGCCCTGGCATGGGCGGCACTGAAAAAGCATCGCGATCAGTGGCAGGGGCAGCGTGTCGCCGTGATCCTCAGCGGCGGAAATGCCAGTACTGCTCTGATGCGGGAGGTGTTGATGATCCCGTAGTGGTGACCTCGAGGTCGCCACCCGTTTCGTCGCCTGATCCATTGCGGTGGGGACCTGGAGGTCACCACTACGATCCTATTTTGCCTTTCCTTTCGGCTTCGGCAAAGGCTCGGGCTTTCGTGATGCCGTGATTTCACGCCGCGAATGGCATGTTCACACCTCTACTCCAGAGCCGGATCGAGCTTCGCCGGACACGTCATCAATGTCTTCACCCAGCAGCGCCCCGACCTCGCGAAGGAGTGGCGGTCCGTCCTCGACGGGGATTAAGTTCCCATCTTGTCTGTATCTCCATCCTCCCCGAAGTCTCCCCGGGGCAGAATTGGAACTACCGCATCCCTGCCCTTGACGAGGCGGGTCGCCGACCCAACCCTGTCAGCTCCCAGACTCAACCCCGTCGACTCATGCACCGAACCCTCTCCACCCTGTTTCTATCTGCCGCCGCCGTGCTTTTGCCAGCCGCCCTCACCCGGTCTGTCTCCGCAGAGGACAAGCCGAACTTCATCGTCGTCTTCTGCGACGACCTCGGCTACGGCGACCTCTCCGGCTTCGGGCATCCCACGATCGCGACACCGCACCTCGACCGGCTCGCCGCCGGGGGGCAGAAATGGACGAGCTTCTACGCCGCCGACAATGTCTGCACTCCCAGCCGCGCCGGTCTCCTCACCGGCCGTCTCCCTCTCCGCAGCGGCATGGCTTCGGACACGAAGCGAGTCCTCTTCCCCGACTCCGCCGGCGGTTTGCCGGCCACCGAGATCACCATCGCCGAGTCGCTCAAAGAGCTCGGTTACGCCACCGCCTGCGTCGGCAAGTGGCATCTCGGTCACCTGCCAGAGTTCCTCCCCACCCGTCACGGCTTTGACAGCTACTACGGCATCCCCTACTCGAACGACATGAACCGCCTCGACAGAGAGACGAGCCAGTTCGCGCTCGCCGAGAAGGAGAGCTTCGCCGCCTACGACGTGCCCCTGCTCCGGGACGAAGAAGAGATCGAGCGCCCCGTCGATCAGCGCACCATCACGCGACGCTACACCGAAGAGTCGGTCAAAAAAATCCGCGAGTTCAAAGACGGTCCCTTCTTTCTCTACCTCGCCCACAGCCTCCCGCACATCCCCCTCTTCCGCTCGGCGGCCTTCAAAGACCGCTCCCCCGCCGGCATCTATGGGGATGTCGTCGAGGAGATTGACTGGTCCGTCGGAGAGATCGTCGCCTCACTCGAGGAGACCGGCGTGGCCGGGCGCACCCTCATCGTTTTCACCTCGGACAACGGTCCCTGGCTGACCTTCGACACCCACGGCGGTTCCGCCGGACTGCTGCGCGACGGCAAAGGCAGCACCTGGGAAGGCGGTCAGCGTGTCCCCACGGTGATGTCCTGGCCCGGTAAACTCCCGCCCGGCGTCGTCCGCGAGATGGGAAGCACGCTCGATCTGCTCCCCACCTTCGTCACCCTCGCCGGCGGCACCCCGCCGCAGGATCGCATCCTCGACGGCCACGACCTCTCGCCCGTGCTCTTCGGGACCGGACCGAGCCCGCGGACGGAGATGTATTTTTACCAGGGAGCCCAACTCTATGCGGTGAGGAAGGGGCCTTTCAAAGCCCACTTCACGACCTACACCTCTTACGTGAAGCAAAAGCCCTTCCCCCGGGACCCGCCCCTGCTCTACCATCTCGGGGAAGACCCGTCCGAGCGTTTCGACATCGCCGCCAAACATCCCGACATCGTCGCTGAGCTGAAGTCCCTCGCCGAATCCCATCGCAAGTCCATCGTTCCAGTCGAGGACCAACTCGCGAAAGTGATCGGCGGCGAGTGACGCTCTCCAGCGCTCACCTCTCGGATTTGACCTCCGCCTCCCACCCCTTGACGAGCGTTTTCAGCTCCTCCACCGCTGCGTTTCGCTCCTCCTTGAGATCCGTCTTCTCACCGGGATCAGTAGCGAGGTCGAAGAGCCATTCCTCCGTTTTGGTCCCCGCGTCTTCGCGGCTGATCCACTTCAGATCGCCAGAGCGCACCGCCCGCCACGTGAGATCCCCCCGACGCGAACGCCAGAAAAAATCTCGCTCCGGCGTCTCGCGTCCTTCGATCACATCGACCAGCACCGGATGTCCGTCGAGGGGACGCCCGTCGGGCACTGCTGCGCCGGCGAGCGAGAGGAACGAGGCGGTAAGGTCCATCAGCGTCCAGGGACGCCCATCCACCCGCCCCGCGGGGAGTTGATCGGGCCAGCGCGCCAGCACCGGGGTGCGGATGCCGCCCTCGAAGAGCGTCTCCTTGTAATCGCGGAGTGCCCCGTTCGATCCCGGCAGCATCGCGCCGTGGTCGCTCGCGAAGACGATCAGGGTCTCATCGTCCACGCCCGTCTCGCGCAGGGCTGCGAGGACCGCGCCGGTGGCCTCGTCCATGCTCTCGATCATCTTCACATAGTTCTCCCGCGTGCCTTTGGTCCACGCCTCTTTCGTGGGACTGGGCTCGTCGGCAGCCCCGGGGGGCTGGAAGGGAAAATGCGGCGCAGTGAAACTGAGGAAGAGAAAGAATGGCTCGTCACTTGTCTGCTCCCGAATAAAGGTCACCGCCTCATCTCGGAAGAGATCGGTCATGTAACCCTCGCGGGCGACCGGTTCGCGCCCCTTGAGAAAGACGGGCAAGTCAGAGAGTTCGAGGTGACGGTAGTAGTCCACATTGCCGCCGAGGATTCCGAAGAATCGCTCGAATCCCTGCTCGAGCGGATTAAATTTCGGCTCGTAACCAAGGTGCCATTTCCCCACGAGGGCCGTCGCATAGCCCGCCCCCTGCAGCCCCGGTGCCAAGACCGCCATACGCGCGGGCAGACCGAGGTCGTTCTGCTCTCGCAGGCGGATGGCATCGTCGTAGCGCCCAACATTGCCCGTGCCGACGGGGCACTCAAGGCCGCCGGGGCGCTGCGGATGGCGGCCTGTCAGGATTGCGGTGCGCGAGGGTGTGCATTCTGGTCCGTTCGCGTAGGCCCCTGTGAACCGCACGCCCTCCGCCGCGATGCTGTCGAGATGCGGAGTCTTCACATCCGTCGCGCCGAAGACCGGCAGGTCACCGTAGCCGAGATCGTCGGCGAGGATCAGGATGATGTTGGGGCGCTCGGCCCCGGGCAGAGACGCGACAGCACCGAGCGAGAGCGTGAGGAGGAAGAAGAGGCACTTCATCCCGCCATCATGGCACGTTTCCGATAAAATGCCACGGACGCTTCGGCGGAGGTGCCGACCGCGCACGCTCTACTCTACTTCTTCGCTTTTCCCTTCGGACGCGGAGCGGGCAACGGCTTGATCATGACAATCTCGACATCATTCTTCAGGTCCGGCCCCGCCGTGGTGCGGCCCCGCGCGATCGCCTCTTCCATCACCGACTTCATCTTCGCAACCCGATCAGGATGCGCCGCGACGAGGTTGTTTTTCTCACCGGGATCAGCGGCGAGATCGTAGAGCTGGAAATCGGGGAGACCGCTCGTATCATCGGCACCGGGACGAGGGGCGCTCCATCCGCCCGACCCCGGACAGAGGAGCAGCTTCCACTGCCCGTCGCGGATCGCAAAGCTGCCATTGATCGACTGACTCACGATGCTGTTGCGGGGCTCACCGCCCTCTTCTCCGAGCAGCACGGGGAGAAAGCTGACACTGTCCTCAGCGGCGGTCTCCGGCAGTTCTTTTCCTAACAGATCCGCAAACGTCGCCATGAAGTCGATCTGCCCGACGAGCTGATCGGCGACCGAGCCGGCTTTCACTTTCCCGGGCCAGCGCACGAGAAAGGGCACACGATGTCCGCCCTCGAAGAGGTCCGCCTTGTGGCCGCGATAGATGTAGCTCGGGTTGTGGCCGGCCGCGAGCAGCTCGGGGAAATTCGCCTGGGGCGAACAGCCGTTGTCCGCAGTGAAAACAATGATCGTGTTTTCAGCGAGCCCGTTCGCGTCGATCGCATCGAGGATTTTACCCATGTCCGCATCGATCTGGCGGACGAAATCCACGTAGGCATTGATTCCGCTCTTGCCCACGAACTCCGGTGTCGGCACGATGGGGGTGTGCGGCGAGGCGAGCGGCACGTAGGCGAAAAAGGGCTTGCCCGCCTTTGCCTCATCAGCGCGCTCGCCGACATACTCGATCAGGCGCGCCGTGATGCCGGGCTGCACATCGACAGCTTCGAACTTCGGACCCGCCGGACCGGTGCGCAGCCAGGTCTTTTCCGCCGTCGCTTCCTCGGTGGGGAGCCGGTCGCGGATCCACACGAAAGGGAACATGTCGAGCGAGGCGCTGATGCCGTAGTAGTGATCAAAGCCCCGATCCACCGGTCCGTTCTTGATCGGCGCAGTGTAGTCGACAAGGGAGATGTCGGAGAAAGGCTTGCCGAAATTGCCCCCGTCATCAGCCACCGCTCCGCCCTTGAGCGGCCACTCCATCCCGAGATGCCATTTCCCGATGCAGGCGGTGTGATACCCCTGCTCACCGAGAAAGCTCGCGAGGGTGGCACGTCCTTCTGAGATGAGCGGCAGGGAAAAGCCGCCGAGGACACCCTGCTGGAGGTGCGTCCGCCAGTGGTAGCGGCCGGTCAGGAGCGAGTAGCGCGTCGGCGTGCAGACGCCCGATGAGGTGTGGGCGTCGGTGAAGCGCATGCCCTCCTTCGCGAGCCGGTCAAGGTTCGGCGTGGGAATTTTCGAATCGGGATTGTAGGCCGAGACATCGCCGTAGCCCTGGTCGTCGGCGAGGATGACGATGATGTTAGGACGCTCCGCCGCCCGTAATGAGACACCTGCGATGAGAAATGTTGCGAGAAGGACGAGGGATAGTTTCATGAGTTTCGGGTGGGTTTCCGATGAGGTTGTCACAGGGTGGACGGGTCTCGCGGGAAATGCAATGACCGTAGTTCCGTAGAGGAATTTCCCTCGATTCCGTTTCTTCAGCGGTCCTAAGATTACCCACAGCCCCGGCAGACCTAAATTGCCCGACGAGTCTGAAAGAAGCGGACGATGGCGACGATGAGGAACACGAAACTCAGAACCGAAACAAACCAGAATCGATTCTTCGGACTCCGAACCGGCACACTTGGTAATGACGATTCCATTCCTCCGACGCTAAATTGCAAAACAGCTAAACCGCCACCGGCTTATCGGTCCCTCAAGGATTCGTCAAATTCGGTGCCCACATGCCGCCTTCTTTGATCGCTGGAGTGATCCCGTCGGCGGGAAAGGTCGATTTTGCTGCGTCGCGCAGAGTTTTGCTGAGTTCGGTGACGGTTGCGGCTTGTTCGGGCTTGGCTGCGAGATTGACGAGTTCGCCGGGATCGCCTTCATGATCGTAGAGTTCACTGCCCTGCGCGCCTTCGTCCCACTCCGTGTAGCGGTAGCGTTCGGTGCGCAGGCTGTAACCGAAGAAACGTTTTGCCGCTGCGGGCTTGGCACTCCCGGCTTTCTGTTTGCCGCCACCGCCCCGGACGACCTGAGTAATCGCCCAGCCGCGGCCTTTTGCGGCGGGATCTTTGAGCATGGGAACGAGACTCTGTCCCTGCAAGTTCGCGGGTGCCTTCACTCCCGCAAGTTCGGTGAGGGTAGGGAATAGATCGACCTGACTGACCGGCTCTTTCACGACCGTGCCCTTCCCCGATCCCGGCAAAACGTTGCCCGGAGCCACAACGAGCAGCGGAACCCGCGCGCTGCCCTCGAAGAGACTCATCTTCTGCCAGAGACCATGCTCTCCCATGTGATAGCCGTGATCGCTCGTGAAGACGATGATCGTGTTCTCCGCGAGCCCGAGCCGATCCAGCGCATCGACGACACGCCCGACCTGCGCGTCCATGAAGCTGATGCTCGCGTAGTAGGCCTGCACGCACTGCTGCCGCAGCTCATCGGTGAGATTGTCCTGCTCCTTCTTGTAGCTGCCCAGCGCGGCGACGGGGACCTCGGACGGGTTCTTGTCTAGCGTGGGGAAGAGCGGCATCTCTTTCTCCGGATACCAGCCAAAGTAAGGATCCTTCGGCGCGACATAGGGTGTGTGGGGACGGAAAAATCCGACTGCGAGAAAGAAGGGGCGATCTTTCTCCTTTGCGCAACGCTCCAGAACCCACTCCGCGTCCTCCGCCATCATCGCATCGGTGTGGTGTTCGTCGCTTTTAGGCGAGGCGAGCCAGCTCAGTGTGCCGCCGAACTGACCGGGGGTGAGGGTGAAAATGTCATCCTCCTCCTCGAGGCGATCGACTCCGGCGGGATTCAGCTCCAACTCCCACGAGGCCGGGTCATCATGCCCGTTCGTCCCCACCGAGTTGGGCACATTGTAATGGTAGAGCTTACCGATGCGGGCGGCGAAATAACCGTCGAGGCGGAAGGCCTGGGAAAGGCTCAGTTGCGACGGGATCGTCTGGCGGAAGATCTGCGCATTCGAGAGGATCCCCGTGCTGTTCGGGTAGAGGCCCGTCAGCATCGAATTGCGGCTCGGCCCGCAGAGAGGAAAGGTGCAGTAGGCCTTCTCGAACCTGACCCCGCGCGCCGCGAGCGCGTCGATGTGCGGCGTTTTCGCCCTGGGATCGCCGTAGCAGCCGAGGTAGTTGTTGAGATCGTCGGAGATCAGGAAAAGGACGTTCGGCTTCTCCGCCGCAGAGGCGAGGGAGGAAAGCAAGAGAAAGGCGAG
>JBDNIL010000282.1:0-14784 GCA_041688355.1 Verrucomicrobiales bacterium | reverse complement strand
GCTCACCAGGACGGTTCGCCCTACCAGCGGTCCCAAAAACAACGAAAGCTCCCCTGAAAAATTGAATACGCTCTTTACTCCCCTGCTCTGCCTCGCCGGAATCCTTGGTGGACTCTTCGGTATCCTCCCCGTCGCCGCTGACACTCCGGCCCACATCGTCTGCCTCACCGTTGACGAGCCTAACAACTACGACGCGGTAAATTTCTGCCGCGGCTTCGCGGAGCGGGAATGGCGAGAGCTCGGACATCGGGTCACGATCATCGAGGGAAATCGGGAATTGCCGACGCATTTCGAAGGATTCCTCGAAGCGATGGAGACGGCCGATCTGCTCATCGTCTTTGTCAGGCGTGCCACACCGCCGCCCGAGCAACTCGATGCGATCCGCAAACACCTCGCCGCCGGTAGACCGCTCGTCGGTATACGCACGGCGAACCATGCGTTTATTCCTCCGGCGAACCTACCCGTGACCGACCCGGCTCTCGCCTCGTGGCCGGAGTTTGTTCCCGATGTGCTGGGTTGCGAAAATACCGGTTACGAGACGAGAGGGCTGCCCTATTCCGTCACCCGACATCCGCAAGCGCCGGCGGACAGCCCCTTGCTCGCAGGCGTGGATCCCGGGGCGATCCTCGGTCATGCCTCCCTCTACCGGGTGCTGCCGCTCGCGGCCGACGCCACCCCGCTGCTACTCGGCCAGGCGGGTGAAATCGAACCCGCCCAACCGCTCGCGTGGACCCGATCGTACGGCCCGCGTCATGCCCGCATTTTTTACACCAGTCTCGGCGCGCCCGAAGATGCGGTGCAGCCGGCCTTGCGCCGCCTCGTCGTGAACGCGGTGCAATGGGCGCTGCGCAATGAGGAGAAAAGAGGAGAAGAAAGGAGTCGCCCGGCTCGTATTCCGCTCGATTTTTGAAAGCTCGGGTCGTTCATGACGAGGCGGCGGCTCGCTTTTTTACAATCGAAAACGAAGGAATAACCTACGAAACCACATCCCGTTCAACGAAGGCCAAAATCCTGAAAAAGACAGGCCCCGCTTTCTTGTGTGGAATGCCCACACTCCCACTGAATCTCCAAACAGCCGAAGCCTCTTCGCAAGCTACCTGGCTCGGCAAAGACGGCCCGATCACCATCGGCCGCTCGATGGACTGGCCGTATGACTTCAATCGCAACGGGAAGGCGGTCCTTCATCACGGCCTGAACTTCCAGGTGATGACGAACAGCCCCATCTGCGACGATGCGTTCAAGCACGCGCAGGCTATGGTCTATCTTGCGCCCTGATCGCTCTTTTTCCTATTATGCTCCTACGTCCTGCCATCATCGCCATGCTCCTCGTCGGCACCTTGCATGCCGCCGAACTGCTCTCGCCCCCCGATCTCTGGAAGGACTACGATCCGAACCGGGGCGACTTCAAGGAAGAGATCATCAAGCAGGAAATCAGGGATGGCATCAACTTCCGTGAGTCCTACATCAGCGCGTATGTGCTGGGTGAGGAGATTCGCCGATCCGAAGCAAACCTCCGACTACCTCTGGTATGCGATTCAAGGACGCGTCCTCAGCTACCTGGAGCAGCAGAAAGAGGTCGATCCCTCCCGTCTCGGTGCCACCGGTTACTCGTATGGCGGCACGCTCATGTGGCATCTCGGCACGGACCCGCGGGTGAAGGCTGTCGTGGCGCACTTCGGCATCGGCTACACCGAGTATTGGCGCAACAAGCAGGTGTGGATGTACAACGTGCCCTATGTCGAGCCGCCGAGATCGCCCGGAGGGGAAATCTACCTCGCCGGAATCGCCCCCGAGGCTCATGTGCCCTACATGACAGCGGCGACCTTGTTTTTGAACGGCTCCAACAATCATCATGGCGGTCACGAGCGCGGTCTCGAGACCTTCAAACATTTCAAACCGGGCGTGCCCTGGTCCTACGCCATCCAGGCACGCGGCCATCACGACACCGACAAGATCGAGCACAACACGAAGTTCTGGCTGGAAAAGCACGTGCTCGGCAAAGACATCGTCTGGCCTGAACAGCCGGGGTCCGGGATCACGCTCGACGCCGAGGGTGTGCCCGAACTCTTCATCACGCCTGACTCGCCGGGCAATGTGGTGAAGGTCGAGGCCTTCCACGCGCTTAAGAACCCAAGCAGTTTCCAACGTTCGTGGCGCGATGCCGCGAGTGTGAAGCAGGGTGATCGATGGATTGCGAAACTGCCCGTTTTGAACGTGGACGACTACGTCTTCGGCTACGCCAACATCACCTACGAAACGACCATCGTACGATCAACCCGCTTTGAAGCGGCGATTCCCTCCCAGCTCGGCAAGGCCAAAGCCACCGACGAGGCTACCTCCAACATCACCAGCGGCGGCTACAGCGCCTGGACAAACATCGCCGAACTCGAAGGCCCCAAAGGCATCAAGGCCTTCCGCTCCAACAACGGCCAGCGCGGCTCCAGCACAGAGCAGCTGCACGATCCCAAATGGAAGGCACCTCCCGGGGCGAGTCTGCGCTTCAAATTTTACTGCACGGAGCCGCAAACCGTGATCCTCACCGGCGACGATCATCACTCCGCCGAGATCGAGATCACTGCGTCCGATGAATGGCAGGAGATGACGGTTCCCGCCTCACGTCTCATCAATCGCTTCAGCCAAAAACCCATGACGGACTGGTCTGCGATCGGCAAACTGCGGCTTCAGTCCAAACCCGGTTTCGATCTCACCAAAGTGCTTTTTGCCGACTTCAACTGGCAGGTAACCGACAAGAAATGACCCGCCGCGGAATCATTCAGGAATGCGGATGAGACGGGATGCCGGGGTTGCGCGCCATGCGCGGATTCGGGGCGGTGGAATCGAGTAATGAGTTGCAGAAGGCAAATGGTTCCGGCTTGCCGGTGATCAATCCCATCGTTTCAGGGCACTTTACCGAGGCTCAACCAGCCCGCTGCGTCGCGGTCCTGATCGGCATTGGCATTGGCAAAGCGCAGTGGCTTGCCATTGGTGAGCGGGTTGATGACACGAAGAGCCAGCACTTGGCCGACGAGTGGTGCATCCGCATCGATTGCGGCGGTCCATTCGCGGGCCGGATCCCCCGGAAGCAGGCCGGTGACTTTCCAATCGACAGGCCAGCGTTTTGTGACGCGGCCTTCTTGATCGATAGCGGCGAGTTCCATGGACCAGTCCTGATAGAACGGTGCCACCCCCTGATTGACCACGGTGAGACGAACGTTCAGAGCCGCTCCCTCGCGGGTGATCCCGGCGGTCGGGACATGGAAGTCGTATCCCATCCGTCGCACGTGCGAGAGGGCGCGGGCGTAGCGCTCATTGTCCGGTTTGTCCTGAAAGATACCGCTCTCCATGAGCCAGGTCACATGGGGCTGCTCGACGCAGGTCATGAAGTCCTGCGCATTTTTGTGCTTCGGTTTCGCATCGTGGATCTGGTCCCAGACTTCCGGTCGCACCTCGCCACCGATGGGATGAGATCGCCATTTGTTCATCGCGGCATCTCCGGCGGCATTCAGGCTGGGCATGAAATACCAACTGCTTTCCTTCTTCCCGTTGTCCAGCGTTCCCCAGGCAATGGAACCATCGTGATAGCCAAAGGGACGATTCGCATTGCCGGCGAGGCCCGGCTTGTCTTCGCCCACCGGATAGCGCAGGAGTATCGGCGTCTTCTTGAAAGCCTTCTCATAGGCATCGAGGACGCGCAGCACTTTGCCACGCACTTCCGCCGCGAGGTCGTGCCAGACGTAAGGCTCGATGACTACCTTTTCGGTCTTCGCATAATAGAATTTGCGGTTCCACGCGCCCTTCTTTTTCAACTCGGCCGCCTCGGGCGAATCCTTCGGATGAAGCACATCGTGACCTGTCGCATTGCATGTGCTTCATGGGATTGTAAGTCATGCGAGCACCCCCTTTACCACCTCGCCGTGGACGTCGGTGAGTCGATAGTCGCGGCCCTGGAAGCGGTAGGTGAGTTTGGTGTGATCAATACCGAGTTGTTGCAGCGCGGTGGCGTTGAGATCGTGGATATGCACGGGGTCTTTAACAATGTTGTAGCTGAACTCGTCCGTCTCGCCGAAGACATGCCCGCGCTTCACCCCGGCGCCGGCCATCCAGATACTGTAGCAGCGGGGGTGATGATCGCGGCCGTAGTTGTCTGCGGTTAGGGTGCCTTGCGAATAGACGGTGCGTCCAAACTCGCCGCCCCAGATGACGAGGGTGTCTTCGAGCAGGCCGCGCTCTTTGAGTTCCGTGAGCAGTGCGGCGGTGGGTTGATCGGTGTCGTAACACTGGCTCTTGATGCCGCCGGGCAGGTTGTTGTGCTGATCCCAGCCGCGATGATAAAGCTGAATGAAACGCACCCCGCGCTCGGCGAGTCGTCGCGCGAGGATGCAGTTCGCCGCGTAGGTGCCGGGCTTTTTCGACTCGGGACCGTAACGCTCGAAGATGCTCGCTGGTTCCTGCGAGAGGTCGGCGAGTTCCGGCACGCTGGCCTGCATGCGGAAGGCCATTTCAAATTGATCGATGCGATTTTGCGTCTCGGGGTCCTGATACTCGGCGAGGGTGAGGCGGTTGAGTTCGCCGAGGTCGTCGAGCATCGCGCGTCTCCGTTCACGAGTGATGCCGTCGGGATTGGAGAGGTAGAGCACCGGGTCTTTGGTCGGCGTGAAACGCACGCCCTGATACTTCGCGGGCAGGAAACCCGGACCCCACATGCGCTCGTGCAGCGGCTGGGCATTGGTCGGGCCGCTCGGGCGCGAAATCATCGCGACGAAGGCCGGCAGGTTTTCGTTCTCCGTGCCGAGTCCATACGACAGCCAGGCGCCAAACGAGGGCCGCCCGCCGATCTGATGCCCCGTTTGCAGCAGGGTCATCGCGGGATCGTGATTGATCGCCTCGGTGTGCAGGGAGCGGATCACGCAGATTTCATCCGCGAGTTTCGCCGTGTGCGGCAGCAGTTCGCTCATCCACATGCCGCTCTGGCCATGCTGCGCAAACTTGAAAACGGACGGAGCGATGGGAAAGCGTTTCTGACCCGCCGTCATCCCGGTGAGCCGCTGCTCGCCGCGCACGGAGTCAGGCAAATCCTTGTCGAACATCGAAGCGAGACCCGGCTTGTAATCCAGCAGGTCCAACTGAGACGGCGCCCCCGCCTGCGTGAGCCAGATGATGCGTTTCGCCTTCGGCGCAAAATGCGATGCGCTCTCCGCAAAGAGCCGCGGATTGAGCAGCGAAGCCAGGGCCGCGGACCCGACGCCGATGCTCGCGCGTCCGAGAAATTGGCGGCGGGGAAGAGCTTGAAAGTCTGTATTCATAATCTAGATGGTGCGGTCTGGATCAGGCATCGGTGAAAGGTCCGGCGTTCCGGGAGCTGAGCATCTCACGCACTTTCACGCCGCTGAGGAGGGCGACTTCGGTTTTGTCCGTGAGAGCCATGGCGGCAGCGACACCGGCAGCCTCGCCCATCGCCATCGCGGTGACGGTGACCCGGGTGGAGGCGTGCGCGCCACGTGTGGCGGAGTGGCAACGCCCGGCGACGAGCAGATTGCTCAGCTTCTGCGGCACGAGCGAGCGATACGGAATATCGTAAGGCTCGGGCTGGACTTTCTCCGGATCGAAATCATTCGCGCTGCCGACGACGGTTTTGTTAGGATGCAGATCGAGATACCAGCAGCCGGTGGCGATGGCATCATCAAAGCGGTGCCCCTTCATGAGATCGTCCTCACTGAGCACATGCTGACCGATGATGCGACGCGACTCGCGCACGCCGATCCATGGGTAGGCCTCCATGAAATAGGCATCAGCAAAGGCCGGCACATCCCGTTTCCAGGCGAGGAACATTGCATACGCATCCGCCCGGCCCTGCATCTCGGCGCGGGAGAGATCGGCGGCGTTCGTGGGATCGGCGGGGACACGCACGCCATGCACATAGACTTCGTTCTTGCCGAAAAGGAACATCACACCGGGACCATAGTAGTAGGGCAACTCGCCGCGCTTCTGCGCTGCCGCCAACGCGGTGCGACAGGCACCCCCGATGGTGCTGTCTGCCTTCACATTGCCAATCCGGAAGTGCAGCGTGAGCGGCTGCACCTCGGTATTCTGCTCAAAGGGAGCGCCAGCCCACGCCGCCACATCGCCGTCGCCGGAGCAATCAATCACGATTTTCGGCTTCACTGTAACGAGGCCGTCTTTGTTCGCCACGGTGACGGAGTCAATGCGATCGCCGCTGCTATGGGCATCGCAGATGAAGCTGTTGAAGAGCACGCTGAGCTGGTCCTTCTTCTCCTGAAACAAGCGGTCGAGCAGCAGCTTGAACTCGAAGGTGTTCGGGATCGTGGGATTGTGCTTGTCGACCGTCTTCGCATCCGGCGCGCACACACCGGACTTCGAAAGGAGCTCGAGCGCGATGCCACGCACGACGACCCTTTTTGTGGTGATATGTGCGATGCCGTCGAAGTAAGGCAGACCGACGCAGGTGATGATGCCGCCTGCGAAAGGTGCCTTCTCCACGAGCAAGACCTTTGCTCCGGCACGCGACGCCGCCAGAGCCGCCGCACTTCCCGCACAACCACCCCCGCACACGAGCACATCCGTTTCGATGGTGCGTGATGTTTTGAAAGATGACGTTGATGCCGCCGCGATGACCGGAGTCGATCCTGCCGCCGTGGCGATGGCTGCGGCTTGGACGAAACGGCGGCGTGTGTGGGCTTGGTCGGGTTTCATGGATGGCTGGGGCTTTGCTTCACTGCTTCGTCACGGTCTCATCGAGGCAGAGGATGGTGCTCGCTACAGTGGTCATTGCGGCGAGTTCCGGGGTGGATTGCTTCGGGGCAGTCTCCTTGTCGCCAATGCTGAGGAGCGACTTCACGGCGGCGGCATCTTTTTGAAAATCGGCCAGGGCACGGGCATAGGCACGCTGGAGCACGCTCAGTTCTTCCGGCTTCGGTGCGCGGGAGAGGACGAGGCGGAAGCCGTGGGTGAGTTGTTTCCCCACGTCGCCGCCGCCATCGCTTATCATTTGTTGGGCGAGGAAGCGACTGGCCTCCGTGTAGGTCTCGTCATTCATGAGGTTCAGCGCCTGCAGTGGGGTGTTGCTTCGCGGACGCTGCAGGGTGCAGGATTCGCGGAAGGGCGTGCCAAAGGCGAGCATCGCAGGATGCGGGACGGAGCGCTTCCAGTAGGTGTAAAGGCTGCGGCGGTGGAGGTCGTCGCCTTTGCCGGGCACATAGACATTGTAGCCACTGCCGGCGGCGACTTGCTCATACAAGCCGGGCGGATGATAGGGCTTGACCGAGGGGCCGCCGATTTTTCCCACTAACAAACCACTCGCCGCGAGTGCCTGGTCGCGCACGAACTCGCCCATGAGGCGAAACCGGGCGCCTCGGGCGAGGAGGCGGTTGTCCGCATCGCGCTCGCGCAAAAGCGGCGTGAGTTGGGACTGCTGGCGGTAGGTCGCGCTGGTCACCATGAGGGTCATGAGATGCTTCATATCCCAGCCGCTGCGGATGAACTCCAGCGCGAGCCAGTCGAGCAACTCGGGATGACTCGGCGGTGCTCCCTGTGCGCCGAAGTCCTCGCTGGTCTTGACCAGTCCGGAGCCGAAGACTTGCTGCCAGAGGCGGTTCACGGTCACGCGAGCGGTGAGAGGGTTCTGCGGACTGACGAGCCACTTCGCGAGACCGAGGCGATTGCGCGGCTCATCCGCAGCAAGCGGCGGGAGGACCGCAGGGGTGGCAGCCGTGACGCGCTCGCCCGTTTTGTCATAGGCCCCGCGAATGAGCACAAAAGTCGGGCGGGCTTCCTTCATTTCGTCCATCACGAGCGTGGTCGGAATCTCACCCTCAGCCGTGGCAATCTGCTTTTTCAGCGCACTCAATTGGTCGTTCAACTTCCGATGCTCCGGCTGCTGCGAGAGATGAAACTCTGCGAGTTGTTTGCGCTCCGCGTCGGTTCGCATGGCAGACTCCTTCTTCGCGATCGTCACCACGCTCGAGGGCGCGAGCAACTCGACCCCGCTGTCGGTGGTGAAGACACGCCAGCGCGACGGCCCGTTCGCATTCTCGACTCCGATTTCCATCTCGATCTCCGTCGGCTCGGCAATGACGAGTGGCGTCGCCAGTTCAAAAACGGCCTGGACGGGAAGCTCCGGCTTCGCCGAGAGCCCGGTGCGAGTCTTGCGATCATTGTCGAGCAGCTTGGTCGTCTCCCCGCTCGCAAGTGACTCGCCCGCCACGATGGCGCGCAAGGCGAGCGGTGTTGTCTGCGCTCCCCCGTCTGCGGGCGAGTTCACCTTGAACTCACTCCACTGAAAACTCGCCGCCGATTCGTTCGTTGCAAACTCCAGTCTCAGCGCCGTGAGGCGCCCCGCAGGCAGACTCGCCGTAACCTTGATCGTGTTCGCCCGTGTTTCCTGCGGCCCTACTTCCAGCGTGCGTGTCCCGGACTCGATGTGCGGCGGCGCATCACCTCCGGCTGCTCCGAGCAGCTCGATCGCCTCCCACTTCACCGTCGCGGCAGCCACTCGCTGAGCCCACTCTTCCATGCCTGCACCTGAGCTGTTGGCGAGGGCCTCGAGTTGGTCATTCACCACCTTCATCTCGCCATTGAGACCGGCGATCTTTGCCTCGATCTCCGGCGCGGGCAGTTTCACGAAAGGCGGCGCGTTGACACGTATCGGATTCGAATAGATACCCACGCCTTTCTCGGAAGTGTTGTGGAAGAACGCCTTCATCGAATAGAAATCTTTCGCGGTGAAGGGATCGAACTTGTGGTCATGGCAGCGGCAGCAGTTGAAGGTCTGCCCCAGCCAGACGGCGGCAGTTGTCTCCACCCGGTCGGCGGTGTATTCCGCGAGAAACTCATCCGGGATGATGCCGCCCTCCTCGTTCAACATGTGGTTGCGATTGAATCCCGTCGCGATGCGCTGCTCCAGCGTGGCATTCGGCAGGAGGTCACCTGCAATTTGCTCGATCGTGAACTGGTCAAAACGCTGGTTGTCATTGAACGCCTTGATCACCCAGTCGCGCCACGGCCACAGCTCGCGGTCGCGGTCCACCTGATAGCCATTCGAGTCCGCATACCGCGCCGCATCGAGCCAGTCCACCGCCATGCGCTCGCCATAGTGCGGCGACTTCAAAAGCCGCTCGACGACCTTTTCATAGGCCTTTGGTGCGGTGTCCGCGAGAAATGCATCGACCTCCGCGAGCGTCGGAGGCAGGCCGGTGAGATCGAGCGTCACCCGGCGGATCAAGGTCTCCTTCGGCGTCTCGGCCGAAGGCACCAACCCCTCGCTCTCCAACCGTGAGAGAACGAAGCGATCCATGTCATGGCGCGGCCAGCTCACCTGCTTCACCTCGGGTGCCTTCACCGGCGCGAGCGGCACGAAAGACCAGTGTTGCTCATACTTAGCCCCCTGCTCGATCCACTGCCGTAGCGTCGCTTTCTGCGCGGTCGTCACCGTCTTGTGCGACTTCGGCGGCGGCATCACTTCCTCCTCCTCGGTGCTGTTGAGGCGTGCCCAAAGTTCAGACTTCGTCGGATCGCCCGGCACCAGTGCCCGCGTGCCGTCGTTGTCCGCGGTGGCTCCTTCAAACGTGTCCAGGCGCAGTCCCGCCTTGCGATGCTTCTCATCCGGCCCATGACAGGCAAAGCAGTTGTCCGACAGGATGGGGCGAATGTCACGATTGTAACGCAGAGGTTCCGCCGCTCGAGCGGGAGCGAAGAGCAGAAGCGCGATCAGCACGATGAGCGCGAGCACAGATTGAAGCGTGGGGCTGGGCTTTTGCATTACTTGTTCAATACTAAAAGGATAACGTCACCGGCTCTCGCGTGCGGCGACAAAGACTATTCGAAATGCGACCCCGCATTTCCCTCGCCGATACTCTGCAATGCGCAGACATCCGGCAAGACCGGGGCATTTTACTCCGCAGCATGCGGTGCGGTCACCGGCAGCAGCAGGGATGTGAGGAGTGTGATCTTTTTCATGGGTTGCTTCTACGGGGCAGCATCTCATCTCCGCGCTTCTTAATCCACTCGCGCATCCACGGGTCCGAGTTGATACCGATGTCGAGGTGCGAGTTGCCGAGATCGGAGACGCGGCCTTCTTTGAGCCACTTCAGACCGGGGCTGCATTGGTGCTCCATGGCGGTCTTCGCCTTCCACTTGCTCTCGAACCACGGGGGCGCCCGGACGAGTGTGGTCCCGCTCATCGAAACTTCAGATCGACCTTCGGCAGCAGGGCTTTGATTCTGGCCTGTGTTTCAGCGGTGAACGGTTCTTTGACCGGCACCAGACGCAGGGATTTAAGGTGGGCGAAATCCTTGAGCTCGGACAGTCGCTCGTCAGGGAGCGGGACTTTGCCGAGTTCTAGACTTTCGAGCTGCGTCAGACCTGCGATCGTCTGCAACCCGGCATCCGTCAGCTTCGTCGCATTGGTTAGCGTGAGACGGCGCAGGGTGGTGATGTCTTTGATCAAGGGTATGCTTGCCGCCGATTCGAAGCCTTCGCCGAGCTGCAAGTATTCCAGCGGCAGTTTCGCAAGATGGACCAGCGCCTCGGGCGTGGCTTTCGACGTGCCGATCTCGAGGCCTTTGAGCCTGGTGAGCTTCGCGAGGTGGACCGCACCGGCATCCGTGAACTGGGCGTGCGCGAGACTGATGGTTTCGAGATTGGGCAGGTGATCGCACAGCTCTTTCAGGCCTTCGTCGTCGATGCGGCTGCCACGGTGGCTGACTTTGACGAGCTTCGTGAAGCCTTCAAACTTCGCATACGCCTTGCCCGTGATCTGTGTGCCGACGAAGGAAAAGTTCTCCAGGCTCTTCAGCCCCGCGAGCTGCGCCATGCCGGCATCGGTGAGCTTGCCGTTGTTGGTGAATCGCAGGGTCTTGAGGCGCGTGAGCTTCGCGATGTGGGGCATCCACTCGTCGTTGAACTTCGTGGAGATGATGTTGAGCGACTCAATCGAGGTGACCTGACTGAGGTGCTCAAAGAAGGCCGCGTCATAGGGATCGTCTGTGCGGTGGTCATGCGGTCCGGTGTTTGGCACGGCGAGATCGACCAGCTTGAGGCTCTGGCCGTCCTCCGTTTTCTCGACGGTGCCCTTGGCGGCTTCGACGGTGCGAATGACGGCTTCGACATGTGGGTCGAGGGCGAACGCCGTGGTCGAGAAAGCGAGGGTGGTGAGAGCGAAGAAAAGTTTCATGTTCTTTGTTCTTTGTTCGGGGACGCTGGCAACTAAGAACCAGGAACTTGATTCAGTATTTGGGAAAGATGTCTGGCGTCGGGAAGCGGTCTTCGGGGTTGGAGCCATCGCCCAGGAATTCCTCCCTTGGCACTTGCACCTGGGGCCAACCCGAAGGACGGACGCGAACGACTCTGCCGGGGCGGATACCCTCGATGATGAGGTCGGTCTCAAAACGGATTTGGATGCCGCTGCTGCCCAACGGGGCCTCTCCGTCTGCCTTTGTAACATCCACGATAGGGCCTTTTGAAGCCATGTGCGCGGGGCCGTATCCGCCTCCCGCATGCTTCAGGGTATTCTCGGCCCCGTTCATCAGCATCTGGCTGTCTTTCTGGAAATCGGCGTAGAGGGAGGGATCCATACCGCCGAACAAGGTCGCGGTCACAGTGGCGCGACCGAACTTGCCATACTCGACGGCATCCACCGAGGCGGGCATCCAGCGGCTGCGAATGAAGGCCTTGTGCGTCTCGGTTTGATTTTGACCGGCACGCTGCATCGCGATATCGTCCAGCCAGATGTCCGAGAGGTGAAAGCGGGTGAACACACCATCCGGTGTTGGCTTCCAGGTGATCCCGAGCAGGACGGCCTGGCCTTCGAGGGATTTCTTCCCGCTTTCGGGCCAGATGCCCTCGGCGATCAAATCGGCGATCCCGAGGCATTCGCGACCGCGCCAGATGCGGGTGGCGGCATCGAAGGTGAGCTTTTCCTCGCCGGCCTTCCCGTCTCCGCCAGCCTTGGGCTCGCGGGTGGCGACGATCATCCCCTCGTTGTTTTTGAGGTCCACTTCTTTGAGCTTCCAGACCATTCCCTCGCGCTGGCAGTGGCTGGGCTCGTCTTCGAGAAGGAGGACGTGGTTCTCGGCAGGGGCAACACCGGCGCCGCTGTAGCCTGCCGTTTTCTTCCGGTTATCGACCGCCAACACCGGCACGGCGGAGATCTTCGGGTCCGGCGGGAGAAAGGCCCGGACGTGCATCACGGTGCCGAGCGGGATGTCCCGGAGATCCGCCGGTGCGCCGTGATAGCGGACGATGCCGTAGGGGAGCATCGCGAAGGGGTGCGGGGCGTTGCGGAAATACGTGCCCCCCTCCCCTTGCACGCGGAGGCTGCCGCGGCGGTTCGCATGATCCACGAAGACAAGTTCACCCCGGTAGGAGTAGGCCTTTTCGAGGGGGGGGAACTTTCCCGCTTCGGGGCGGAAGGGTCCTTCGGTTCCTGGTCCGTCGTTCTTCGTTCCTGGTTCTTCGCTGAAGGCCGTCGCAGCAACGACGAACGAACAAGCCAGCACCAACAACGAAAACCGAACCAAGAACAAAGAACGAAGAACGAAGAACTTTTTCATAGAGTGATCACTTTGTTGCTGTCGCCAAACGTGTCTGTCTCCACGCCCATGCGCTGAGCCATGAGGAGCAGCAGGTTGCTCATGTGGGCGTCTGTGTTTGCGGGTCGGCTGCAGAGTTGGTAATGCGCGGTAGTGAGCTCTCCCTCCGCACCGAGCGCATAGCCCTGGAATCCGGCGGCATCCTTGTTGAAATCGAGATGACTTCCGTGCTTCAGACCGAGGTCCGAGCCGCCGGCGAGCACCAGCGGCAGATTGGCGTTGCCATGGCTGTGGCCGTAGGACATGCCGCTGCCGAAGAGTGCCATGGTGGAGCCGAGCAACGGCTTGCCGTTGAGGTCCCTGGTCTCCGCGAGCCGGGTGAGGAAGTAGCTGAACTGCTCAATGGCGAAGGTGTCGTAGTTGGTGAGCTTCTCCATGTAGCCCGGATCACCGCCGTGGTGACTGAGCTGATGGCGCGACTCCGTGATGCCGATTTCGGGAATGGCAATGGCCTGGCCTTCGCCACCCAAACTGAAGGTCGCCACGCGTGTCACGTCCGTCTGGAAGGCGAGCACCATTAGGTCATAGACCGTGCGGAAATAATCGCCCGCCATGGTGTCGGCGATGTCGCGGTTGGTGCGCTTGCGGTCGTCGTCGGAGACGGCGGGCAGCGGCGTATCGAGCCACGCGTCGGCCCGCCGCGTGCGGATCTCCGCCTCGCGGACGGAGGTGAGGTATTGGTCCATGCGTCCTTTGTCCTCGGAGCCCATCTTTTTCTCGAGCCGGCGCACTTCGGCGAGGTTGTCATCGAGGACGCTGGCTTTGCGGCGCAAGGCCCTCCGCTGGGCTTCGATGCCGCCCTTCGGTTCCTCGAACATGGACGCGAAGATCTCACTGCAACGACGCATCGCGGGGAGCCGGACCCCGTCCGCTGTCCATGCGAGGGAATCCTGCGTGATCGCGACCTCCATTGAGGAGAGCCGGGTCTGCTCCGCAGTGACTTCGGCCATCTTCTGGTCCACCGAGATGGTGTTGCGGTCGGAAGGGCCGAGCTTGCCGCCGGTCAGCCAGATGCTGATGCAGTTGTGGTGATGACTGAGGCTTCCCGGGTGATGCAGACCGCTGATGGGCGTGATGACCTCGCGGTGTTTCTCCAGAGGCATGAGCGACTGGGAGAACTGATAGTCCTTGCCCGGCGTGGTGATCTGGTAGTTCAGCGAATGGACGCCGTTCGCCAGGTAGATGAAGGCGCTGCGCCGCGGCGAGGAGGTGGCTTTCTCCGCCGCCCGGAGCGGGACCATGCATTCCAGCATGGGCAGGGAGATGCAAGTGCCCAAGGCGCGGAGGGCGTGACGGCGGTCGATTAGCCAGGATTGGGATAGGTAGGTGGGCATAGCGATTAGCGATTAGCTTTTAGCTTTTAGCTTTTAGCTTTTAGTGGGTTTCTCGGAGGTTCTTAGCTTTTTAATGAAGGCGTTGAGCATGCGCTTGATTTCGGTGAGTTCGCGGTTCGTCGGTTCGTAGTTGTCGTGGGATAGATATTCCAAATCGTGCGCAAGGATCAGTTGGTATTCAAGCTCGGAAGCTGAGCTTCCATAGCGTTGTCGAGGAACCTGGCAAAATCTTTCTCGGTATTTCTTCCACACCCTTCCGCAATATTGGTTGGAATCGACGAGACGGAGCGGCGCATCTGGCTGACAAGGCCATACGTTTCAGATTTCGGAAATCCTCGCGTGAGCCGATACACCTCAAGCGTGATTTGGTGCGAGCGTTCCCAAATCTGCAAATCACGAAAGTTTTTCATTAGTGGCTACCTGTTAGCTGCTAGCTGTTAGTCCGATTGTCTTGGTGGGTTTTAAAAAAGCTAATCGCTAACAGCTAATTGCTAAAAGCTTCATCGTTTCCTCATCAACTCAGACATCGCCACAGCCCGAACGATGTCCTTAACCCGGTATCCATTCTTCTTCGCTTCTTCCTCAATCACCCTGAGTTCGTCCTGATCGTCAAAGGTGAGGACGCGGCGGAGACCGTAGGTGCAGAGGTGCTCGATGAAAGCGTTGGCGACCTTGTCGCGGTCTTCCAGCAGGAGGCGTTTGAATTCGCTGGCATCTTTGAAGGGGCGTCCATCGGGCATCTGGCCAGCGGGATTGACGAGGGGGTCCTCACCGACTCCCGCGGCGACTTTTTCATGCGTGCGCCACTGCCCGATGGCATCGTAGTTGTCCCAGGCGAGGCCCAG
>JBDNIL010000281.1:0-31335 GCA_041688355.1 Verrucomicrobiales bacterium | reverse complement strand
GCCCCGGCCGGTGCGGTCGCAGCAATGGCCTGAGACCTGAAGGCTGAGGCCGCCGCGCAGGTGCGGATTCTCTCCTTGCAGTTATTGTGGCGGGTCGTTCATTGTCGCCTCACTGCCCGATGAAGAAAACTCTAGGAAAACAGCTGCTGGGAGGACTCGCGGCGCTGTTTTTTTCGAGTGCGGGGGTGTTGCAGGGGCAGGGAGAGAAAGCGGCCCCGGAGCCGCTGCCGATAAAGGCGCTGCTCGTCACCGGAGGGGCTTCCCACGACTACACGCTGCGGAAGGAGATCCTCGTCGGGGGCATCAGGGAGAGGGTCAGGCGTCCCATCGAGTGGACCGTGCGCTTGCAGGGCGAGGGTGAGAGCGAGGTTCGGATTCCCGTTTTTGAAGGCGCGGACTGGGCCGTCGGCTACGACATCGTCGTGCATGACTATTGTTTCCCTCGAGTGACGGATCGCGCCTATGTGGATCGCATCCTCGCGCCGCATCTGGCGGGGCTGCCCGCTGTCCTCGTGCATGGGACGATGCATTCCTTCCGCACGGGGGATGAACGGTGGTTTGACTTTTGCGGGGCGACCTCCCGCGGGCATGGAAAGTCGCACGATTTCTCAGTTGCGCCCGCCCCCGGGGGAAATCCCATCGTTGCCGGAATGAGCCCCTGGTTCATCCCTCGGGGAGAGCTCTACCGGATCGAGCGATTGCATCCCGGGGTGACGCCGCTCACTTTTTCGCAGGAGGAGGGAGGGGCGAAGGTCGCGACGACCTGGACTCACCTCTACGGACCGGTAAAGACGAAGGTCTTCGCCACCACGCTCGGGAACGAAACGGCGACGCTGCTCACACCCGCCTATCTGGACATGCTGACGAGGGGCTTTCTCTGGGCGCTGGATTCCCTCGTCGAGGGTACTTTCGTGCCGGTGGCGGCAGCGGATTCGCTCTCCTCGTTGGCCCACGCTCCGGCCCCGGCGACGCTTCCCCGACCGGGACCGAACTACGCCTCGCGGGGCTTCGCCTCGGCTCTGTCCATCGGGCAGGGGGAATTTTTTACTGCGGAAAAGGCGATCGATGGAGATCCGGAAACCTACTGGGACGCGGGAGAGGCCGGGCCGAGCTCGTGGCAGGTGGATCTGCGGAAATCGCAAGCGGTCGGCGCGATCCTGCTGGTCTGGAAGGATGGTGCTCCCGAGCGGTGTCAGATCGAATGTTCCCCCGATTCTCTTGATTGGCAGATCCTCTTCGAGGGTGAGGGTGGTGGATCCGCCCCGCTCACGGTGGGCTTCGATCCCCTCGCGATGCGATACCTGCGAGTCACGATTCCGGAGACAAAGCCCGGCGAGGTGCCAGGCTTGCGCGAGGTCGCCGCCTATCGCACGATGGACGAGATGCCGGCGGCCTTCCCTGATTTTCGCACAATCAACGGGTCACCCCGCGCAGATCTGGCCGCTGCCTCGTCCCGCGAAGAGGGGGTCATGAGGAGGCTCGCCCCCGGCTGGAGCGCCGCGCCGATTTGTCGGCTTCCGGAAGGGAAAGCGGTCGTTCGCATCATCCCTGCCGCCTCGGGAAGAGCCTTTTTGCTTTGCGTTGACGAAGCGTGCGGAGTCCGCTCCCTCCACATGGCTTCGCCGGTGGAGGAGGGTAGGCTCAAATTTTGGGAACTCCTCGGCGATTTGCCGCCCGGGACGGAAGCCGCCTGGGATGGGGAATGGCTCTACACGCTGAACGGAGCGGACCTGACCGCCTACCGCGATACCGACGGCGACGGCCGCATCGACGATCGTTCCCGGATCGGGCCGATTTTTTCTCCGACGGCGGGCCCGCCGCTCCCGGCCATCTCCTATTCCCGACTACAGACGGGACCCGACGGATGGTTCTATGCCATTGCCAATGCAGCGGAAGAAGTCAGCGGGTTCAACGCCGGTCACGAACCGGTCCTGATGCCTCGACACGGTCTCGTGCGATTCCGCCGGAACGCGGGAGATCTCGGGATTCTGGCCAGCTCTCCGACCGCCCTCGAGGACATTCAGTTCGGTAGGGAAGGGCGGATCTTTGTCCGTCGCGCGGTTGAGCATCGGCTCTTCGATGGGTCCGGACTGCACCTGCTCACCCCGCTCCCGGGGCGCACCTGGCGGGAGACGCCCGCGTTGTCATGGCCGCCTTCGTCCGATCACGACTCGCGATGGGGTGCGCTGGATCTCTTCGCCGATCACGATCGCATCCATGCGGACACCGGAGAAGGCAGGCTGGAGGTGATCGCCGAGATCGAGGGGCTCAGCTCTTTTGCCGGCGACGGGGAGCGTATCTGGGTCTCGGGGAAGGAAGCGGGCAGGGAGGTGCTGACCTTTCTCACCCAAGCCTCGCAGCCGCCGACGCCGGGAGTGGACTGGGACCGCCTCGCGACCCGGAATCTTTTTCCCTACCTCGCTTCGCCAAACCGGGCGGTGCGGGCGGAAGCGGTTTTTGAGATCCTGCGGCGCAAGTATCGACCGACGAAAGATCTGGAGAAATGGCTGCTGACCGACCTGCCGGCTCCGGCGGTCGAGGGTATTCTCGCGACTCTCTCGGCTTCGGGGGAGGGGAGAGCCCTCGAGGTGCTCGTCGAGACGGCGGCGAGTCCCGATCCCCTGCGCCAGTCCCTCGCTTTCCGTCATCTCGGCGATCATCCGAAATTGAAAAATCACGAAATTTTCGGCGAGATCAGCCGGTCCACCGTGCCCGCCGTCTCGGCTGAGATCCTCTCTGCGATGGAACGCACCGGCACCTCGATACCGGGGCTTGAGGAACTTGTCCTCAGCTTCGCGAGTCATCCCGATGTGACGCTCGCGGCCACTGCGCGAGCTTTCCTGCAGGCTCGCGGTGCCGCCATAGTTTGCTTTGATCGACTCGAAGACGAGAGCCAAACGACGGCCCGGTCGACCGCTTTTTCTGTTCTGTCAGGGATTCGTCGTGCGAGCGTGGTGGAGCGGATCGTGCTGCTTTTAGAAAAGACCGGATCAGCCGAGATTCGCGCGCTGGGGCTCGAGACCCTCGTGGCCCTCTACTACGATGACTCCGCCGAGCGCCGTCCGTGGGAGGGCACGCCCATGGCGGATCTTTTCCTGCGGGCTTCCCTGCTCGACCACCGGGTCGATCGCGGAAAGTTGCTCCGGCAAATGAAGGCTGCCGGGTTGCCGTCTCCCGCCCCCGGTGTCTTGCTGGAACTCGGGGAAAGTTCCATCCCTCTCGAGGCCTGCGTCATTGATGCCTTCGACTCGGGGAACGACCCGCTACCGGACGGGGCAATGGCCTGGCTCGACTCCATCTTCCGCAGCTCCGCCCGCGATACGGCCCTGCGCGGACGGGCTCTCGGCCTGCTCGTCAGGGACGCCGGAGGCATGGACTACCGGAAGCGATTTGAGATGGTCTCCAGTTTCCTCGATCTGGAGGGCGCGCCGGAATCGGGGCATCAACTGATCCGGCGATGGATCGCACGTGAGGATCATCCAGAAAAGGCCGACTGGCTCGTCGAGCAAAGCCGGAATCCGGGTGAGAATAAAGCACTGCTGGCGTGGATCACTCTCGGTGAGATCCTCAAGCGCGGGGACATCCCTCCCGAAACGTCGGGCATCATCGAGGGCCGGGTCGATGACGTCCTCAATGGTCCGGAGCCCGGGATGACGTCGCTCCTTCGCTCGGTCCCGTGGGCGGCGGGGCCGCTCGCGGATGAAATCCTGCAACACGTCGCGGTGGCGGGTGGGGAGGCACTGCGAGCCCGGGCTCGCGCAATCGTCATTGAGAGATCGTTTCTCGCGAGCAACGCGGGTGATGCGACGATGGCGAGCGGAAGAGAGGCCGCTGCTCTCCTCATGACGGGAAATACCCCGCCAGCGGATCCCGTCGTCGGCAAGCAGTTCTTCCGGTCTCTCTCTTGCGGGGCTTGCCACAATATTCACGGCGAGGGGCCCGCTTTTGCTCCTGATCTCGCCAGCTCCGCCAGGCAGCGTTCCGTGCCCGAACTCATCAAGGCAATTCTTTCGCCCTCCCTCCAGGTGACTCCGGGCTACGCGGCGACCCTTTTCGAACTCACTGGAGGTCGTCGTCTCACTGCTTATGAAGAAGGGCGAAATGCCGACGGAATCGTCCTGCGGGACCGGGTCGGCAACTCCTTTTCCCTCGCGCCCGTTCAGGTGCGAAGGGAGTCGCCCCTGAAGGAGGGAACGATGGTCTGCGAGGCGGCGGTCGAACTCCCGGTGCGGGATTTCGCTGCTTTGTTAGCGTATCTCGTGAGTCTCGGCGAGTAGCGCGCGCCGCCCGTGTTTCCCTGTCAGATTTCCCCCTCCTGGGAAGACCGGAATGACATCCGGCGGCTCACGCAAGGTCACAGACGAGAGCGGGGGCAAATCGTAATTCGGGTTGAAGACGGGGGATTGATTCGCAAAAATTGGTCGCCTTATTATTATGTAAATCATGATATTTTAGCGACTTGCGCCCCATGCCTTGATAAATAAGGGAAGGGGGACTCCGGAGAACGGGCGAGAAATATCGCAAAACTGAAATGATTTCGAAAAAAGTCATTGTCGTAAGTCATTGCAATGTGGTTAGATTTGCCGGTGATTCAAAAAATCGCGATAATCCCATAGTAAAAATAATATCAAGAAATTTGGATTTTATTTACAATTCGTTTCTGGATTTCTGAAACCTCACTCTTCCGGCTGGTTTACCCCGAATCAGCCGCCCCCCATCTGTCTTTGTCGTTTGTTAGCACCCCCCATATGAGGAATCCCCGAACCTTTAGCGCTCCGGCAAGACCGGGCAGTCCTGTCCTGACATGGTTCAGAGCCAATCTTAAAACCCCGTGCACGGCCCTGCTTTTGGCCTGTTTCACCCTCTGGAGCATCGATGTGAAAGCGGCAAATCTGGTCTGGGACAGCGACGGCGCTTCGGGAGGAACCACCGGCGGCACGGGGACATGGGATACCTCCACGGCTCTCTGGGACAACGCAGGCTCGATGGAAGACTGGATCAACGCTTTCAACATCGCCTATTTCGGCGGGACTGCGGGCGTGGTGACGGTTGCGTCAACGGTGCAGGCGGGGGGGCTTGTCTTCAACACGACGGGGTATCGGCTGACGGGCGGCACGATCACCCTGGCGGCCCCGACAGGAGCGACTTCATCGACGATTCAGGTGGATGCACTCAGTTCCGCGACCGTGGAGTCCATCCTCGCGGGCAACTCGGGTCTGACCAAGACCGGAAACGGCACTCTTGTCCTGACGAATAATGCGAACTCCTACACCGGCGATACGGTGATAAACGCTGGTTCGCTCGTCATCAGCAATCAAGGGCAGTTGGGCGTGTCATCTACGGTAATCTCGGTCAACGGCATCGCCGGAACCGGCAACCCCGGCTACACCGGCGGACAGCTCGTAGTCAACGGTGTCTCCGCTACCGGCCCCGTCACCATGACCCGTGAGATCAGCATCAGTGGTCGCGGGCCGGGTGCTACCAATGGCGGAGCGGGTCTCATCAGCGTCGGGAACAATGTCTTCAACGGCGACATCGTCCTGGGCGGGCCCGCTTCGGAAGGGCGTATTCTCGCCACTCACGGGACCACCACATTCAATGGGGGCATGTTTTTAGGTTCGGGAGCCGCCAACCTCTTTTATGGCAACGGCAACATGATCGCTAACGGTCAGATCTCGGGCGTCGACACCGGCGGCGACCGTTTCATCAAGACGGGCAGCCTCATCGGGACGACCCTCTGGTTGACGAACGCTGCCAACGATTTCCGGCAGACGATTCGCGTCGATTCGGGCACCATCCGCGTCAGCGGGCCGAGCGCCCTTGGCGCGCTGGGGAACAGCACCAGCACCCAATCGCTCGACAGCAACGGCGGCTTCTTCGAAATCCTTACCGACGTCACGGACTTCAGTAGCAAAAACTATCGCAAGCGCGGGAATGGAGGCGGTATCTTTGCGGATCACGACTTCGGCAGCACTCTGCTCAATCAGAACATCCTGATGAACGATCTGCTGCTCGACGCGAACGCCAGCTTCCAGTTCAACGCCCGGAACGGATACGGCCTGACTTTTAGTCCGACGGACGGAGTGGTCAACTGGGCCAATGGCGGCACCGGTGCCCTCACCAACAACGGGAACGGCACCCTGCGGCTCAACGCCGACATCAACCGCCTTTCCGAAACGGCGGCCCGCGTTTTCACCATCACCGGGAATGGCACGACCATCCTCAACGGGAATCTGCTGCAAACCGGCACCGGGGCGGTGAGCCTCACCAAAGCGGGCACGGGTGTCACCCGAATTCTAGGAACCTCTTCCACGGCGACCGGCATCACCTCTATCACGAATGGCACGCTGGATATCGCCGCGATGACCAGCCTGCCCTCTGGTGCGGTCAATCTTGGCAATGCCACCACCCTCTCCGGCGCGCTCACCTACACCGGCTCGGGCGAGACATCAGGAAAGGCCATCCTCCTCAACACGACCACGGCGAGCGCTTTCGTCAACTCGAGCGGCACAGGGGCTCTGATTTTGAATGGTCCCATCACCGCGCTCACTGGAAACAAGACGCTTTTCCTCGGCGGCAGCAATGCGGAGGCCAATGAGATCGCCTCCGCCCTCCCGACGGCGGGCGGGGTGCTGAACATCAACAAACACGGAGCCGGCATCTGGGTGCTCTCGGGGGCAAATCTCTACACCGGCACCACCACCGTCGCGGGCGGCATCCTCCAGGTGAAGGACACCTTTTCCGGGTCCTCGCGCAATGTCATCGCCGATGCTTCCAGCCTCATCTTCAACGAAGATACCCGCACGCGGGGTGCCGGCGGGATCTTCGAGTATCTCGGCGATGGGGCAAACGCGAGCAGCGAATCACTCGGTGCCCTCCTTGGCACTGCCGGTGCCGGTACGGTCATGGTCACCGCTGGTTCGGGCGGGACGGCGGATCTGACCTTCTCGAGCCTCGGAGTGATCAGCCCGGGAGCGGGGATCAACTTTGTCACTAACACTGGCGCTGCCGTGACGGTGACCGGCGCGACAAACACTAACGGCATCGTCAACGCGCAGCTATTTTTCAACGGGGCAGACTTTGCCGCCTCGACGGCCGGTCTCCTCGGAGCTGCGACCTACACGGATGAGACGGCGGGAGTCAGTCTTGCGGGCGGAAATGCGACACCCTTTCATGTCTACACGAGCGACATCACCTCGCAAAGCACCGCGACGATTAACGCCGGCATCAAGTTCAGCGATGATCGCGCTTTCACTCTCGGGGCCGCTCAGACTTTGACCCTGCAAAACGGTAGCGCTACGGAGTCGGGCGCGCTCCTCGTCACCGGCGGCAGCACCGTTACCATTAGCGGCGGCACGGGCATCAGCACTGGCGGGGCCAACGATCTCGTCTTCCGGACAGACGCCCTCGCCGACGTCCTGAATCTGAACACCCCCATCCTCGCCACCTCCACCGGCGGCTGGACCAAGCTCGGTGCGGGCACTCTGGTGCTAGGCGCGGCCAATGCCGGCACGGCGGTCGGGCAAGTCCATATCAACGAGGGGATCGTGCAGCTCGCCCCCGGCGGACGCCTCGGAGCCGACAGCATGGACGTGCGCCTGCGCCAGGGAGCTACCCTCGACCTGAACGGCGTCAACCTCGGTTCCGCAACCTCAGCCACCGCCTCGATCGACGAGCTGTCGGGAGCGGGGAATCTCAAGAACACCGGGGCTGCCGCGAGCCTTCGGGTCGGCAATGGCGGCGGCAGCAGCACTTTCACCGGGACGATCACCGGGCTCATCGATCTGACGAAAGCGGGCACCGGCACGGTGCGTGTGCAGGGCGAACAAAGCTATGAAGGTGTCGTCACGCTCCTCGCGGGCAACTTCGACGTTAGTACATTGGCCGACTACGGTGTCGCCAGCGGCCTCGGCGTCGGCAGCACTCTGGCCGGCAACGCCGCCAGTCTCGTCTTCAACGGCGGCACTCTTCGCTACATCGGGCAGGAGGCGAATAACTTTCACCTCGCCGAAGGCACGGCCTCGGTCAGCATCGACCGACTCTTCACTCTTGCCGGTACCGGCACGATCTCCAGCTTCGGCAGTGCCGGACAGAACGCCAACCAAGGACGCGCCGCCAACCATGCCGCGCTCGTTTTTAACAACACCGGGGCGATCGCCTTTAGCAGTGCCGGCAATCGCACCCTGAATCTCCGCGGTGACTCACTCGGTGACAACTACATGGGCTTGCAGCTCATTGACAACCCGAACACCGGAACTCTCGCCATTTCGAAATTCGACACCGGCCTCTGGATCCTCGGCAATACGGGGAACTCCTACACCGGCATTACCACGATCGGTGGTGGTGCCCTCCGCGCGCAGGATGGCACGTCTCTGCCTACCGGCTCCAATCTCCTCCTCAATGGCGGTGGCGGCGTCTTCCAGTCTTCAGGCACCTTCATCCGCGCCCTCGGCACCGGTGCCGGTCAGGTCCGCTTCAACACTGCTGACCAGCGCGCCGGGTTCGCCGCCAGCGAAGCTCCTTTGACCGTCAATCTCAGTACTCCCGGTCTCGTGTGGGGTTCCTCGAACTCATCCACCCCCGGCACCGCGAACTTCCTCGCCACCGGCACTCTCTACTTGAGCTCCTCCACCTCCTGGGCGGACACCACCTTCGCCAACGACTTCGAGGTGACGGCAGGGGTGGACAAGGCAGTCACCGTGACCACCACAAGTGCCAGCACCACTGTGACGCTAACCACGGGTAACACGACCGGCATGAGCGTCGGTCAGGCCATCTCCGGGACCAATATCCCCGCCGGGGCCTTCATTGCCTCCATCAACAGCGCCACTCAGGTCAGCATTAGTGTCAACGCCACTGCCGCAGGCACCGCTATCGCCGCCTCTGTTTCCGGCCCCGGCCACCGCGAGATCCGCGTGGACGACAATGGAAACACCGGCCTCGACTATGCCACCGTCTCAGGCGTCATCAGCGGCGCAGGTGGCCTCGGCAAGGTCGGTGCCGGACTCCTCATCCTCGGAGATGCCAACACCTACAGCGGAAATACCACGATACGTGAAGGGCTTCTTACGGTGAGCTCTATCGGTGCCGCCGGTGCGACTTCTTCCAGCCTCGGCACGAATGTCGGCGGCGGCTTCCTCGAGATCGGCAACCCCGGCACCACCACCACCGCCAACCTGCTCTACGTCGGCCCCGGCGAAACCACGACCCGCCAGATCAATCTCGTGGGAACGGCCAACACCTTGCGGATCGACTCCAGCGGCAGCGGTGCCCTCATCCTCACCGCTCTCGCCAACAGCACCGCCACCTCCGTGAACACCACCGGCGGGGCCAAGACTCTTGATATCCGGGGCAACAACACCGACGGCAACATGATCACTTCGGTGCTCGCCAATAACGGCGGCACTCTCACGGTCAACAAGTCCGACGGAGGCCTCTGGATCCTGAATCCGACGTCGGCGAATACCTTCACCGGCGTGCTCACTGCCGCTGGCGGCACGCTGGGACTCACGACGGCCGGGATCGGCAGTGCCTCGCAGATCAATATGAGTAATGCCTCGATCTTCGGCTATGGCGGCGATCTGGCCATCAATACACTCGTCCAGTTGAACAACAACACCGCCGCAGTCTTTGCCGGCTCGAATAACATCACGATCAACAACAATGTCCAGAAGGCGGCTGGAGCCAATGACGTTCCAGCCTTCAGTAACAATCTGGAGAACGGTGCAGTCCTGACGATCAATGGCAATTTCGTCAATCTTGAGCCGGGGGCGGCCACCCGGTTTGTCAATGTCCGAGGCTACGGCTCTACGGTTTGGAATGGCAGCATTCAGAACAACAGCGGCACTTCGCTCACCGGTTGGGACATCCGCATCGCCAACGACGCCTCCTTCACCACTACCGGCGTGGCCAATACCTATACCGGCACGAAGACCCTCGGACAGGGCACTTTCATTCTCGACAAGCTCGCTCCCATCGGGCCCGGTGGCCAGTTGAACTTCGCCGGCGGCGTTCTTACGATCGGCCCTAACGTGGCCCATCTCACCGGGGCCAACGCGATTGCGAACAATCTCTTCCTCACCGGCGACCCCGCCACCGTCGCGGGCACGAAGAGCTTCGAGTTCAGCGGCACGACTACGAACAATGGCGGAGATCGCAAGTTCCAGAACAGCCTTACCGGCGGAGCGACTCTGACTTTATCCGGTGCCGTAAATCTTTCGGAGACGTCGAGCAGCCGCACGATGTGGTTCATTGGGGGAGGGGACACGATCCTAAGCGGAGTCGTTCAGAACGGCAGCACCGCCCCCGCCAGCGCTCTGCGCATGGCCGGCACCGGCAGCATCACTCTCACCAATGCCAATACCTACGACGGAGCGACCACGATCGCCAACGGCACCCTCATCCTCTCCGGAAACGGCACCCTCGATCAAAATTCGACCATCGTCGTAGAAGGCAGAGGCGTTCTCCGCCTCGACAACTCCGGCACCAACCTCGGCGACCGCGTCAACAGCAACAGCGCCCGCGACCTCAACCTCGACGGCGGCACCCTCCAGTTCGTCGGCCATGCGAGCGGCTCCTCGGAGACCTTCGGTCGTCTCGACATCAACCGCAATGGACTTGCCAGGATCCTCGTGAGCGGCGGTGACAGCGCTCTCACTTTCAGTTCGGTCAATTTTGCCAATACCGGATCTTCCCTTGACCTCACCGGAGTCTCGAATCCCGGTTCTAACAACAAGGTCCTCTTCACCACTGCTCCCGCAGGGGCGGCCATCTCCAATGGCGTGCTCTCGCGTGTCGCGATCGGTTCGGATTTCGCTGGCTACAGCACCACCAACGGAGTCCAGGCTTTCACTGGCTACAATAACACCGCCAGCCTCGTCACTCCGGTCCTCACGGATACGGTCAATCTGACCGCCGGCGCCGCTATCGCCGCGTCACGCTCGATCAACGCGCTCCGGCTGGACGACGCCATCGGCTACACGGTCGGATCCTCCTCACCCGGCGCCACCCTTACCCTCACCAGTGGCGCGCTCCTCGCTACGGGCGGCGGCACCCACACGCTGAATGTGCCTCTTCTCAACACGGGTGCCAACGGGGCTTTTTTCCAGGTCGCCACCGGCACCACTCTGGACGTCAACAGTTCACTGACTGGCGCCGCCTTCACGGCACTTCAAGGCGGCACGATCAATCTTAATACGAAGCAATTTTTCACCAGCTCCTTCAACCAGCACGCGGGCACGATGAAGCTCGCCGGGGGTCTCAACACCATTTTTCCGAATAGGCAGGCCTATTTCCTGAACAACGGAGCGACTTTGGACCTGAATGGAAACACCCAGTTTATCGGCAACCTCACCGGCAGCGGCGACCAGCCGGGCGATGGAGGTTCCCTCATCAGCAGCAGCGGCACGGGCACCATAGTAACCGACAATGGCGGTTCCTGGATGGGGGTCATCTCCGGCAACGTCAATCTCGGTCGCGTTGGCGGCGGCACCCTCACGATAGGCAGCGAGCAGACCTACACGGGCTGGACCTTCCTCACGGGTAGCACGACGACTCTGCGCGACAATGGTGCCCTTTCCAGCACCTCTGGAATCGACATCAACCTGAGCCTCCTCGCCCTTCGGAACAACGACAACCTCCAGCTTCAGAACAACAACCGCGTCAATGATGCTGCGGCCATCAATCTCCGCGGCGGCAGCATCGACTATGGTGGTCGTGTCCATGCCACCGGCGGCGAGACCTTTGGCGCTCTCTCTGCGCTGATGGGGGCCAACACTCTCACCGCCACCAACGGCGGCACTGGTACTGCCGGCGCCTTTGCCAGCACCCTGGTCACCTTCGCGAGCCTGAATCGCGCGCCCGGCGCCACGATCAACTTCACTGGTTCCAACCTGGGGTCAGAGGGAAACAATTCCAAGATTGTTTTCACTGACCCGCTCAACACGATTGGCAACGGAGTCCTCGGGGCCTGGGCCATCGCCAACTCGTCGGAATACGCAGCCTACAACCAGACCAACGGGGTCGGCGTCGTCGGCAACGGGGGGTTCGTCGGATACGATGCCACCTTCGGCAGCGGCAACATTACCAACCTAGGCATGGGCAGCGCCGGCGCGCTCTCCACGACTCTGGCTGCGGGCACGACTACGACCGGGCTGCTGCGCTTCCACGGCGCTTTCACCAACAGCCTCGAGTTCACCAACGATACGGACGTGCTCAACCTCGAGGACGGCGGCATCCTCCGCAGCAACAACAACAACCTCTCGCTCGTCGGCACCCCCTCCACCAGAGGTGTCATCACCGCCGGCGGCACGGAAAACAGCGGCACACGGGAACTCGTGGTCTACAACGCGGCGGTCGGCACGACCGCCTTCGGCGGAGGCTCCACGACTACCGGATCCCCGCTCGTGACGATGACCAGCACGGCGGGGCTTGCGCCCGGAATGACCCTTACCGGTACCGGCGTTCCTGCTGGGAGCACGATCCTTTCGGTGGATAGCGCCACCGAGGTCACTCTGACCCAGAATTCCACCGCGATCGCCGCCGGCACGATTACTTTCACCGGGAGCACCACGAATATGATGATCCATTCCGTGATCGCCGACAACGGCGTTGGCAATTCCGTCCAGTTCATCAAGTCCGGGGCCGGGACCCTCATCCTCTCCGGCAATAACACCTACACCGGCGGCACGGTCATCAATCAGGGCACGGTCAATCTCACAGGGATTGGCACCATCATTCCCGGAGGCGGCATCACCCTCACCGGCGGCATCCTCAATACCAGCGCCGCCGGCCAGATCGACTCCTCGAACGTCGTTACTCTCAACGGCTCGTCGAGTCTCACTCTCGTCGGGAACAACACCCTCGACAGTCTCGTCTTCAACCACATCGGTGGCACCGCGAACCCCACCGTGACGAACAACGGCATCCTCACGCTGACCAACGCCACGCCCATCGATGTCGCGAGCATCAACACCGTCGTCGGCGTCCCTACGGTCACCGGTTTCCTCGAATTCGGCTCCGGAGCCAAGACGATCCATGTCGGAGCCATCCAGATGAACGGCGTCGTCTACGACGAGACCGTCAACCGCTCGCTCAATATCACCGCCGCTATCTCCGGCAGTGCCTCTATCACGAAGACAGGGGCTGGCCTCCTCGGACTGGGTGGGCAGAGCACCTTCACTGGCGGTCTCACGATCGCCGACGGCGGTCTCGTCCTCTACGCCAGCAGCACCTCGACCGTTCCCAATGGCCTTGTTGCCGGCCCTCTCGGGATCGGCTCCGTCACGATGGCCTCCGGAACCCGTCTCTCCGTGGACGACAGCAGCCGCACTGTCGCCAACGCCTTCACCTTCTCGGGCGACCCCATTTTCGGCAACACCGGCACCAGTCTTGATACTCTGACTCTGAACGGCGCGCTCACCTTCACCTCGCTCGGCACTACCGGACTCGTTGCCAATGTCGAGACACTCTATCTCAACGTCGTCCTCGGCGGGCAAATCGCCGGTATGAGTGCTGTTACCGCGGTCGGTTCCGGCACTGGTGCCAACACGTTCAGCAAGACCGGTCCCGGCAATATCTCCGGGATCAACCTCACCGGTCTTAGCAATACCGCCACGATCAACCTCAACGGACTGACGAACCTGAACACCTTCTCCCTCTTCCACGACGGCGACGGTACGGGTAGCATCGAAACGATCAATCTGGGTGCCGTGACCTGGGATCCGGCCAACGGAGCAAACATCTCTCTCACCATCGGGCGCGCCGGTAACGGGGTCAATTATCCCACCCCGGCCTTCAAGACCATCGTGCTGGACAGCCTCAACTCCTCCGTTCTCCCCAACGGCATCACCCTGGCCAACAACAACGGTTACGGCCTTGTCATTCAGGACGACATCGCTCTCGCCTCCGGCAACAGCTGGACGGTCAATACCGCCAATACCTCCCTTCAGCCGGCGGGCCTGGAACTCACCGGCGTTATCAGCGGGTCGTCGACTCTTACCAAGGCCGGAAACGGCATCCTCAGACTGGGCAATGCCGGCAACAGCTTCACCGGCACCGTGGATATCACGAACGGTACGGTTGAGGGTGCGTCGGATGCCGCCTTCGGCAATTTGGCGAACGTGATTCAGATCGGGTCCAACAGCCTCACCGAAGGGCTCCGTATCTCCGGCACCTTCGCCACCGGCCGCACCGTCCACCTGAATGGTGCCAGCAGCGGGATCGATGTCACCGGCGCCAACATTTTCACCCTGAACAACGCCTTCACCTTTGCCACCCCCACTAACAATCTGCAAAAGAACGACCTTGGCACTCTTGTTCTTTCCGCCGCCCAAACCGGTTGGGACGGTAACCTCATTGTGAATCAAGGCGTCGTTCGCGTGTCCGATGGCGCATCGTTCGGCACTACCACCGGGAATATCCAACTGGGCAACGTGGGGGCCACTCTGGAGCTTACCGGTGGTGTCACCGTGGCCGACAACATCGTCATCAACACTACCAACAACTCCTCCAGCGTCGGGGTCAACGGGGCCGGGGCCATTCGCAGTTCTGCCGGGACGAACACCATCAACGGATCGATCACCACGGCCACCACCACCACGGATGCAAACGCCAGGGCAGTTAGCCTGGTCGCGGACGCGGGCGCGACGCTTAATCTAACCGGCGGCATCGTCCTCGGGTTGGGAGCTGCGGGAACCAACCGTGACAACTGGGTCGGTCTGGGAGGTGATGGAACCATCAATCTCACCACCACCGCGATCAGCCAGACGGGCGCGAACGGAATTGCCAGCCTGAGCAAGTTTGGGACTGGTACCTTGAACATCCAGGTGGCGAATGCCTTCAACCTCGCCCAGGGGCAGAACGTTTTCATCAAACAGGGCACCCTCTCCCTCAATGGCGCGGGAACCCTGGGTACATCGACCCTTGTCGCCCCGGGGCGCGTCGTCCTCAATCCCACCGCCATTCTCGAGATCAACAATACCGCCGGCAACGTCAACAACCGCCTCAGCGGCCGCAATCTCAGCGTTTCCGGAGCCGACATCAATGTCTTCGGTCACTCGGGTGGTTCCTCGGAAACCGCTGGACTCTTTACCCTCCGCGAAGGCCTCTCGAAGATCACGCTCGATGCGGATGCCGGAGGTGCCCTCAACTTCGCCACAGGGGTGATCACCCGATCCGCCCAGGCCACCCTGCTGATACGGGCGGATAATTTCGGCACCGCCTCCGCCCCCGGCGTCGCCACCTTCACCGGCAGCTCCTACGCATACATCGGCCAGACGGGCAATGCGGGGACGGTCACCAAAGGCATCCTGCCCTGGGCCCTAGGCGACACCGATCTCAACGGCTCCGGGATTGGCTTTGTCACTTCGGACACCGCCGCTTCCACTGGCACCGCGATCCTTCGTCTGCTCACTCCGTCCGAACAGACCACGAACTTCGCCACCTCCCTGGCCAACGTGAACCTCTCCACGATGGAGTCGCTCAGCACACTGACTACCTTTAACTCTCTCCGTCTCGGCAGCGGAGGCGGTGTGACCCTCAACTACACCCCTCTCGCCCTCGACAGCGGCGGGCTTCTCGCTCTCGCCGGCCATGGCGGGATCAGTGGTTTCAGCGGGGTGAGCTATATCACATCGAGTGCCAATCGGGAGTTGATCCTTCACAACAATGCCGATCTCACCCTGAATATCCCCATTGCCGGGACTACCGGCGGCCTCACGAAATCCGGCACCGGCAACCTGACGCTCGCGGCGGGGAATTCCAATCACGGCACGGTCATGGTCAATGACGGCACTCTGACGCTGGGCGGCGGTGACCAGACGATTCTCCCCGGGCGCAATGTGTGGGTCAACGAAGGCGCCACCCTGGATCTGAACGGATCGACCCAGTTTGTCGGCACCCTCGCCTCGCGACTCACCGAGGTGCTCGCCCGTAACGACCTTTTCACGGCGAACTCCGGAGGCAATGTCGTTAACAGCGCCGCTAGCCAGGCGACCCTCGCGATCGGCACCGGGGAAACCTTCGCCGGAGCCATCAGCGGAAACATCGCCGTGGCGCGGGCGACCACCGCCGGGGCCACCGCCGATTGGAACCTCTACTCCGACAACAGCTACACCGGTCCCACTCTCTTCAACGGGGGGCGCGTCCAGCTCCTCGACTTCGGTCGGCTCAGTGGCACCTCGTCGATCGAACTCTCGAACACCAGTTTTCTGCTGACGGCCAGCAACGCCTCAACCGAGGGATCGAACATCACGGATCGGGTGAACGACGCCGCCTCCATCCTCGTGCGGGGCGGGATGTTCCAGCTGCGCAACCGGGCAGCGCTCTACACCACGGAAACGTTTGGCAACGTTACCATCGGCGAGGGAGGCAGCTTCATCGATTTCGCCGCGCCCGGCTCAGCCGTCAACCAAGCGGACGCCGTCTTCGCCAGCTTGACTCGCGTAGCCGGTTCACGGGGGACGGTTCGTTTCATGAATGTTGGTGGAGCCCCCAGCGGAGCGATGCGCTTGTTCATCACCGAGCTCAACGGTGTTGTCACCACCAATAATATCGGCGGCGGGCTCATCAACCACCTCATCGGAGGCTGGGCCACCCATGATCGCGAGTTCGCCAGCTACATTCCCAGCCAGGGCGTCGGCGCTCTCAATACGCAGGGTTTTGCCGGATACTCTCCCAATCTCATCAACAATGGCTCGGCCACCGACAACATCCGCATTCTTTTGCCGAACGCGGGTTCCACCACTCTCCTGGCGGCGGATCGCACCCTCAACAGCCTGAACCTCCAGGCTCCTGCCGCGTCGATGGCCGGCAGTGTGCTGGATCTGGGCGGGAACACCCTGACCTTGGCAAGCGGCGGCTTGATTCTGTCGCCAGTCTCCACTGCAGCACTGTCATTGAGTCTGAACGTCGTGAACGGAAACTTGACCGCCGGCACGACGAGCGATCCCGCCGACCTTTACGTGCATGCCTTGAGCTGGTTGAACAGCCAGCTAGACACCACCGGCAATGCGGACGTCACCCTCGGCGCGAGCATCGTGGACAACAGCGCCGGCGGAGCCGTGTCGCTGGTCCTCGCGGGGAATCAGGGCCGCGGCACGCTCGCCGCCACCAACGATGTTTTCCTGACCGGGAACAACACCTACACCGGCGGCACCTGGGTCAACTCAGGCCGCATCGTCCTCAACAACGCCAACGCCAACGGAACTTCCATCACTTCCACGGGAACGGGTGATGTCACGATCACGGGTGGTTACGGCAGTAATCCCGGTATCTTCACCGACCGCAACACCCAGATCATCTACGGGGCCTCGGATCAGATTAGGAATACCGCCACGGTCAACGTGATGGGTGGTGCCCAGTGGAATCTCAACAACTTCAGCCAGACTATCGCCGAGTTGAACTTCAATAATCACGGCGGCACCGCGCCCAACGTCACCACGGGCACCGGCACGCTCACCGTCACCGGCGATATCTCTGCGGTCGGGCAGAATGCGGGCGTCAACGCCTTCTCCACCGTCAACGGCAGGCTCAACCTCGCCGCCGCTGCCGCCGCCCTCACGGTGGAGAGGGTCGAGTGGAACGGGGAAGATCTCAACCCTCTCGCGCCGAACCTGCTCATCAATGCGGTGGTCGAGGGCACTGATCTGATCAAAAACGGCAGCGGTCTCCTCCGTCTCAGCGGCGCCAACGCCTGGACGGGCAATTTTGACCTCCAGACAGGCGGGGTCTCACTCGGCAACAACAATGCGCTCTCCTCGGGATCGCTCACCATCGGCGACGGAACCTTCCTCACCTCGACGGCGGACAACCGCATCATCAACAATGCCTACACTGTGAACGGCGGGTTCGCGCTGCGCGACGCCTTCAATCTTACGCTGGCCGGCGCAGGAACTCTGACGGCCGGCGATCATGAAATCTCGGTGGATTTGGCCACGGAGATTCTCACCTTGTCAGGGATTCTCGGCGGTGCTTCCGGCAATCTCAACAAGACCGGCGACGGGATTCTCCTGCTGAGCAATTCCAATACCTACGGAGGTTCCACGACGGTTTCCGACGGCATCCTGCGTTACGGGATCACCGATGCGGTTCCGACGGGCACTGCTCTCACCGTCCTCGAGGGTGCGCTCCTCGACATCACGCTCGGCGGGGCCAATGTCACGGTCGGTTCGCTCGCCGGCAACAGTGCCACCCAGGGCGGCCTGATCTATACCGGCGCAACCAGTGGCACCACGGTCTTCACGGCGGGCGGAAACAACACGAGTACCGCATTCGGAGGTGTCCTCGCCAATGCGACGGGATCCACTCTCGAGTTTGTCAAAATCGGCTCTGGCACCCTCACGCTCGGCGGCGCGAACCAGTACAACGGATCGACTACGGTAGCGGACGGTCGCCTGATCGCCAGGTCGGTTGGTGGAAACAGCCCTCTCGGAACGAGCCAGTCTCTCATCATGGGCGGCGGGAGCACGGCGGGCATCCTCCAGTTGGGAGATTCCAGCGCGATCTTGAACCATGTTTTCACATCTCTGGCCAGCGCGGGCACCGCCACGACCAGTCAGATCGTCTCCGGCAACGCCGCGATGGCCACTCTGACCCTCGATCTTGCCGCCACCAGCACCTTCGCCGGAAACATCGGCGGCGGGGGCGCAAATGAGGGCAACCTCAATTTGATAAAGAACGGGGCGGGGGATCTCGTCATCTCCGGCACGGGGACGAGCACCTACGGCGGAACGACGACGGTGAATGGCGGCAAGTTGTTCATGGACACTGCGGGGGCTTTTGCCGCCACGACTGCAGGGTTGACCCTGGCCGATGGCACTGAGTTCGCGCTGCGGGGGTCAACCCTGAATACCGTCAACAACTATGGATTCGCCGGCTCCGGAAACGTCATCACCGTTGGATCCATCACCGGAGCGACCCTCGGCTTTTCACTCGATGGCACGGGAAACACCCGCTTGAACGTTGCGACCGGTCAGACCATGACTGTCAACGGCACACTGACTACGGCAGTGTATGTCAATAGTGCTCCGGTCAGCCTCCAGGACTATATCCTCATCAACGGGGCCGCTGCCAATTCCCTGCACGCCGGCGGGGGGACTTTCGATCTGAACCCTGTCATCTTTAATGGCGGCAGCTTCACCTATGCGCTTCGGAATGAGACCTTGGGCGGCACTGTCGATCAGTGGGTGCTCACCCCGACGGCGGTCCCATCGGCGCCCGATACCTGGTGGAAAGGGGATCTCACTGGCATCGCTGCGGGGGTTTGGTCGGCCACTCTGACCGCTGGGACGGGAGCCCCCTCCAACTGGGATACAACCATGACAGGTGGCATTGACGCACTCGTACCGCCCGATCAGGACTCCATCGTTCACTTCAGCGCCACCGGGGCGGCCAACCTCGCCACCACTCTCGGAGCGAACATGACGATTCAGGAGCTCATCTTCCACACCGGCAACGCCGCGACCACCATCGGCAGCTCCAATGGGGTGAATACCCTGACGCTCGGCAATACGGTCGATTCCACCGGCATCACCCTGCAGACCGGCGCGGGCAACGTCGCTATCAGCGCCATCGTCGCCCTCGCTCAGGATCAGTCCTGGAACATTGAGGACAGCGCCCGCGTCCTCACTCTATCCGGGGGACTCACGGGAACCGCGAGAGCCCTCACCGTAAACGACACTGCGGCGAACTCGGGCACGCTCCTCTTCTCGGGCGCTGCGGGCACGATCTCGGGCACGCTGAACCAGAATGCGGGAACTCTCGCTTTTGAAGGCACCGGCAGCCTCAATTCGGATCTCAACGTGGTCCTCGGCACCGCTTCGAAGGCCGCCACCCTCCAAGTCGGCAACACTACTGCCGCCACTGGCGCTGTGATGGGAGGGTTGAGCAACGGCACCTTCGCCGGCAGCCGTGTCATCGGCGGCAACGCGGCCATCTCCACCCTGACACTCGGGTCAACGAGCGGGACGCACAGCTTCACCGGCGCAGTCGGTGGGGCAGGGACAAACGAAAACAACTTCAACCTCGTCAAAGCAGGCGCGGGAACTCAGATTCTCAATGGAGCGATCACCTACGCCGGGACGACGGTGGTTCGGGCCGGGACGCTGCAATTGGGTGCCGCCAGCACTTTCGCACCGACGGGCACCCTCTCGATCCTCGCAGACCCGGGCGCCACGGCGGTGTTTGACAATTTCGGCAGATCCTTCACCACGGTCGGGGTGACGACCCTCGGCGGCAACGGGAGTGGTTCGATTGCCCAGTGGATCGACACCGCCGGAACGAAAGGCACGATCACTCTCGGTGGCAATGTAGTCTACGACGGCACCTTCAACGGTGGCATGGGCACGATCAATTCGAATCTCGCTTTCGCCGCAGCCCGCACCATCAGCGTGGGGGATTCCAACAACGCCGCCACGGATCTGACCACCACCGGCACGATTGCCGGCACGGGCAACGTGGCGCTGACTTTCGATGGTCTTGGGAGCCTCGCGGTGAACGGCAACATTACCAATAGCGGCGGAACAGGCGCCGGCGTGAACTTTAGCGGCCCCGGGACCAGGGATATCAATGCGGTGATTACGAATAGCGGCACCCTGAACGTCACCGGCGGAGTCCTGAACGCCAACGTGGCCAATGCCCTCGACGCCGATCTCAATGTTGTCGTCACCGGCAGCGGTGCGCAGGGCAGTGCCGTAGTCAACATCAACACTACCGGTCAGGTCCAAACAATACCCTCGAGTAGCGGGGGCATTTACATCCGCAATGGCGCGCTGGTGAATGTGACTCAAAGTGGTGGCATCGGCACGGGTTCTTCCCGTCTCTATATCGGCGACACTGCGTCCGCCAGCGCGGCCGCCGCCGCCGTCCTCAACCTCGACAATGCAAATATCAGCGTCGGCGGGACCGGTCTCCTCGTGGGTAACTCTACGAACATCGGGAACATCACCGGCACCGGTATCATCACTACGACGGGCAACAAGGATCTCCGCACCGGTTCCATCGCCGCCGGCATCACCCTCGCCGGCAACGGGGCGATCATCAAACAAACCACCGGCACCCTTACTTTCTTCGGGGAGCGCGACAATGCCTCGACCGGAGCGACCACCATTCAGGAGGGCAACCTCATTCTCGACTACGGCACGAACAACAACAGCAAGATTGGCGGAGCGCTGAATCTTGGCACGATTGGGAATATTTCCAACGGAACCCTGACGCTGAACGGGAGCGGCACCGCCGCGACCACTCAGGGGGTTGCGAGCACGGCGGTCCGCGCCGGAAACACCAACGTCGTGATCAATCACGGCATCGGCCAAACCGCGACCCTCAATCTCGGGGCGATCAGCCGAACGGTCGCGAACGGTGCCGGGGCGATTTCCTTCGAGTATTCGAGCAACGACTCGGGGGCCACCAGCACCAGTCCGGCAGGGACCCTTGGCTTTGCCACCCTGACGATCGGTGCAGGCCCCGAGCGCCTCGCCGGGATCGATGGCAGCGGGAACATCGTGCAAGTCGCCCAGACCATCCAGAACGCGGCGGCCAACTGGGCAAACGGGCAGGACATCATCAACAACGGCCTTTACACGGGAATGATTGCCTGCGGTGACATTGCCTCGCTGACTTTCGCCCATGCCGGAGCTTCCACCGTCTCCATCGCGACCGGAGGCTATCTTGGGATTTCTTCGGGCGGCATCCTCGTTGATGCCAGCGTCGGGGCATTCAACTCCACCATCACCGGGGGAAGTCTCTTCGGGGCCACCAATTCCGGCATCGCCGGCGAGATCATCGTGCATCAGAACAACACCCTGGGAACCCTGACGATCGCTTCTGACATCACTAACACCGGTGGCATTACAAAAGCCGGCCTCGGAACCCTCTTTCTAAGCGGGAACAATAGCTTCCTGCGTGGAAGCCAGGTCACGGTGAACGAAGGTGTCCTCCGCCTCGGCAACAGCAGTGCGATCGGAAACACCACCGCGCTGCTGACGCGCCTCGGGTCAACATTTGATGTCAATGGCAACAACGTGACCGTCGGAAACCTCGTCAACGGGAGCGGCGGAACCATCGCTCTGGGCACGGGAGGGGCGATCACCTTCAATCAGACGACCAATTCCACCTACGCCGGCGTTTTCACAGGCGGTGCGACGAGCCTGATCACGGTGAATGGTGGAACCTTCAACGTGAATTTCACGGGCGCCACCACCACCGGGTTCACCGGGGCGCTCGTGGTTAATTCCGGACTTTTCCAATTGAGTAGCGGGGGACGCATCGCCAATGCAAACGCCATTACCATCAACAAGAACGGCACCCTGCTGCTCGATAACCACTCCACGACAACGAATGGCGACCGCATCCTCAATACCGCTCCGATCACCCTGAATTCAGCCGACGGCGCGTGGAGTGGGACCACTCAGCCACGTGGTCTCTCGATCCGTCGCGATCAGGGCAGCACTCTCGATGAGGCGGTCGGCGTCATCACTTTCAACTCGGGTGCCAGCTACGCTTCGCTGGAGGCTACCGTGGCAAACGCCAACTCCGACCTCATCGCCGGCAACTTTGTCCGCTCCAACGGGGCCACCCTCAATGTGCGCGGCACGAACCTCGGCAGCACCTTAGCTCAGAACAACCAGCTCCGCATCGGGGATGCCGCCAACCAGACCAGCTTCCTCAATGCCATGATCGGTGGTGGCGGCGCAGCAGGGACCCAGGCCATCAGCATCGTCCCCTGGGCGATCGGTGAAACCACTACCGGCGGAGTCGCAGTGACGACCATGGGCAATTCCCTCGTCACCTATGTCTCCGGGGCCGGGTTCCGCCCTCTCAATTTCACCACAGAGTATGATACCTACACACTCGCCGCCGCGACGGACAACGTCCGGGAAAACCTTGCTGCCAACCTCACCACACTCGCAGGCAAGACTGTCAACTCCCTCGTCATCAACCGCAACGTAGTCGGGGCAGGCACGACCAATGTCACCGGCACCGGTGCCGGCCAGGCGCTCACCAACACGAGCGGAGCGTTCCTCTTCACGCTGATTCCCACCGCCACCGCCAGCGCTGCGCACAACATCATCGTGGGCGGCTTTGATGACGGTATCCAGGTGGGAGCCTCCAACGAGTATCTCTTCCACGTCGTCAACCCCTCCTCGGCAACGACCACCGCGACCCTGACCGCGAGAATTGATTCGCCCCTGAACACCATCGCAGCGTCCCTCACCAAATCCGGTCGCGGCACGCTGGAGTTGAATACAGTGAACACCTACAGCGGAGGCACGACCATCAACGAAGGGCGTCTCCTGATTCACGACAACGACAATCTCGGCGCGGGCGGCATCACTCTGGCCGGCGGCAGCCTTACCCTCGCTGCTGATTACGCAGACGACCTGGGCAGCCTGACGACCCCGACCGTCAATATCCTCAGTGGCGGCGGCACGATCGAAGTGCTCGCCACCAGCGTGACCGCCACCGACCTCGCCCTCAGCGGGTCCGGGCCTCTCACCAAAATCGGCAACGGCACCCTCCAACTCGCCGGCGGAGTAGCGAGCACCTACACGGGTGACTTCAACGTCCGACGGGGCCTCCTCGAACTGAACAAAACAGCAGGAGTCGATGCCATTGGCGGCGGCAACCTGCTCATCGGGTTCAGCAGCACCGCGAACGAAGCCGCCACCGTGAGACTGCTCGCAGACAATCAGATCAACGATGCCACCAACGTCACTGTGCGATCCGTGGCTGCGGGAGCGGCCGGCACCTTTGACCTGAACGGCCATGCGGAAACGATCGGCTCGCTCACCATGAGCGCCATCACTGGGTCCGGAGCCCTCGTCCGGACGGGAGCGGGCGGCGTCCTCACTCTCAACGGCAACATCACCCTGAGCAACGACCGGAATACCAATGACACCGGCACCACCGCCCGCGGCGTCCTCATCACCGGCACCGGCACCGTCGGCGTTGCGGCTCCGAACTCCGGCACCCTCGATCTCGGCGGCGGCAACCGGACGATCACGGTCGAACCCAACAACCTGACCGTAGCCACCACCGTGGGTCGGCCCGATGCCACGATCGAGACCGTCATCCGGAACGGCGCCATCACCAAAGAGGGCTCACGCGTCCTCTTCCTGAGCGCGAACAACACCTACGCGGGTTCCACGACCATCAACAACGGTACTATCAGCATCAGCAGTTCCGCCAACCTCGGCGACGGCTCCGCCACCAATACGCTGGCGATCAACAATGGCGGCATTCTCCAGAACACCGGCGCAAATGTCGATCTGGGTGTAACCCGCGCCGTTTCTCTCGGTGGTAGCGCCGCTTTCCTCGAGTCGACCGGTTCCAATGTTTTGACGATCTCCGGAATCATTTCCGGCACGGATTGCGCCGCCCTTACCGTTATGGGAACAGGAACCGTCGTCCTCTCGGGAACGAATACCTATCTCGGGTCGACGAACATCCTCGCAGGGACACTCTCCATCTCATCAGAGGAGAATCTCGGCACGAACCCGCTTATCCCGAACGCCGCTCAACTCAGCATCAACGGTGGCAGGCTGCTAACCACCGCCGACGTGATCCTCGATGACACGAATCGGGGAATCTCCGTGGGAGCGGGCAACGGGACGATCGAGACGGCTGCGGCAACGACTCTTACGGTCGAGAACGACCTCGCACTGGCTGGTAACCTCACCAAAGCAGGCCCCGGAAGACTCATTCTGAATGGAACGACTACCGGAGCAGGGACGTTCACCGCCAGTGCCGGCATCCTTCAGTTCGGCACCCGGGCATCGCTCTACAACAATACTCCCGCCAGTTGGACTGCCGCGAACATCACTGCAAATACCGGTGCGACCGTCGCCTTCAATGTGGGGGGAACGAACGAGCTCACTGCGGGAAATGTAACGACACTTCTGACAAACCTCTCCACCGTAAACAACAACGGCCTTCAAAGCGGATCTTCGATTGGCTTTGATACCGGCAATGCATCGGGCGGAAACTTTACCATAGCCGATACCATCACCAATAGCACCGGAACGGGTGGCGGTGCGGTGGGTGTCACCAAACTCGGTGCGAATACGCTCACACTCTCGGCGGACAACACCTACACCAGTGCGACCAATGTGGATGCCGGCATGCTCATGATCAACGGTGACCAGTCCGCTGCGACCGGAGCCGTCACCGTGGCGTCCGGCGCCACCCTCGGTGGTTCCGGCACGATCGGCGGCATCGCCTCCACCGCGACCATCGCCAGCGGAGGCACTCTCACCGGCGGCAACGACGGCAGCAGCATGACCGTCGGTGTCCTCGATCCGTTCGTCACCGACGCCGTCGGCACGCTCTCCTTCGGTGGTGACCTCACCGCCGCCACCGGCAGCATCTGGCTTGTCGATCTCGTTCAGGGCGTCAGCGGCACGAGTGATCTTATCAATGTCGGCGGTGCCCTCGGCATCGGCGGTGCCAATCTGGCGATCAACTTCGGCGGGGCCTTCGTGGAACATCAGGTCTACACCATCGCCAATTATGGCACCGGTCTCACCGGCACCTTCGGCACCCTTGCTGAAGGGGCCTTCGTTGACCCGGGCAACCTCTACCGGATCAGCTACGGCACGGGGATCGGCAGCGGCGCGATCACCCTGACCGCCGTTCCCGAGCCCGGAACCCTCGGCTTCCTCGGTCTCGCCCTCGCCGGATTCCTCACCCGCCGCATCCGCAAGCGCCGCGCTGCGGTCGCGCAGGTCGCCGCTGCTTCGCAGGAGTGAGAGGGGACAAGAGACATGGGTCATGAGTGGCACCGGGGAAGCCAGTCCCCGTAGAAAGGGTCTCCAGGCCCGTTCAGGATTTGGTCTCTGCTCGAGGAACGGGCCTGGAGACCCGTTCTACTTTTGGGTTTCCGCAGCTCTGACGCTTTCCCCCGTTCAAAAAACGCGTCACATCTCAGTTGATCCCGTGCCGTCCTCCGCTAGACTCCACTTCGCTACGGGCCTGTAGCTCAGCGGTTAGAGCAGGGGACTCATAATCCCTTGGTCCAGGGTTCAAATCCCTGCGGGCCCACCTTCCGCCGCCCTTCACCCCGCTCCCGCACCCGATCTCTGCCGGTCACCGCCTCGGCGAGGAGGATGAGGGCGAAGGCGAGGAGGAAGCCATAGAGAAAGTGGACGAGACGGTCGAAGTGATTGCGCCCGGCGCCGTCTCCGGTCGCCAGTCCGAGCGAGGCGAGCCACTCACGGTAGGGCACCTCGGAGTAGGTGTAGGCCGGAGGCTTTTATCGGAGCAGATCCGGGGTCGGTCGGGGCTTATCTGTGTAAATCCGTGTCATCTGTGGTCCAGACTCTTTGAGCCACAGATGACACGGACGGGTACGGATGTCGGAGGTCTTCAGCGGAGTCTGTCGGGGAGGAAATCCTTGGCATCGGTTGGGTGGTCTGTTTCCAAATATCAGGATTTCGGATGGAATCAATTCTCCCCGATCGCTAACCCGTATTAGGTCGCCCCTTCATGGCTCCCAGCTCTGCATCGCGGCCGATGATCCATCGTAATCGCTGCATGGAACGGATCAAAACAAAATTTGTCTTCGTGTTACAAATACACTTACATAAGTGACTTTCCGATGGCCTACACTTACAAATATGCCCGACCGGCTCTGACCGTCGATTGTGTCGTCTTCGGGTTCGGAGGCGGCGGGCTGCAGATCCTTTTGATTCAGCGTGGGGTGGCCCCCTTCATGGGATCATGGGCGCTGCCCGGTGGATTCGTGCTCATGGATGAGGACCTTGATGCTGCTGCGCGGCGAGAACTGAAGGAGGAGACCGGTTTGGAGGGAGTCTTCCTGGAGCAGCTCGCCACCTTTGGGGCTCCCGCGCGGGACCCTCGCGGACGGGTGGTGAGTGTCGCCTACTACGCTCTGGTTCGACCTGACTTGCATCCTGCAAAAGGCGATACCGATGCGAGCGACGCGGCTTGGTTCGATGCCGACGAACTGCCTCCGCTGGCTTTTGATCACGCGGCGATCCTGGGTGCGGCGCTGGAGCGCTTGCGCGGGAAGATTCGCTACGAGCCGGTGGGATTCGAGTTGCTGCCGGCGCACTTCACTCTGGCGCAGTTGCAGGCACTCTACGAAGCGATCCTCGGCCGCCCCTTGGACAAACGAAATTTTCGCAAAAGGCTGCTCGCCTTCGATTTCCTGATCCCGCTCGACGAATACGCCGGCGGCGCACATCGACCAGCCCGCCTTCATCGCTTCGACCGCCGGAAGTATGAAGGCCTCGTCAGTAAAGGTTACCTTTTCGAGTTATGATCTCTAACAGCCCGCTTCAAACAGATCTCTACCAGCTCACGATGGCCGCCGCCTATTGGCAGGCAGGCAAGGCGGAGCAGGAGAGTGTTTTCCAACTCTACTTTCGGCGACTCCCCTTCTGCGGGGGCTATGCGATTGCGGCGGGGCTGGAGCAGGCGCTGGAGTGGCTGGATGCATTCCGCTTCGGGAAGGAGGAACTCCATTATCTCGCGGGTCTGCGGACCCGGGTGGGGACGCCGCTGTTTCAGAGAGACTTTCTCGACTACCTCGGTGACCTGCGCCTGAAGCTGGATATCGATGCGATCCCCGAAGGCGATGCGGTCTTCGCTCACGAGCCGCTCCTGCGTGTCCAGGGACCCATCCTGCACGCGCAACTGGTCGAGACGGCGCTGCTCAACATCCTGAATTTCCAGACCCTGGTGGCCACGAAGGCGGCAAGGATCTGCGGAGCGGCTGCGGATGGAGCGGTAGTCGAGTTCGGTTATCGCCGGGCGCAGGGTCCGGATGGTGGACTTTCGGCAAGTCGTGCGGCCTACATCGGAGGCTGCAAAGGGACCTCGAACGTGATGGCAGGCTATCGATACGGCATTCCGGTGCTCGGCACCCACGCGCACTCGTGGGTGATGTCCTTCGATGAGGAGAGCGAGGCCTTCGACCGTTATGCCGAGGCGATGCCCGATAACTCGACCTTGCTGGTGGATACTTACGACACGGTGGGCGGGGTGAACCACGCCATCGGAACGGCGCGCAAGCTGCGAGAGCGCGGTCACGAGCTGAGCGGGATCCGGCTCGACTCGGGCGACCTCGCCTGGCTGAGCCGCAAAGCTCGGACGATGCTGGATGCGGCGGGTTTCCCGCAGGTGAAGATCGTGGCGAGCAACGATCTCGACGAGCACATCATCGAGACCCTGCGTCATCAGGGGGCGCAGATCGACATCTGGGGTGTCGGCACGAATCTGGTGACGGCGGCGGACCAGCCCGCCCTCGGTGGCGTCTACAAATTGGTCGCACTACGGCGCGAAGACGGCACCTGGCAAGCGCGGATCAAGCGGAGCGAGCAATCAGCCAAGAGCTCCATCCCCGGACGTTTGCAGATCCGGCGGTACGAGCAGGACGGAATGATCCTGGCGGATGCGATCTACGATTTGGATCGCGGCATTCCGGATGGGGATGTGGAGATCATCGATCCGGGGGATCCGATCCGCCGCAAGCAGATCCCGCCAGGCACGACGTTTCACGATGTGTTGCGACCGGTGATGAAAAACGGATTGAGGCTTGCCGCCTCCGAGTCGCTCGAGGCGATTCGCAGCCGCTGCAGGGAAACGATGGAGAAAGTGCATCCCGGGATCGCTCGCCTCGTGAATCCCCACACTTACCCGGCGGGCCTCGAGCAGGGATTGCATCGAGAGAGGGAACGGCTCCTGGCCGAGTTCCGCTAACGAATAGAAGAAAGTTAGTGAAATGAATTTGAAAAGCGAATCTGGCGGGAAATGAACCCGGAAAACGTAAGAACAAAAATCTTTAGATGACCGACCGAGCCCTGATTCTTATCGACTTACAGAACGATTTCCTTTCCGGCGGAGCACTGGCGGTGCCGGACGGTGATCAGGTCATTCCGGTGGTGAACCTCTTGATGGAGGGATTTGAGATGATCGTCGCCACCCGGGACTGGCATCCGCCCGATCATGGCAGCTTCGCCGCAAATCATCCGGAAAATCAGCTCTTCGAGGTGATTGATCTCAACGGACTGCCGCAGGTGTTGTGGCCGGTGCATTGTGTGCAGGGTTCTGTCGGGGCGGACTTTGCACCGGGATTGAAGACCGAACGGATCACGAAGATTTTCCGCAAGGGGACCGACTCGGAGGTAGATAGCTACAGCGGCTTTTTCGACAACGGGCACCGCAAGTCCACGGGCCTCGGGGAGTGGTTGCGCGAGCAGGGCGTGCAGCGTCTTACCCTTTGCGGTCTGGCCACGGACTACTGCGTGAAGTTCACCGCCCTGGATGCACTGGCGGCTGGTTTTGAGGTGGCTCTTCATCTCCCTGCCAGCAGGGGCGTGAATTTGGCACCCGGCGATGTGGACAGGGCGGTAGAGGAGATGCGAATAAAGGGCGTGACGATGGAGGAATAAGATGGCGGAAGATCCCTACATCCTGCGCGGGGAAAACATCGCCGCACGGCGTGCCGGGCAAACACCGGATATCGTGCTGGTGCCCGTGCTGTCGGGCTTGCTCCTGATCAGTGCCTGGCAGGAGTGGCTGCCGATCCATTTGACAGAAGCGTGGGGCTTTGCAACGGGAGCCGTCTGCGTTTGGCTGGTGACGAAGGAAAATATCTGGAACTGACCGATCGGGCTGGCGAACAACGTCGCTTTTGCGATTCTTTTCTGGAATGCACGGCTATACGCGGACTTCGGGCTTCAGTGGATCTATTTCGGCTTTGGCATCTGGGGCTGGTGGGTGTGGTTGCACGGTGGCAAGAATCGCTCTCCGTTGAAGGTCTCACGCGCCTCGCGGGCCGAGTGGCGGGTGATCGCGATTTTTCTCATTCTGGGGACCTGGGGGCTACGCGAGTTCTTGTTGATGGTGAATGGCTCAGCCCCGTTCTGGGATGCACTGAGCACGGTGATCTGCCTGGCGGCGCAGTACTTGCTCTGCAAGAAGAAGATCGAAAACTGGTGGCTCTGGATCACCGCCGACCTGATCTACGTTCCGCTCTATGCTTCAAAGGGGCTGCCTCTCACCTCGGCTCTCTACGCGGGCTTTGTTGTTCTTTGCATTCTTGGTATCATGCGATGGAGAAAGGAATTGCCGAAATGAATGCAGAGCGATTCGGACTGGGCGTGGTGGTGGGCAAGTTCCTGCCGCCACACCGCGGGCATCGATTCGTGATCGAAAGGGCTCTTTCGCAGTGTGACCGGGTGGTGGTGATCGTCTGCGGAAAGCCGGACGATCCTATCCCGCCGGAGTTGAGGGTAGCATGGCTGAGGGAAATGCTGCCCGAAGCCGAGATCATGTTGATCGATGACCGCTATGATGAGCATGACACCGCAGTGTGGGCGGCTAACACGGTCGGATGGCTCGGCCGTGCGCCGGACGTGGTTTTTACTTCCGAGGATTACGGCGAGCGATATGCGGCTATGATGGGGGCTCACCATGTGATGGTGGACCGAGCACGCGCGAGGGTCCCATGCAGCGCGACGGCGGTGCGAAGTGATCCGTTCGTGATGTGGGATTTCCTTGATCCTCCTTTGCGGGAATGGTTTGCGAAAAGAATCGTGATTGTGGGAGCGGAATCCACCGGAACGACTACTCTGGCGACTGATCTCGCAGGGGCGTTGCGCACCAACTGGGTCTCGGAATATGGACGCGAATACAGCTCGATCAAACAGGGCCAGGGCGAGGCCGCGTGGAACTCCGCAGAGTTCATGGATATCGCCCGCGAGCAAACCCGACGTGAGGATGCGGCGGCCCGCGAGGCGAACCGTTTTTTGATTTGTGACACAAATGCCTTCGCCACTGTGCAGTGGCACCGCCGATACATGGGCTCCCCGATGCCGCACCTAGAAAAATTTGCCGCTGCGTGTCGTGCCGATCTCTATGTTTTAACAGGTGATGAGATTCCTTTCGTGCAGGACGGACTGCGCGACGGTGAGCACTTGCGCCATGTCATGCACTGTTGGTTTGAAAAAGCGTTGGCTGCTCAAGGAGTGCCGTGGTTCCTAGTGAGAGGAGGGCGGGAATTCAGGGTATTGCAAGTCCTCGCTCAGATCCGCGAACGTTGGCCGCAAGTTTATCCGGAATCGGATAATCGGAAATCCGGAATCGGATCTGCTTGTGTAAAGCCGAAGAACTCCCGGCCTCCCCTTTAGAAATGATTTTTTGAACTACAGATGACACGGATGGGCACGGATGGGCACGGATGACACAGATGTCGGAGAGATGGGGCGTGGGAGCGGAGCTGCAAAAACGGGTTGCCCGTCGGCGGGTGCCGTCCTTACACTCGAGTGTCATGATGTTTGAACGATCCCGGATCTCGATCCTCACGCGGCGGCT
>JBDNIL010000280.1:0-5012 GCA_041688355.1 Verrucomicrobiales bacterium | reverse complement strand
CGGGAGCGCGGGAGCGCGCCAGAGGCGGGCAGGCAGGGGAGGAGGAGGCAGATTCCGAACAGGGGGATTGGGGCCCGAGCGAAGAGTCGCTGTCAACGGAATGAGTGACAAAGGAATCGGATCCTTCGCCCGTTACAAATGCCATATTTTTGCCCCTCATTTTTTTGCCCCACTGCTCCGCCCGGTATCCGGGGAAACGGCTGAAGCCGTCACTCCAACCTTTCGTGGTGGCGACCTGGAGGTCACCACTACAGCACGACGCGGTTCCCGCAGCGGAACATGCCAATGTTCCCCGCTTCTTTGCTCAAGCGCCCAACGACGAGGGAACTCTTGCGAGTTCCGCTACGCCTCCCTCTATCCCAGGGAGGCACGACACTCCTGTCGTGCTGTTCGGCTATCGTGGCTTCTTCGATTCTCCGGCAGGCCCAACAGTCAAACAAGAATCGTAGCCGCGCGACCAGCCCGCGCGTCAATGGTTGCCCAAGCAAGGCGCAGCGCGAAAGGAGTGTCGCGCCTCCTTGTTCTCTTCCCACCTGCGGCGTGGCGTGTTGTAGCGCGAAGCCCACCCGCCACCTACCTCACTGCCAACCATAGAACATCACCGCCGGGACCTCCTCTTCGGCCAGCGGACCGGGGGGCAGCTCGACGCGCATGAGGACGAGATAGAGACCGGTCTTGAGCGTGTTTTCGAAGTGAAGGGCGAGGGCGGGTTTTCCCGCTTCGCCGGTGGCGCCGGCCACTTCTTCGTTGGCGGCGTTGTAGAGGTGGAGCTGGAGCTTCCCGTCTTTGGGCAGGGTCGAGGGCGCCACGCCGAAGAAGAGCCTGTAGGTATTGCCCTTGAAAAACTGCAGCCTGATGGCGGTCCCGGCCTTCGTCGTCAGGGCTCCCTGCCAGTAGTCCTGCCGCAGCGAAAACTTTTCGTCGCCGAGAAAGGCGCTCGCCTCGGTGAGGGCCTCGTGCTCGGGAGCATCGGGCGGGAAGGGCGATGCCCGGAGCGACTGCGCCTCTACCGCAGTGACAAAACTGCAGAAGACGAGCAAAACCAGAACCGGTCTGAAAAACGCTGGACGGGGGGAAAACATCGCGATTCCTGAAACTCGACGATTTTCGACAATGGGCAACGGGGCGGATTCGTGTTTTCCGCTGTCTCCCGCCCACCGGGGAGCGGTCCGGGATTGTGCATTTCGCTCACCAAAGAAGCGGTATTTCGTGCAAAAAGCACGGCAGGCCCATCGCGCGTCGGACCGAAAGCCCGTCCCCGCGCCGATCGAGGCGGCGGAACGAGTCCTGCGATGGAGGAACGGTGCATGACATCGCTTGATCCCATCCCATCCGTCGCGGCCGGCAATCCCACCACCCCGGGCCGGATCCCGGGAGGTGAGAGCCAAGCCGCCGACCTCGCCCGGGCCGAGGCGGCTGAAGACCGTGCCGAAGAAGTCGGTCCCGAAACGGATGCGATCCACCGCGAAGTCCCGCCCGAGGATTGAGCCCGGGCGCTCCTCCATCATTCCCAATCAGAGACCAGAACAATACTATGAAAGACACTGCCTTTACAAAAGAGGAAGAATCCCTCAGCCACGCGATCTCACCCCAGTCGATTGAGCTGTGCAACCGTGTTCGCCAGCTCTCCCTCGCACTGCGCGACAGGACGGAGGCTACTCCCTACGCAACCGATACCCGCGCCCTCGCGAATGAGGTAAGTGATCTCTGCGATTACGTCGAGCAACTCCACGGCAAGGTCGAGGCCCTGCTGACGAAGTCCGGGGCAAGCGCGAACTCCCCCTCGACGGCGGACGAGAGCGCGGTCACGGCCGAGGATAAAAAGGCGATCGAGATCCAGCGCGAGACGCACGAACTCCATCCGACGGTGCTGGACACGGTGAAGGCGCTCTTCATGTGGCGCGACTCGCCCAAGGAGCGTCTCCGCGACGACAAGTGAATCGAGGAGGTTGCGCCGGCGACTCGGGGCCCGAGCCTCTGGACTACTGCGCGGCGCGGCTTCTCTTCGATGAGACGCCTGCCGGCAAAAAAAATTGCGTCCTTTGTCTTGCCACGGTCCTGCCATTGCTCCTACCTTGGAGGGACGTCCATAGCCTCCCCCCTCCATGAGATCTCTCCTTTGCCTTTTCCTCTGCTCCCTTTTCCTCCCGACCGCTCTGCGCGCCGAAGATCCGCCCGAGCCGAACTACGTCTTCTGGGCCGAACTCGTCCGCATCGTTGATGGCAACACCGTGTCGATGAACATCGACCTGGGCTTCGGTGTCTGGGTGCATAAGCAGAATCTCACCCTCTTCGACGCCGACAAGGCTGGCCCCGACGAAACAACCAAGGCGAAAAACATGCAGCGCGTCGCGAGGATGCGCGAACTGCTGCTGGAGAGCACCGACATCGTCGTGAAGACGATGCGCGACAAAGACGCCACTCCCCCGCGTTACTTCGCCACGATCTGGGCCGACGGCACCAATGTGAACGACGAAGTCAACAAAATCCCCTGATGGTCTCGGGCCTGTTCTCCATGAATCGGTCGGGCCATTGACCGGTAACCGAGCCCGCCGGAATCCCTCTCTTCAGCCGTGGAAGTCATCTTCAGCACTACTCTCGCCCGCTTCACCGGCTTCGCCCGCTTCACCGGCCTGACCATCCGCACGCGGCGCGCGGTGCCCCGTCTTCGCGAGGATCTCCACGTAGACGGCATCCGCCCCTGCCGCCGCGACGCGGTCGATCGCATCGCTGATCTCTTTCACATGCACCGCCGCGGCGGCGTCAGGATCGGGGCCGATGCGGCAGTCGAAATCCCAAAAATCGACGCCCTCGGGCAACGGCTTGCGGCGCTCGCGCTTCAGGTATTTGCGTATGTCGTTCTTGATCGACTCGATCGCCCGCGCCGGGGCGTGGCCGGGCGATGCAAGGGGGAAGGTTTTTTTCATTGGGAGATCCCCGTCGTTTCATTCGGGCATCTTGTCCAGCAGAGAGGTCAATTTTTGACTAGCCTAGGTCGGGCTGCCTCTGTTAGGGTGCTCTCTGACAGATGATTGAAATGTCCTCCACAACCCCATCGATCGCCCCTCACGCCCCCGGCATTGGAGAGAAGTGCAAAGAAAGCCGGGCAACTGCGGTGCTCTTTCAGCTTCCCGCCGCCGTCGTAGTTTTCCTGATCGGCTCTCTCATCACCCTCATCGGCTGGGCCGACTACCTTACCGGGTGGGAGCTGAGCCTCTTTATCCTCTACGCAGCGCCCATCATCCTGGCAGTGTGGCGCTTCGGCATCACCGCCGGGATCCTCTCGGCCTCGCTCTCCAGTATCGTGTGGCTTTTCGCCAACCAGTCAACCAATCCTTATCAGACGGATTTCGGATATATCTGGGCAATGATCAGCCGGCTCTTTTATTTCGGGGTCGTCGTTTTTGCCGTACTCGAGGTGCGTAAAAAGCAGGAGGCGGCAGCCGCCCACATCAAGATGCTCGAAGAACAGCGCCAGCTCGAGCTCGACATCGTGAGAGTGAGCGAGCACGAACAGCAGCGCATCGGGCAGGATCTCCACGACGGCATCTGCCAGCAGCTCGCGGCGATCGGTTGTGCCGCCCGTGTCCTCGCCGAGGAACTCGAGGCACAGGGCAATGCCGAAGCGAGCGACGCCGCGATGATCGAGAAGTCGCTCCAGCAGGCCGTGCTCGAAGCCCGAAATCTGGCGCGCGGAATTTTTCCCGTCCATGTGGATCGCAGCGGACTTGGCGCCGCCCTCGTCGACCTCGCCCGTGTCATGACCCGCCTCACCGGCATCGAGGTCAAAGTGGAGGGCGATACCGAGCTCTCCGTCGACTCGCCCGGAATCTCCATGCACCTCTACCGCATCGCGCAGGAGGCCATCGCCAACGCCCTGAAACACAGCGGCGCCAGCGCCATCACGATTTATCTACGGCAACTCCGCAGCGACCTCGAGGTTCGCATCGAGGACGACGGGGTTGGTCTGCCGACGCAGCCTTCACCCGGACGAGGAATGGGGCTGCGCACGATGCGTTACCGGGCCCAGGCCATCGGCTCCATCCTCGAGACCGGCCTCCGCGAAACCGGGGGCACTTACATCAGCTGTCGACTCAACCAGCAACCATCAGAATAATGAACAACACCAAGGAATCAGGCACCAAAAATAAAACTCTGAAAGTCCTCCTCGTCGAAGACCATCCCATGTTTCGCGAGCATCTAACCGAGCTGATCAACCGCAACCTCGAGATGACGGTGTGCGGCGAAGCTGACAATATCGAGGATGCGATGCGCCTCATCGAAGAGGTGAATCCCGACATCTCCGTCGTCGACATCACCCTGCGTGGCTCGAGCGGTCTCGAACTCATCAAGGAGATCAAGGCAAAGGGACACCAGACCGAAGTGCTCGTCCTCTCCATGCACGACGAGGATCTCTACGCCGAGCGGGCGCTCCGGGCCGGGGCGCGCGGATACATCACGAAAAACGAAGCCTCGTCCGAAGTGATCAAGGCGATCCGGGCAGTCGCCGCCGGTGAGGTCTACGCGAGTCGTCAAATGACCGCCAAGCTCCTCGAGCGCATGACGCGCGGCTCGCTCCCGCCCGAGCTGACCGGTCTCGACAAACTCGCCGATCGCGAGCTCGAGGTCTTCCAGCTCCTCGGTCGCGGCAAGGGCACCCGCGAGATCGCCGAGTCCCTCGGACTGAGCGACTCGACCGTTGACACCTACCGATCCCGCATCAAGGACAAGCTCCAGCTCCGCAGCGCCGCCGAGGTCTACATCAAAGCCGGGCAATGGGTGCGCGAGCAGGCAGGCTGAGTCGTTTGGGAAGAGAATCAGCGAGGAGGGGTTAGCCCCCATCCCCCGATCACGGATCGGATTTCGCTAGTGCAGGGGGCGACGATCCGATACTCGTTGGTAAATGGCTTTCTCACGCTTTATCCAACTCCCTCTCTTCGCCGCCGCGATGCACCTGCTGACCCCAACCCTGCCCGGAGAAGAGATCACCCTCTTCGTCTCCTCCTTTGCCG
>JBDNIL010000279.1:0-20676 GCA_041688355.1 Verrucomicrobiales bacterium | reverse complement strand
TGTCCCTGTGAATTTAGTCGTCCACCGCTCCAGACCTGGGCGAAAGCTTCGCCGCGCACGGTCTCGTCGTTGTTGTAGGCGATCACGGCGGTGCGGCCCTGCTGCGGTGCGAGCAGGGGAGTGAGGAGACGGCCGGGCGTCTGCGTCACATTAGGAAACCCCTGCCCGTGGAGCGGGACGGTCAACCCGCCCAGCCCGAGCACCACGGCGCAGGATAATTTCCATTTAATTATCATTTTTATGATATTTATGCAGAAAAGAAATTATGTCGAGCGGAAAGTCCTTCGTCAGGCCCGTCCGGAGCGGTCGCATCGGAGCGGAACGGGCACCGCTCGGTCCTTGATTGCGGGGCAACTTTCGTGGAGTATGGCGGCATGACCTTCCGCCACGTTCCCTGTCTTGTTTTTGCCGCTCTGCTCTTTTCCTCGTGCGGAAGGTCTCCGGTCGCGGAGCAAAAGCCGATCCCCGAGGGCCCCGTCGTTCCTGTTGCCGCTGCCGAACCTGTCCCGGCGTCCGCTCCGGCGGCTCCGCAAATCTGGAGCGAGGTGAAACTCCATGAAGCGATCCGTGCGAAGAATCCCGGCTACACCGGCAACGGGCAGTTCCAGATCGACAACGCCGGCCAGGTCGAGGCCGTCGCCCTCGACAATTGCGGGGTGACGGACCTCTCGGCTTTTCAGGGCATGTCGCTGATGGCTCTCTATCTCCAGGATTGCGCAGTGGCCGACATTTCCCCGCTGCGAGGTATGCCGCTCGTGGAACTCTACCTCGAAAAGTCGGCGGTGAAAGATCTCGCCCCCCTCGCGGGCATGAGCGATCTCAAAAAGCTCTACCTCAGCGGGACGGACGTCACGGACCTCTCCCCGCTGAAGGGACTCGGCATCGTCGAGATGAATCTCGTGGAGACGAAAGTGACGGACCTCAGCGCCCTCGAGGGCATGCCCCTGCAGATGCTCTGGCTCACGGATACTCCGGTGGCCGACATCGCCCCGCTCGCGAAGTCGCCTCTCATCAGCCTGACCCTGCACCGCACCGCCGTGCGTGACCTCTCGTCGCTCGCGGGCACGCCTCTGCAGCGCCTCCACATCGGCGAGACGCCCGTGACCGACCTGAGCCCCCTCGAGGGCATGGCCCTGACCCGGCTCGTCTTTAATCCTGACATGATCACGAGCGGGTTCGACGTGATCGCGCAGATGCCCAGCCTGACCGAGGTGGGCACGAAGTTCGAGGACGGTAGCAATGACCTGCAGCCTCTCGGCGCCTTCCTCCAGGCGCGGGCGGCGGAGAGCAGTGCCGCCCCGACGGGGGCCGCCCCGACGGCTACTGCACCGGAAGTGAAATAATCGTCGATTCCCCGCCGTATTGGTGGCGCTGTCCTTTCTATCTCTTTCCTTCCTCCCCCTATGCTTCGCAACATGTTCACTGTCGGTGGGCTCACCCTCGTGAGTCGTGTCCTCGGGTTCATCCGTGACAAACTCATCGCGACCCATCTCGGGAGCGGAGCGATGTCTGATGTCTGGGTGGCGGCTTTCCAGCTGCCGAATCTCTTTCGTCGCGTCTTCGGGGAGGGGGCGTTCAATGCGGCGTTTGTGCCCATGTACAGTCGTCGCCTCGAAGAGGGCGGGGAAAAAGAGGCCGACTTCTTCGCGCGCCGGACGCTCTCGTCCATGTTCCTGATTCTGATGGGGTGTTTTGTCGTCTCCTTCATTTTCATGGAGCCCATCATCAAGTTGACGAACCTCGGCTTTGCCTCGGACGGTCGACTCGAGCCGGCCGTTGCGGCCTCGCGCATCACCGTGGTCTACCTCGTCTTCATCTGCCTCGTCGCGGGTCTGAGTGGTATCCTCAACAGCCGCAAGGTCTTCGGTGCGCCCGCTTTTGCCTACGTGGTGCTGAATGTCGTCTTTCTCATCGGTCTAGTCGTCGTCGTGCCCCGCACCGGCGAGCCGCTCCTCGTGCTGTGCTGGTCGGTCGTCGTCGCCGGGGTGCTGCAACTCGCGGTCGTGATGATCTCGTGCCTGCGACGGGGGATAGACCTGCGTCCGCTCCTTCCCAAATTCGACGACGATGCGAAGCGCCTCTCCCTGCTCATGGCTCCGGGGCTCGTCAGTGCGAGCGTGCAGCAGCTCAATCTCATGGTCGGGCAGACGATCGCCTCGCTCCAGATCGGGGGAAAAACGGCGATCTTCTATGCGGACCGCATCAATCAGCTCCCGCTCGGGCTCATCGGCATGGCGGCCGGCGTCGTGCTGCTGCCCGAGATCACCCGCAATCTTCGCAGCGGCGACGAAGCAGGGGCCAAGCGCAGTCTTAGTCAGGGGATCGAGCTCTGTCTCTTTCTCTGCCTCCCCGCGACGATCGCGATGCTCGTGATCCCGCGCGAGATCATGTATGCGATCTTTGAAGGAGGAAAATTCGAAGGCGAGTCCGCGATCCTCGCCGGCTATGTCCTCGCGGCCTTCGCGATCGGGACGCCCGCCTACATCCTCGCCCGCGTCCTGCAGCCCGGCTACTTCGCGCGTGAGGACACGAAGACGCCGATGCGCTACACCATCATCACCGCGATCACGAACATGCTCCTCGTCTACCCGCTCTACCTCTGGCTCGGGCCGGTCGGTTGTGCGCTCGCGACCTCGATCGCGGGGTGGGTCAATGTCGGGCTGCTCTGGTTCGGTCTTCGCGGGGCGGGCTTCATGGGGCTCACCGATGGCTTCTACAGCCGGGTCGGGCGCATGCTCCTCGCGGCCACGATCATGGGCGCAGCGGTCTGGGGCATGGCCGAGTTCGGGGAGTCCATCCTCATGGCGAAAGGGGCATTCTTCAAACGGCTCGGCACGATGGGGGTGCTCGTGAGCATCGGGCTGCTAATCTATCTTGCCGCCGCCATCGGGATGCGGGTATACTCGATAGCGGATCTGAAAAGGAAGTTCCGTCGCGGCAGCCGGGCGTAACCTTTCCCGCACCGACTCCGTCTCCCCTCACACATGAATTCCCGCAATCGACTGCTCCTCAGAGGCATCGCCGCTCTAGTCCTCCTCTGGGGGGTCGCTTACGGGGTCGTCCGCTGGGCCGGCTCGATCCGGGCGACTCCCGAGAAAGTGGTCGCTTTTGTCGAGGCCAATCCTCTCGAGGGCGTCGAGGATCCCGAAGAGCGGAAAAAGATCATCGGCACCCTCGCGACGATGCTCAACGAGCTCGAGGCCTCCGAGGTCCGTCTCTTCGAGGAATCGGCCGAGCGGGATCCGCGTCGCGATTTTTTTACTGAGCTGAGTCCCGACGAGCAGTTCTACTTTCTCGAAAAGCGGGTCGGAAGGGCCTTTCAGCAGATGATGCAATCCTTCAACGAGATGGATCGTGAGGAGCGGAAAAAAATCGTCGAGCGATCCCTCAAACGCATGGAGGAAGAGCGCGGCGGCCCCGGGAGGCTCGAAGAGGCCGATCCCGCCGTCGCCGAGAAAATAACCGAGGCCGGTCTGAAATCCTACTACGAGGATGCCAGCGCCGAGACCAAGATCGACCTTGCCCCGCTCCTCGAGGAGATGCAGCGGTCGATGGCGGGAATGAGAGGGCGATGATGAAACGAGTCCGCCAACAACCGGATCGAGCAGCCGCCTTCACCATGGTGGAGATCCTCGTCACGCTCACGATTCTCGCCATCCTCGTAGCCATCAGTGTGCCGACTTTTCGCATGATGAAGGCGAATGCCCGCTCCACCCTCTGCGCCGGGAAGCTGCGCGAGATCGGGATCGGGCTGAACCTTTATTTCACTGACAAAGGCATGACCTTTCCGACCCTCGTTGCAGCGCGCGAGAGCAGAGACCAGGATGACCCCGCGATCGACACCGTGCTCCTCGAGTATGTCGGCGACGAGTTCAGTTTTCAATGTCCCTCCGATCACGGGGAGTTTTTCGAAAAGACCGGGTCGAGCTACTTCTGGAACAGCCTCGTGAACGGCCAGAAGACTTCGAATCTGAAGCTCCTCGGCATGACGGGGCAGGCCTCGGGCATCCCCATCGTCTCGGACAAGGAGAACTTCCACGAGGATGTCGGCGATGGCGTCAATGTGCTCTACGCCGACGGGCACGTACTCCGGGAAGTGCAGTTTATGGTCGAGGCAGAATGATGCTGGAGTTCCGCAATGTCTCGAAGCGCTTCCCCGGTGCCGCTGCTGCGGCGCTCGACGAGGTCTCGTTCTCCGTCGGCAAAGGGAGGATCTGCGGGCTCCTCGGGCACAACGGCGCGGGCAAGAGCACCTCGCTCGGAGTGCTCCTCGGTATGATCCATCCCGACCGCGGCGAGGCTGTCATCGGCGGGTATTCCGTACAGCAGCATCGCGAGCTGGCGATCCGGAAAGTCGGCGCGATCTTCGAGGCACCGGCCTTTTATGAGTATCTGTCAGGCTGGCGGAACCTGAAAGTCCTCACCGCCTACTCGGGCGGCGTGCCCGAGTCGGTGATGCGCGAGACGGTCGCCTGGGTCGGGCTCGAGAAACGCATCCACGACCGCGTCTCGGCCTACAGTCACGGGATGCGCCAGCGTCTCGCCCTCGCCCAGGCGCTGCTGCCCCAGCCCGAGCTGCTCATCCTCGACGAGCCAACCGACGGTCTCGATCCCGAGGGCATCGTCGAGTTCCGCCGCCAGATTCTAGACCTGCGGGACCGGCTCGGTCTCACCGTGCTGCTGAGCTCGCACCTGCTCACCGAGGTCGAGCAGGTCTGTGACGAGGTCGTCATCCTCCAGGGCGGGAAAAAGGTCTACGAGGGCCGGGTCAACGGCTTCAGCGACGGTCGTGTCTTCTATCGCCTCGCGTCGGAGAACGAGGACCTCACGCGGCGACTATGCGTCGATCTCGGCGGTGAGATCTTCGGGGAGAAAGTCGCTTTTTCCGCCGACCTCTTCGCAGCCGATCTCCTCGCTGCGCTCGTCGCGGGGGGCGCGCGCCTCACCTGCTTCGCGCCCGAGTCGGGATCGCTCGAGACGCTCTATCTCGAGATCAGCCGCGTCGCGAAAGTGCAGGAAAATGAGAAAGAGAGAGGCGACGAGGCATGAGACTTTTCTTCCAGCAGCTCTATTGGGAACTCTTCCGCCTCTTCGCGCGGCGTCGCACCTACATCGGCTTCGGGGTCTTCCTCAGTGTCGAGATCCTCTTTTACTTCCTCTGGACCCGCGAAAAGTCCGAGGCCAATATGGCGACCTTCATCAGTCGAATCGCGGGCGGCTTCGATGAGTATTTCTCGGCCCTGACACTCGCTTTTCTCATCGTCGTCTTCACGATGTTGCTGCTCGGGACCGTCTTCGTCGCGCTCATCGCCGGCGACATCCTCGCGAAGGAAACCGAGGATGGAAACCTGCGGCTCATCCTCGCCCGTCCCGTCTCACGCCTGCGGCTGCTGGTCATCAAGTTCCTCTCCTGCCAGATCTACACCAGTGTGCTCTTCCTCTTCGTCGGTGCCTCCGCTCTCGCGGTCGGGCTGCTCGAGCGCGGCTGGGGTGGCGGCATGCTCGTATGGACGCCGGAACTTCCCCGCGTGACTCTTTTTGAATGGAACGAGGGGCTTGCCCGCTATTTCCTCGCGATCTTCGGGTTCTCCCTCATCTACCTGCCGGTGACGGGAATGGCGTTCATGTTAGGATGTTTTAAAATCAAGCCTGCGGCGGCGACGATTCTGACGGTGGCCTTTTTTGTGGCGGATCGCGTACTCTCTTCGATCCCGCTCCCGGCCTTTGATCCGTATCGCGAGTATTTCGTGACCTCCCGCATGTCCGCCTGGCTCTACCTGCTCTACCAGGATATCCCCTGGGCACGATTCCTCGAGGCGGCAGCGTGGCTCGGCGGATTCGGGGCGACGGGATTCCTCATCGGCTGGATCGCCTTCGAGCGCCGCGACGTGAAGTCGTAACAGCATCCGGCTCTGAGACGGACCGCTCAGGCGCGTTTCCAGATCTGCATGGAGCGCTGCGTCACGAGGACGGTTACGGGTGGTGCGGTGCGGTTGCCCTCGAGGAGCGGATCGCGGGTGTCGGCGACGAGTTCCCAGGTCGCCTTGGGAGCACGGGGGAATTTGAATTCCCGCGTCTCGTGCCGCGCGTTGAAGAAAAAGAGGAGCGATTCCTCCGGGCTCGCCCCATGCACGAGGACGGAAAACGATCCGGGCTTGTCGGCCTCCCAGTCGATCGATTCTTTCACCTTGCCATCGGGGCGCAGCCAGCAGATGTCGGGCAGTCCGTCGCCGTCGGGGACTTTTCCATTGAAGAAAGTGTTGCGGCGCAGCGTGGGGAAATCGCGCCGCAGTTTCAGGAGCCGCTTCACGAACAGACGCAGCGCCTTGGCCTCGGCGCTCGCGCCCCACGGGATCCAGCTGATCGCGCTGTCCTGGCAATACCCGTTGTTGTTGCCCGACTGCGAGCGCAGCCGCTCATCCCCGGCGAGGAGGAAGGGGACGCCCTGCGAGCAGATCAGGGTGGCGAGGAAGTTCCGCACCTGGCGATGGCGCAGCTCGAGGATCTTCTTGTCCGTCGTCGCGCCCTCGATTCCGTGATTGAAGGAAATATTGTGCGAGTCGCCATCGGCATTTTTTTCCCCGTTGTCGAGGTTGTGCTTCTGATTATAACTGACGAGATCGTGCAGGGTGAAGCCGTCGTGCGAGGTGATGAAGTTGACGCTCGCTCCCGGCGTCCGCCGGTTGTGCGTGAAGAGATCCTCGCTCCCCGTGATGCGTGAGGCGAACTCACCCGAGACACCCGGGTCGCCCCGCCAGAAACGGCGCACTCCGTCACGGAATTTTCCATTCAGTTCGGCCCAGTCGATCGGGAAATTGCCGATCTGGTAGCCGCCGTAGCCGAGATCCCACGGCTCGGCGATGAGTTTTGTGCGAGAGAGGACGGGATCCTGATGGATCGCCTGGAAAAAGGCGGAACGGCGGCTGTAGGACTCGAGGGTGCGCCCCAGCTCGACCGCGAGGTCGAAGCGGAACCCGTCCACGTGCATCTCCTCGACCCAGTAACGCAGGCTGTCAAGGACGAGGCGGAGGGAACGGGGATGCGAGACATCGACCGAGTTGCCGCAGCCGGTGAAGTCAACGTAGTTCCCGGGGCGGGCCGGGTCGGTGTGGTAGTAGGAAACGTTGTCGAACCCGCGCAGAAAACAGGTCGGACCGTCCGTTCCGGCCTCGCAGGTGTGATTGTAGACGACATCGAGGATGACCTCGAGCCCGGCCCGGTGCAGGGCCTTGACCATATCGCGGAACTCGGTCACGGGATCTTCGCCCGCCGCGTAGCGGGCCTCGGGGGCGAAGAAGCCGAGGGTGTTGTAGCCCCAGTAATTGACGAGACCCCGGTCGAGGAGAAAGCCGTCGTCCATGTGCTGATGCACGGGGAGCAGCTGTATCGCGGTGATGCCGAGATCGCAGAGATAGTCGGTCGAGGCGGGATGGGCGAGACCGGCATAGGTGCCGCGAAGCTCTTCCGGCACGTCGGGATTAAGCTTCGAGAATCCCTTCACGTGCATCTCGGTGATGACGGTATCGGTCATCGGGATCCGCAGGGGAGCATCCCCCTCCCAGTCGTAGCGGTCGGGCTCGGGGACGAAAGCCCGGGGGGCGTGCGGGGCGCTGTCAGTGAGGTCCATAGTTCCCTCCTCCGTCGTTGAGCGCATCGACGGATGATACTTCGTCGGGCCGTCGAGACGGCGCGCATAGGGATCGAGTAGTAGCTTGTTAGGATTGTAGTAGAGGCCGGCGAGCGGATCCCAGATCCCGTCGACGCGATAGCCGTAGGTGCTCCCGGCGGGGATGCCCGATACCGCCGTATACCAGGTGTCGCCATAGCGATTCGTCAGCGGGATGCGGTGGGTCTCCATCGCGGGATGCCGCCGGTCGGTGAAGAGGCAGAGATCGATCGTCGTCGCCATCTGCGAGACGACCGCGAAATGGACCGTGCCGTCGGGCATGGGGACAGCGCCGAGCAGATCAGGGCTGCCGGTGGACACGGAGAGAGAGTGAGCGGTTCCAGAGATCGGCATGGTTCCTGGTCTGACGAATGAAAGCGGGTCGCAAGATAGCGGGAAAGGCGATGCTTTCCAGCGCGGGTTTTGTTGAAGTTTTCTCTTTGGACTTCCCGCCGGGAGGCATCCTTCACCCGGTCGTGCGCAATCCGGAAGCGATCGCATTGATGGAAATGAGGAGGTCCGGAACCATCGCGTCAGCGGCATCCGCCTTGCCCGAACTCTGGAGCGAGCGCCACTCGCCGAGCAGGGCAACCTGCTGCCTGTGAAGTACTTCGAGCGGTGCTTCGCGAATGTTGAGGGTGTAGGCGAGGCGAGGTCTCCGCTCCTCAAAGGTGCCGTGGAAGAGCTCGTCGATGTGACTCCGGGTGGACTCGTATTCGGCAAGGATCGTCCCGAGGAATTGATCGCGAACCACCTCGTCCCCGACCAACCCGGCGTAGGCCCGCATCAGCCCGGTGTTCGCGCTGACGAGGGAGCTTTCGATGTTTGTCAGGATGTAGCGGAGGAAAGCCGAACCGGGCAGGGCCTCGACGAGGGTGCCATAGAGTTCGGGCTTTTCGCGGCGCAGCGTTTCCAGCGCCGTGCCTGCTCCGAACCAGCCGGGAAGGTAAAAGCGGGACTGCGTCCACGAAAAAACCCAGGGGATCGCCCGCAGATCGTCGAGCGAGGCCTGGCCGGTGCGTCGCGCGGGACGCGAGCCGATGCGCGCATTTTCGAGAGCATCAATGGGAGTGGCTTCGCGATAAAAACGGATGAAGTCGGGCGCGTGCAGGAGCGAGCGATAGGCATCGCGGCTGAGGGTGGCGAGTTCGCCGAAGAGCGTATCGAGCGATCCCCGATCGGGTGCGGGCGCACTGCGGTGGCGCGCCGTCGCGGCGGTGGCCGAGGCGATGAGGAGCTCGGCATTGTAGACCGCCGAGCCGATGTGGGCATACTTCTGGGCGATCGTCTCGCCCTGCTCGGTCATGCGCATGGCACCGCTCAACGAGCCATGGGGGAGCGCCTCCATGAACCAGTGGGTCGGGCCGGCGCCGCGCCCGACGGTGCCTCCGCGACCGTGGAAAAAGAGCGGGCGCACGCCGTGCCGGAGGATCGTGGCGGCGAGCTCGGTCTGGGCGCGATGGAGGGCACACTGACTCGCGACGATGCCGCAGTCCTTATTAGAATCGGAGTAGCCGACCATGACCTGAAAGATCGGCTTTTCTCCTTCGCACTGACGAGCGAGACTGCGCTGCGTCACCGGATGAGAGAGGAAATCGTCGACGATGCCGGGGCCCGCCTCGAGATCGCCCATGGTCTCGAAGAGCGGCACGACCGGAAGAGGGCAGACGAGACCTTGATCCGACCACTCCATCAGCCCCGCTTCGCGGGCGAGGAGGAAGACGACGAGGAGATCCTCGACGCAGCGGGTCATCGAGACGATGAGCGAGCCCAGTCCCGCATTGCCGAAGGCGAGGCGATGCCCCGCGAGGACGCGGTAGCTGGCGAGGACGGTGTCGGCCTCGGGCCCGGCCGAGATCCCGGGCGCGAGGAAGGCGCGCGGGGAAGCGAGTTCCCGATCGAGGAGCTCGCGCTTTTTCTCGAGAGACCAGTCGGCAAACGATTCCTCCCCGAGCAGATTCGCGGCGTGGAGAAGTTGGTCGAGGGCCTTGTCGTGAAAGGCCGAGTTCTGTCGCACGTCGAGAGCGGCGGAGTGAAATCCGAAGGCCGTGAGACTCCGCCGGAAGGGGACGATCTGCTCCTCAACGACGGCAGTGGCGCCGATCTCGAGAAGGGTGGCGGCGAGGGCGTCGATGTCGCGGCGCAGTTCTGCGGGATCAACATAAGCGGCCGGGGAATCGGGATTCTCCAGCGCGAGGAGGACGCGGGCCCGCATCAGGTAGACGGCGAGACGCCACGGTTCCTCACGATTTCGCTCGACGAGATAGTCGAGGTCGATGCGCGATTCGTCGCGGAGCGGGCCGGCGAGCGCCTCGATCAGCGTGGTCAGGGCCGGGGGCGTGACCTGGAAAAGGGAACTGAGGGGGAGCTGGAAGGCGAGCGACTCGAGGGCGCGGCGTTGCACGCGGAGCCCGTTCTTCCGCAGGGCGACTAGAGCATGGGCCGTCACCTCTGCGGTCACGAAGGGGTGGCCGTCCCGATCGCCGCCTATCCACGAGCCGAAGCGCAGCAGGGGAGGAAGCTCGTCGATCGCCGCCGGGTCGTAGCCCGCTGCCGTCCATGCCTCGCGCAGATGGGTGTGGGCGCGGGCGAGGGCCTCGGGGAACACTTCACGGAGATAGTAGAGCACGTTTTGTAGCTCGGCCTCGATGCTTGGGCGGGTCACGTGAATCTCCCCGGTACGCCAGAGACTCTCGAGGCGAGTGCGGATCTGGCTCTCGAGCCTGTCCTTCTCCCTCGGTGTGTAGGCGGGGTTCTCATGCCGATTCATGAGACTGTAGATCTCCCGGTGCAGGTCCCGCACCGTCTCGCGCTTCGCCTCGGTGGGGTGGGCGGTGAGGACGGGCTCGACGCGGACTTCGTGCAGGGCCGCGAGGATTTCGCCCTCCCCGAGCCCGAGCGAATGCAACTGGCGCAGATTGTCCGCCCAGAGACCCTTTTCCGCCTCGGGTCCTCTTTCCTTTTCCCGGAGACGCCGGACCTGGGCGGCGGCGCGTTCCTCGACGATGTTGAGGAGTTGGAAGGCTATAGAGTAGGCCTGACCGAGGGAGCGGGTCATGCGCTCGGGTGCCTGCGAGCCGACCCAGGGGAGGCTCGCAGCCAGCCCGGGTTCACCGAGTTGCTTCAGGACGGTGGCGAAGGCCTCCATCACAAAGTGGAGTTCGTATTCGAGAATTTGGAATCCGTGGGAGCGGAGTGAGGGGGGCTGGGTGTCCGGCATGGTCGTGGAGAATCGGTCAAAGTAGCAGGAACGATGCCGGAATCGAACGTCTTTTCACTCCCCCGAGACCCGCCCTTGACCGAAATGACCCCGAAAAGTCGCCGGAGCGGGGTCGCAAAGGTGTTACGAGGGTCTTCTTTACTTTCAAAAAGATCACACTAGGTTTGCGTTTTTCTGACGATGTCCATTGAACTGACACGAAATTTCTCGATCATCGCGCACATTGATCACGGCAAGACGACCCTCTCGGATCGCCTGCTCGAGACGACCGCGACCATTTCCCAGCGGCAAAGGCAGGATCAGCTCCTCGATTCCATGGATCTCGAGCGCGAGCGCGGCATCACGATCAAGTCGCACCCGGTGACGATGAAGTATCTCGCCAAGGACGGGCTGACCTACCAGCTCAACCTCGCCGACACGCCCGGACACGTCGATTTCTCCTACGAAGTGAGCCGCTCCCTCGCCGCCTGCGAGGGTGCTCTCCTCCTCGTCGATGCCGCGCAGGGCGTTGAGGCGCAAACGGTAGCGAACATGCACCTCGCGCACTTGGCGGGGCTCCATGTCATCCCCGTGATCAACAAGATCGATCTTCCCAGCGCCGACGTGCCAGCGGTGCGCAAGCAGCTCGAGGACATCCTCGCGATCCCGAGTGACGAGGCGATCGAGGCCAGTGCGAAGATGGGCATCGGTGTCAGCGACATCCTCGAGGCGATCGTGGCACGCGTCCCCGCCCCGACCAAACCCACCGACAATATCCTGCGGGCGCTCGTCTTCGACTCGGTCTTTGACGCCTACCGCGGGGTCGTCAGCTACGTGCGCATCGTCAGCGGCGAAGTGAAACGCGGCACCGCGATCCGCATGATGGCCACCGGCAAGACCTACGAGGTCAAAGAGGTGGGCGTTTTCACCCCCAAGCAGTTCCCCCGCGAAAAGCTCTTCCCCGGCGATATCGGTTATCTCATCGCGAACATGAAATCGTCGACCGAGGTCAAGATCGGCGACACCATCACCGATACGCGGATCTCGGCGACAGAGCCGCTCCCGGGCTTCAAAGAGATCCAGCCCATGGTCTTCAGCGGGATTTATCCCATCTCGACCGACGACTTCGAGCAGCTCAAGCTCGCCATGGGCAAACTCCAGATCAATGACTCGGCCTTCAGCTACCAGGCGGAGAGTTCCGTAGCGCTGGGCTTCGGCTTCCGCTGCGGCTTCCTCGGGCTGCTCCACATGGAGATCGTGCAGGAGCGGCTGCGCCGCGAGTTCAACATGGACGTGATCTCGACCTACCCCGGCGTGGTTTACAAGGTGAAACTCACCGACGGCACCGAGGTCGAAGTCGACAACCCCAGCTTCCTCCCCGATCCCCAGAACATCCTCGAGATCCAAGAGCCGACCGTGAAGGCCTACGTCATGACTCCGAACGAGTACATTGGCGAACTCATGAAACTCGTCGCCGAGAAGCGCGGCGAACTCGTCAACACCGAGACCCTCGATGCGGGACGGGTGCTCCTCACCGCGATCCTGCCGCTCAATGAGATCCTCGTCGATTTCAATGATCGCCTCAAGAGCATGACGCGCGGCTACGGCAGCATGGACTACGAGCACAGCGCCTACCAGGTCGGCAAACTGGTGAAAATGGACATCCTCATCGCGGGCGAGCCGGTCGATGCCTTCTCCGTCATCGTGCACCGGGACAAAGCGGAGTCGCGCGGTCGCCAGCTCGCCGCGAAGCTGCGCGACGTCATCCCCCAGCAGCTCTTCACCGTCGCGATCCAGGCGGCGATCGGCGGTAAAGTCGTCGCCCGCGAGAGCATCAGCGCCCTCCGCAAGAACGTGACCGCGAAGTGCTACGGCGGCGATATCTCCCGGAAGCGCAAGCTGCTCGACAAGCAGAAGGAAGGGAAGAAAAAGATGAAGGCGATTGGCAAGGTCAACATCCCGCAAGATGCTTTCATTAAAGTCCTCAAGTCCGGAGACTGACCGACCTCTCCCCCCGCACCTCTCCATTTCCCGATCTCTATCGCCATGTTCATGTTCAACAAACCCAAAGCCGAGGAGCTCGCCGAGTTGCCCCTCACGAAGAGCGGACGCAAAGAGGGAATCTCGCTGATCAAAGGGGTGAAGAAATTTCTCCGCTACAACGACGACCTCATCTCCGACGAGAAAAAGGCGGAGATCGCGCAGAAGCAGACCGAATTCCTCGACGGTCTCCAGGACACCTCGCGCAAGCGCAAAGAACTCGAAGTGCTCGCCGGTGACCTCACCGAGACCTGCAAGAAGTCGGTCCGCGACTACCGGCCCTCGGCGTGGAAGGAAAACATCGAGGTGATCTTCGTCGCCGTCGTCATCGCGATGGGGATCCGCGCCTACTTCATCCAGCAGTTCAAGATCCCGACCGGCTCAATGCAGCCGACTCTCAACGGCATCATCGCCTACCCGACGCAGGAGATGAACCCCGATGCCGAGCGCAACGCGCCCGACGATTACAAAAAGCCGGGGCTCCCGGGGCGGATCCGGGACCAGTTCTGGTATGGTCGCAGCCACGTCGAGTGGGTCATCGAGGAGGACGACGCCCTCATCCTCGACAAAGAGCACTTCTTCGGGAAGACCCGGTTCCTTTTCTTCCCGCGCACCTACCTCAAGACACAGAAGGGCCATACCTTCAGCGCGCCCGGGACCGACTCGCGCATCATGAGCCTGATCAATACCGGGCTGGTTTCCTACCCCGGCGGCAGCCGCATCATCCCCGTGAAAGCCGGTGACATCATCGCCAAAGGTTTCGTCGATACCGGCGACCAGCTCGTCGTGAACAAATTCGTCTACCACTGGCAGAAACCGCAGCGTGGCGAGGTCTTCGTCTTCGACACCCAGAACATCGGCTTCATTCAGAGCCGCCTCGACGATCCGCGCCAGGGCTCGCAGCACTACATCAAGCGGCTCTGCGGTGTGCCCGGCGACACCCTCAAGGTCGAGCCTCCCATGCTCCTCGTGAACGGCGCCCCCGCGACCGAGTCGGGGATCCAGCGAGTCATGTCTCGAGAGGGTTACTACACCGGCTACACCCTCCAGGGTGCCGGCCAGGTCACCCTGCCGGCGAAAGCCTACTGGGCCATGGGCGACAACAGCGCGAACAGCTCTGATTCACGGAATTGGGGGGTCGTCCCCGAGGCGAACATCGTGGGTCGGGCCGCTTTTGTGTATTACCCCTTCGGACATCATTTCGGAACCGTCGACTGAGCAAGGCCTTGGACCCGGTCACCGACAGCTCCCGAGAGATCGTCAGCCGCAGCGGTTCGAACCTCGCTTTTGCCCTCGCCGTGCTGCCGCGGCGGAAACGGCACGACATGGGCATCTTCTACGCCTTCTGCCGGGTCGTTGACGACATCGCCGATGATCCCGGCTTCCCCGTGGCAGAGCGTCGGGCCGGTTTGCAACGCTGGCGCGATCTCATCCGCGACCGGGTCGAGCAACCTCACCCCGGGATCGAGACCGAGTTCGTCGATCTCTGCCGTCGCCATTACCTGAGAGAGGAGGACCTCGAAGCCATCATCACCGGGGTGGAGATGGATCTCGAGCCGCTCCGCTTCGAGACCGCCGCCGACCTGAAGCGCTACTGCTATCACGTCGCCAGTGCCGTCGGGCTCGTCAGCATCGAGATCTTCGGCTACACCGACCCGGCCACGCGCCTCTATGCCGAGCAGCTCGGCTATGCCCTGCAGTGGACCAACATCATGCGCGACGTCGGCGAGGACGCGCGGGAGGGCCGCCTTTTCCTTCCCCTCGAGGATCTGCGGCGCTACGGCCTCACCGAGCAGATCCTCCTCGACGGTCAATGCGACCGGGCGAAATTCCAGCGGCTCATGAAACACGAGGCCGGGGTCGCCCGAGCCTTTTACGTCACCGCCATGGCGGCCCTGCCCGCCGTTGATCGCGCGTCGATGCGCTCGGCCGAGCTCATGAGACGTATCTATTCCACGATCCTCGACGAGATGGAGGCCGACGGTTTCCAGGTCTTTGACCGCCGCTACCGGCTCACGAAGGCGATGATGCTGTGCGAATTCCTCAAGGCGAAATTCACCTGAAAAAAGAGACCGGTTCACCATGGAGTTCGTCCGCTACAAACACGCCCGCTTTTCCGCCCGACTTCCCGCGTCGTTCCGGTACTCGCTCAGCCACTACTGGATGGTCGAGGAGGAGGACGCCCCCGGGGTCTGGCGGGTCGGCTTCACCAAGTTCGCCACACGCATGCTCGGCGAACTCGTCGAGGCGCAATTCGAGGTCAAAGAGGGGGAGGCCGTCTCCTCGGGCCAGCAGATCGGCTACGTCGAGGGCTTCAAAGCCGCGAGCGACCTCTTCTCCGTCATGGACGGAGCTTTTGTCACCGGCAATCCCATCCTCGAAGTCGATGCATGCATCGTGAAAAGCTCGCCCTACGTCGATGGCTGGCTCTACTCGGTGAAGGGCGAACCCGAGGAAATGAGCGTCGATGTCCACGGCTACGTCGATCATCTCGCGGCCCTCATCGAAAAGATGCAGCAGGAGGGATACTGAGCCGCGTTGCACGCGAAATGAGCAAGTCGTCCCCCGGGTTCTCTACAATCCTGTCGCGGAGAAGGACTTCTGTATCTGTAACTGGCACGTTATCAGAGTATTGATCCCATTTTGAAAGACCCCGTTTTCCCGATCCGATCGGCTCAGGAAAGGGGAGAATCGCCTTGCATTGACTTTGAAGCACGTTGAGTTTAGCGGCCAACTTTTGAATCAGACATGGAACGACGCGTCGTAATTACCGGAATGGGAGTCGTCTCCCCGATTGGAAACGATCTGGAGACCTTCTGGGACAGTCTTGTCGCCGGAAAAAGCGGAGTCTCCCGGATCGATGATCCGGTGCTGGCCGATTATGACTGCAAAATCGCGGGCAAGGTGCGCGGTTTCGACCCGGGTCCCTTTTTCACCAATCACAAAGACGCCCGGCGTGCCGACCCCTTTACCCAGCTCGGGATGGCGGCTTCGGTCATGGCGATGCGCGACTCCGGGATCGATCTCACCACCGTCGATCTGGATCGTTTCGGTTGTATGGTCGGTAGCGGTATTGGTGGCCTCGTCACTCTCGAAGGCCAGCACGAAAACCTGATCTACAAATCGCCCTCGCGCGTCTCGCCCTTCACCATCCCGATGATGATCGCGAACATTGCCAGCGGCATGGTCTCGATGGAGTTCGGCCTGCGCGGGCCCAACATGTGTATCGTGACCGCCTGTGCGACCTCGAATCACAACATCGGGGAAGCCTGGCGCATGATCAAATTCGGCGACGCCGATGCCTTTATCGCCGGGGGAGCCGAGTCCACGATCTGCCCGATGGGGCTTGCCGGATTCGGCAACATGAAGGCGCTCAGCATGCGCAACGACGAGCCCGAGCGCGCCTCGCGTCCCTTCGACAAGGACCGCGACGGATTTGTCATGGGCGAAGGCGCCGGTGTCGTCGTGATAGAAGAACTCGAGCACGCCAAAGCCCGCGGGGCCCGCATCTACGCCGAGCTGACCGGCTACGGGATCTCGGCCGATGCCTACCACCTCACCTCGCCCCATCCCGAGGGCGACGGGGCCCGCCGCTGCATGGAGATGGCGCTGAAGCATTCCAAACTCAATCCCGAGCAGGTCGATTACGTCAATGCCCACGGCACCTCGACCGGGCTCGGCGACATCTGCGAGACCAAGGCGATCAAGCGCGTCTTCGGCGACTACGCAAAAAACGGCCTCATCGTGAGTTCGACCAAGTCCATGACCGGTCACCTCCTCGGTGCCGCCGGTGGCGTCGAACTGGCCGCCTGCGTCAAAGCCATCAACGAGGGCATCGTCCCGCCGACGATCAACCTCGACGATCCCGACCCGCAGTGCGACCTCGACTACGTGCCGCACACCGCCCGCGAGTTGAAGATCGATCGCGCCCTCTCCAACTCCTTCGGCTTCGGCGGGCACAATGCGTCGCTGTTGGTGGAGCGATTTGAGGGGTAGTTCGTGTGTGGGGAGCCTCCGTCGGCCCAATCGGCTCACCGGGACGGTTTGCCCTACCATCGGTTCCCATTCGTGAATTTCGTTCCATTCGTGGTTCCCTTTGCTGTCTTGTCGCGTCGGTAATGGGAGCAGGCTTGAACAAAGGTAGGGGAGCTCGGTCTGAGCGACCGGTTGGTCACAAGCCACTCTTATCATCCAGTCCTGAACGTGCAGCTTCTCCGCCTTCTCAAACGAGGGCACTTTTCTGATCGTCCATTGGGAGCGATCTTTCGGGGCTTCTGGGGCGGATTCCATGCGATCAGCAACGCAAGGATACCCTGCCTACCGATTCACAAGAATTATTGCCACGGGTTCTTTTCCCACTCGAGGGATGCCCCGGCCGCCGAGTTCCAGGCCGAAGCTCTACGCGCCCGGCCTTGGTAAACTCGGCGCCCAGCCATAGCTGAAGCCTTCAAATCGCCAGAGCAGTCTCTTCCTCGTCGCGGAAGAAGTCGTCGTCGATGTCTTCGCCGCCTTTGCGAAGCGGACGCGGACCCGGGTCCTCCTTCTTCTGGAGGGCGCGGCGCAGTTTCTTCAGAGCGATGTTCTGCAACTGACGGATCCGCTCACGGGTCACGCCGAACTCCTGACCGACTTCTTCTAGGGTCTTGGGCTTTTGGCCGGCGAGGCCGAAGCGGGCGTCGATAATCTTGCGCTCGCGCTCATCGAGGACCTCGAGGAGGTCGTCGAGCTGCATGTGCATGTTCTTGTGGCTGAGCAGCTCGAGGGGCGTCTGGGCCTTCTCGTCGCCGATGATCTCGCCGAACTCGGTCGTGTCGTCATCGCTGATGGGCGCGTCGAGCGAGGCGGGACGCAGGGCGGCCGACTTCAGGTGGGAAAGCTTGGCGCGGTCGATCCCGATCTCTTCGGCGAGCTCCTCGTCGGTGGGTTCGCGGCCGAGCTCTTCGCTCAGGACCATTGCGACGCGGCGCATTTTCGAAATCTTGTCCACCATGTGGACGGGCAGACGGATCGTCTTGCTCTGGTTCGCGAGGGCGCGCTTGATGGACTGTTTGATCCACCAGGCCGCGTAGGTCGAGAGTTTACCGCCCTTGTTCGGGTCGAAACGCTCGACCGCCTTCATCAGACCGATATTGCCCTCGGAGATGAGATCGAGGAGGGGGAGACCGTAGTTAGCGTAGTCCTGCGCGATTTTGACGACGAGGCGCAGGTTCGCCTTGATCATGTGAGCCCGTGCTTCCTTGTCCCCTTTCTTGATCCGATCTGCCAGCTCGACCTCTTCTTCGCGAGTGAGCAGAGGCGTCTTCCCGATCTCCCGAAGGTAGATCTTGATGCCGCCGTCCATTTCCAAATTTGCCATGTTGTTGAGTGGGTTTAAAAGTTGCGCCGCGAGAGGTTGACCCTACGGGGCCATACCTTAGCAGTTTTTGTTCCGCTAAAACGGCTATTTCCAGTCGATTGTCGCCGCAGTGAGGTGGTGTAATGGGGGGATTGAGGCCGGCTTCATTCGGGTGCCGATTCCGCGTTATGCTAGTGGCACCTCTATTTTTATGTCATAAAGGCCGGTCTGGTGTCGCCCCTAAATCTCGCCAACACATGGAAAGTGTAAGTGTTCGGGTTCCTATATCTGTTCAAAAAAAAATCAACTGGAAAAGAGAAAGTTCTTCCGGCCTCCTTGAGGTTTATGGAAGTTCAAGAGATTACGCAAGAAAATAAAAGCGGGACTTGTCCTTGAATTTTCTATCCAGTTCAAGGCCGGGAAGCTTACGCGGCTCGCCGTCATCGGGTTTGATAGGGGTTGGCTGCCTCTCAATATCCCAGCCTCCAGTCACCTGAGTAGGGCTCGCTGGGGAGGGCTTTCCCGGCGGTGGGATCGGTGATAGGCCCCATCGTCATGCGCTGACCGAGCTTGAGGAGTCGGTAGCGTTGCCCGAGCCGCTCGCAGCAGGTCGAAAACTCGCCGGTGTCGGGATTTCCCTCATCAAAGAGATCGTAGTGGCAGGGGATCACGAGGCTGGCGCTGATCGAGCGGGAGAGGGCGGCGGCTTCAAATCCGTTTATGCTGGAGCGGGCGCGGTCGGGATGGTCGGCTCCGTTGATGGGGAGGAAGGCGAGATTGACCGACCAGCGGCGCACCTCCTTGATTAGGTTCGTGTGCCAGACTGTCTCGCCGCTGTGGAAGATCGCAAATGGGCCGAACATGATGACATAACCGAGCTCTTTCGAGTTTCCGAGCTCGTCGCGCCGGATCTTGGGATTGGCGGCGTTGATGCCGTGAAAATCAAAAGGCCCGCTTTTCGCATAGGTTCCGGCATTCACCGGAATGAGGGGCGGGGCGGCGGCGCCGAGGATGGCGTCGGCGGTGGCGACCTCGCCGGCGGGCACGACGAGCTTGAGGGTGGGGTTCGCGGCGCGCAGCGGGAGGATCGTCTCGGGATCGAGCCGGTCCGGAGCCGTGCTCGTGCAGATGACGTAGTCGATTCCCTCGAGAGCGAGGGGATCGACGACCCGTTCGGAGATCCTTGTATGAGGAGTGCCGGTGCCCTCGTAGCGCCGACTCAGCGAATCGGAGAGGTAGGGATCGATGAGGATCCCGCAGCCATCCCATTTCACCAAAAAGCCGCTCTGGCCCATCCACCAGATGTGGATGGCGCCGGTGACCTTGTCGGCTTCTTTGAAATCAGAGATGAATTCGTCGTCTTTCTGAACGGGCTCAATCATGGGCGGGAAAACAAGCCGGGGTTCCACGGAGAGGAAGGGTGTTCCGCTATCATGCAATCGATTCGACGGCTTCACAAGCGCTCCGGGCCACAAAGAGGGCCGAAATCGTCTTTTTGCTCAACTTTTCCTGACTATCCGACCAAATGGAGCGTTCTTTCGGAGCAAATAGCGAGCCTGTCCCTGTTTTTCGGGCCGTTTCAGGGAGCGGCGGTCGCGGGCGGGGCCTCTTCTTTCAGGGGGACGACCGGCCGTTGCCGGGGCTGTTGGGGCAGGTCGATGACGACTTTCTCATTTGGTTTGACCTTTTCCAGGACGTGGAGGGCTTCGCCGCCCCCGGGACCGAAGACTGCGAGACGCTCGATCACCTCGGCCTCGCCGATCCCGATCATGAGGGTATCGTCGACGGCGGGGTGACGCTCGATGTCGTGCAGGACCCAGTCTTTGTCGCGCACCGAGAGGACAACGGAGAAGCCCGGGGGAGCGTGGTTCACCGTCACCGAGACGCGGCTGTCTATCGCCCCGGTCGCCTCGAGCCAGCGCACCGCCCCGGACCGGTCGCGGGCGAGGATGTCGATCGTCCCGTTCCCTTCGAGATCGGCTACGGCGTAGGCGACGGGTTCGTCGAGGTAGCTGCCCTGACTGACGATCGAGATTTCTTTGAACCCTGCCCCCTCGCGGTTCCAGAAGACGCGGTTGATGGCGAGGGCGGTGGTGCCGACGACGAGATCTTCGTAGCCGTCATTATCGAGGTCGGCCACGCCGAGCGCGGTGACCCGGCCGACACCGTCCAGCCCGGCCTCGGTGGTGACTTCGGCAAAGCGCCCCTCCCTCTCGTTGCGGAGGAGTCGCAGCATCGCACCCGCCCCGGGCCGTTCCGTGCCGAGGAGAAGGTCGGTTCGCCCATCGTTGTCGAAGTCGAAGAAAGTGGCGAGGGTGCTACTGCCCTGATCGACCTCTGCGGCCCTGGCGATGTCTTCAAAACGCCAATCGCTCCAGTCGGGCGAGGCTTTGGCGAGGTAGAAGCGATCCGGCGAACCGGTCATGCCGAGGAAGA
>JBDNIL010000278.1:0-6390 GCA_041688355.1 Verrucomicrobiales bacterium | reverse complement strand
TGCCGGGGATGTGGTAGGTCTTGAAGGCCGGGTCCTCGCCGACGGTGAAGAGATCCTCCTTTTCGAGAAAGGGTTCGGCGGCGGAAACGAGACCTGACAGGGTCAGGAGGAGGAGTAGACAGGGTTTCATCACTTCAGTTTGATCAGGGGGCTTTGTTCCGTAACGGGCGGGGGAACGGTGATATCGCTGTCAGAACACCCCCGTTCCCAGCAGCACGAGGGTGCAGGCCTCCTCCCACGGAATCCCGGCATCATCGAGTTCCGCCTGCACGAGTCGCGACTCGGTGCCGGGGTTGAAGATGACTCGTCCGGGCCTGAGCTTGACGATCCCTGCCGCGAGCGGTTCGGAGATCGCGGGGCTGACATAGAGCGTGAGGGTATCGATCGGACCGGTCACGGAGGCGAGGTCTTTCACCACCGGGACGCCTTCGATCTCGGGCAGGGCGGGATGCACGGGGATGACCCCGTGGCCGTATTCCCGCAACATCGTGAAGGCGCGATAGGCGTAGCGGTCGGGTTTGTTGCTCGCTCCGAGAATGACGACTCTCTGGCTCAAAGGTGGGGGTAGGTGTGTGTTTGCAGAACTTCGTTTACGTAACGGATTCTACGTCGTTGGAGCGTGGATGATCGTTTCCGCATTTTCCTCGATTTCTCCGTCGAAGGCATGGGCTGGAAGCGCCATGCTACGGTTTTCCGCCCTTCACGAATTCTTCCTCGGAGAGCGATCCGTCGCTGTTGGCGTCAAAGACAGGGAAGCGCTTCGGTGCTTCGTCAGGATCGGGCTGATGAAGGAGGAATTCTTCGCGTGAGAGTTTGCCGTCGCCGTTCACGTCGCGTTTGCGGAACATGCCGACGCGGTCCTTTGAGGAGGACTTTGCTTTAGCCTCGGGTTTTTCCGGTGCTGCGGGAGCGGAGGTCCGGATTTGTGGCTTTGCCTCGGGATGGGTCGCGAGCATGGCCTGGAGTTCTTTGACGATTTCGGGATTCTCTGCAGCGAGATTTTTCGTTTCTCCGGGGTCGGACTGATAATCGTAAAGCTCCCACTCGGCGGTGGAGGTATCAGCTCCGATCTCCTTCCACTCGACGAGGCGATAGCGGTCGGTGCGGATGGCGCGGCCGAGGAGTTTGCTGCGCGGGTAGACGTGGATGACGTGGTCGCGATACGCGGCGGCGGGATCGGTGAAGAGGGCGGCGAAGCTCTTCCCGTCGAGCCCGGCGGGGGCGGGGAGTCCGGCCAGCTCGGCAAGAGTAGGGTAGAGATCGACCGTCTCGACGAGGGCGGAGGAAATGGTGCCCTCTTTTCCGGGGAGCGCCACCATCAGGGGAATACGCGCGGCCTGTTCGTAGTTGGTGTGCTTGCACCACATCCCGTGATCACCGAGATGCCATCCATGATCACCCCAGAGAACGACGATGGTGTTTTCGGCGAGGCCGGTCTCGTCAAGAGCCGCGAGGACGAGCCCGAGTTGGGCATCCATGTAACTGGTCGCGGCATAATACCCGTGGATGAGGTGACGGGTGAGATCGGGGCCGAGGGGCTCTTTTCCTCCCGGGATCCCGGCGTATTGCCTGAGCTCGCCTCCGGGCTGGCCGGCATACTCGGGGGCACCCCCGGGAGCGATGTCGCGCTCGGGTTGGGGCAGGGCTGCGGGGTCGTGCATGTCCCAGTATTTCTTCGGAGCGATGAAGGGCAGGTGCGGCTTCATAAATCCGACGCCCATGAAGAAAGGCTCGGCGGACTCTTTAGCGGCCTTGAGCCGTCGCACCGCTTCCAACGCGAGCTGGCCGTCTGCGTAGGTCTCGTCGGGTACATCGGCGGACTCGGTCGCGGCTCCGCGCGGGTCTTTCCAGGGCTCTTTGGTGTTTTTCTTTTCCGGTTTCGGCGGGTTGTTTTCCGCGAGGGCATACTGCTTCGCTCTGGGCTTGAAGTGGGGCACGGTCCACGAGGCGGCATCCTCGGCGTTTCCGTGACCGACATGCATGATCTTGCCCATGGCCTCGGTGCGGTAGCCGTGTTTTTGGAAATACTGGGCGACGGTGACGGCGTCGGGACGGGATTTGCGGAAATTGGTCGGCAGGTCGTAGATGCCGAGGGTCTGCGGGCGCAGGCCAGTCATGAGAGCATTCCGCGAAGGCGCACAGACCGCCTGGTTGCAGTAGGCCTGGTCAAGGCGCAGGGACCGCGCCGCGAGGGCGTCGATGTTCGGCGTTTTGGCGTGGGCATCGCCGTAGCATCCGAGGACGGGCTTCAGATCATCGACGCAGATGAGGAGCACGTTGCGCTTCGGAGCATCGGATTGCGCGGAAAGGGGCAGGGCGACGAAAAAGGAGAGAGTGAAAAGGGTGAAAAGGGGTTTCATAGGGGCAACGCGTGCGTTGTGAAGCAAAAGTGTATCAGGACTTTCCAAAGGGGAAAGCCCGGATCTTCAGAGCGGCTCACGATTGTATCTCCCGGATCTTTTGCTATTTCAGCAGAGTCTGGTGACCTCGTTTTCTCGCCTGACGAATCTGACGGTTACTTTCCATTTGGGCGACACCTCGGATCGACAGTTTCTCGATTCTCTGAAACTGACCAGCTACCAGCACATCATCCTCCTCCTGTGCTACAGCGATACCATGTATCGTTTTCTCGCGGAGGCGGGCGACTCTGAAAAGGCCTATGGCGTTCGCGTGAATCCGGCAAAGTCAGCGAAGGTGACTTTTGCGGCAGGGGACAAAGTGATCGTGCTGGCGGAAAATTGAGGGTTTCCAGGATTGTTTGGCCGACCCTGAGTTTCCGAACCCCTCATTACCCGTCGAGTTGAGTCAGCCTCCGCAACCGCGACTCGACCCAGCGATTCAAACTCTCCCCTTCTTCACGGCTCAGCGCGACGAGCTTGCGATGAAGTTGCGGATCAATACGAAGAACGAAGTTGCCTGAAAATGGCTTGTCCGGGTCTTCACCGCGTTCGCTACAAAAGTCGAGGTAATCGTCGATCGATTCCTGAAATGCCGACTTAAGTTCATCAACGCTTCGCCCCTGAAAGGTGACCACATCCCGAAGGTCAGTGACTTCGCCGTGAAAGATCTCTGATTTGTCATCAAAGCTGACGGTGCCGTGGTATCCCTTGTAAGTCATCATGGTTGGTATCCTGCTTCAGTTAAAAAACGTTTCATCGAGGTGACCGCACCGCGGTCTGTCTTCGGATCCGGATGAGGCCTGTGAAATACGGCCCTCACGCCGTTGAGTGCCAGCCTGACTCGCGACCCGCTTCCCTCGGTAATCTCGCAGCCTAAAGGCTTTAGGAGGGACTCGATATCCGCCCATGCGATGTTACCCGAAACGGGAATCTTGAAAATGGCTTCAAGCGTCTTTCGCTGCCGATTGTTCACGGGAAATGATACCGCTTGGTGATACTGTGTCAAGGATCGTTTTAGGCTCGATAAGCATCTCGTTAGGCTTTGCTGGAACTGACTTCGAACGCAACACAATCTCTAAAAGGTCGAAGCGGTCGTCGATTGCTTTGGCTGGAGAGCTTCCGGTGCGCAAATGCTCACAATTCCAGCGCTAAAGCGTGACATTTTCGAAACGTCACTTGACCGATCCAGTCGGGAAGGCGGACAATTCACTTTCTTTTAACCACCTAACAGACATGCAAGCCAATTTCGACAAAGCCCGCAAGCTCATTAATGAACTTGAAGCCAAACTCATCGATACTTCCACCCACACGGCAGCCGCTCGCAAAGCACTTGATGCTTGGATCCAGAGTGGCGAAGCCGGTCTCGGCAAGAAAGGATCTTCGGCTCTCAAGCAGGTCCGCAAGCGCGCCGACAGCTTCACCAAATCCCTGACCAAGCTCGAGCACAATCTCGCGACGTCCCTCGACAAGCTGTCCGACTCTCAGAAAAAAGAGGATTCCAAGAAAGCCTCCAAGAAAACGGCGAAAAAAGCCGCTTCGAAGAAGCCCGGTTCACCAGCGAAAAAAGAGACGAGCAAACCCGCTTCTCCTGCTGTCAAAAAGTCCGCTGTCCCGGGAACTGCATCGAAGAAAAAGACGCTCGCCAAAAAAGCGAAGTCTTAACACGTCCCGCGCTTCTGCGGAGATCGATTTTCGCCCGTTAACTTCAAAGGGTTGCGCGTGCCGAGCTTGGAGGTGGGAGCACCTCTCGCGAACTGGTGTTTGCACTACCCCGGACCGAAGGAGAACGGGCCTGGAGACCCGTTCTACGCGGGGAGAAGGGCGTCGTGCGCGAACAAGGAGGGTGGACACTCCTGTCCACCTCACTTCGCTCGCAACGACGCTTCGCTCTCCCGGATGGCACTGACCTCCGGATTGGATGTCAATGTGGGGCGGACATTCCTGTCTGCCTGTTCGACGGATCTCGATTAGACCGACATCTTCGACCCCCGCCACGCTCTGCGCATCGACCTCCGGACGCCCCGGTCGTGCGTCCCTGCCGGCGCCTATGAGCGCTCACTTCTTCTTCACGAGCGACTCGAGATACACGAGCAGACTCGCCATCTCATGAACGGAAAAGTTGCCCATCAATCCGGGGGGCATCATGCTCGTGGGCAGGGTCTCGCGCTTGGCGATGTCGGCCTTGTTGAGAGTGTGCTCCTGTGAGGCGATGTCGCGCAGGGTGACTTTTTCGCCCTGTTCGTCGGTGATGAATCCCATCTGCGCCGAGCCGTCTTTCAGGGTGATGACGTTGGTGGCGAAACCCTGGGCGATCGTTTTGTTAGGATCGAGTATCGACACGACCAGGTCGGGACGTTTGTAGGTCTCGGCGATGTTGCCGAGGTAGGGGCCTTTGGGCTTTTCGCTCTGGCTCACGGTATGGCAGGCACCGCAGGTGGCACGGGCGTAGACGGCCTCGCCGAGGGCGACGTCGCCGTTCTGGTGGGCGAGGACGGCCTCGAGGGCTTTGTCAGGAGCGAGGGTCGCGATCTTCGGCGTTTTGTCTTCGCCTTTGGCCTGGAGTTTCAGGTCTTTCACGGCGGTCCTGGCGGCTTTGGCGACTGCCGGATCGAGGTCGTTGGCGGCGACGAGGATGCGGTCGTCGAGGCTGCGGTTTTTTGTCTTCACGGCGGCGGCGATGAGGACGGCTTTTTGCGCAGGCACATTCCAGGCGAGGTCGAGGGCCTTCTTCGAGAGTTCGCGGGACTCGGGGGATCCGGTGGTGCGGGAGGCGAGGGCGAGGACGGCGGCGTTGGCCCAGAAGCCTTCGCCCGTGGTGGCCTTCTCGGCCGCGATCTTTTCCAGGGCGAGATGGTGGTTCTCGAGCTTCGGTGCCTGGAGGAAGGCGGTGGCCGCCTCTTCGAGATTCTTCTCGGCATCGGTGAGGGCGGTGCGGGCGTTCTTCTGGTCGCTCTTGGCTTTGACCGAATCGGGGTTTTCTCCGGCGGTTTTCACGGCGGCGCGCAATCCGTCGAGTTTGGCGGTGATTCCGGCAAAGGCGGAGAGGGTGGCGTGAAAGGGCTCGTCTCCGTCCAGTTTCACGAGGGCAAGAACGGCGCGGAAGAGGGTCGCGGGGTCGGACTCCGTGTTTTTGGCGGCGGAGAGAAGGATTGCGACGCCCTCGGCCGGGATCGTCTCGGCGGTGGAGAGTTGCTGGACCGCGTCGGGGACGATGGAGGCATTGTCCTTCGCGAGAGTCAGGATGCGCGAGAGGGCGTCATCCGACTGGATGCGGTTGCGGCTCATTTCCTTGACGAGGAAAGAGGCTTCCCCGGGCGAAGCGGCGTCGAGGGTGGTTTTGAGAGCGGCGAGGATCTTGTCGGTCCCGGCCCATTTCACCGGCTGATAGTAGGGACCGCGGGTATCGGGACGGGTGCCCCAACTGTCGCCGGTCCAATCGCCTTCGCGCTGGGCGAGGCGGCAGAGGGTGGCGAGGAGGACTTGGCGAGTCTCGGGGCGTTGTTCGGCGGCGAGTTCGGAGAGGAGATCGTCGATGAGGCCTGGCACGTCGTGCATGCGCATGAGGGCGAAAGCGGCACCTTTCGGATTCGGGCCGGTGAGGAGAGCGTCGATTGCGGCGTCCTTGGCTCCGAGACGGGCGAGGGCTTGAAAGGCGGTGTGCGCGACGCGCGGGTCAGGATCGGCGAGGAGGGTGGCGATGGCGGGGGCGGCGTCCATCACCTGCAGGCGGGCGGCGGTGACGGAGGCTTCGCTGCGCGTGCGTGGATCGTCGCTCTTCAGGGCGTCGACGATCCACGAAGAGGGAACGGAGGCGAGGTCTCCGGCAGCGCGAAGGAGATACGGAGCGAGGTCATCGTCCTGGTGCAGGGCATCGAGAGCCGTGGCCGCCGTGCCCTCGCGCTGGGTAACCGCATACAGTGCCGCCACCCGCGTTTTGAGATCCTTGTCAGGATCCTTCGCCAACTCCGAGAGAGCTGCGGACATGACAGGG
>JBDNIL010000277.1:0-2779 GCA_041688355.1 Verrucomicrobiales bacterium | reverse complement strand
TTCGAATGGCGAGGGGCGAGAATTGTTTTGCAACCATTATTCCAAAAAAGGAGCCCAGCACATCATGCCCATTCAACTACAGGAAAGCAACGACGAAGCGACTGTCTCCGTGCATGTCAGCGGGAAGCACGAACGTGGCTGAATGAGCCGCTACCCGTAACGTGAAGACGAGCCCTCAGGACCTTGACCACCCGCCGGAGCTGACCGGGAACACCCCGCCAGCGAACACGGGAGTGGTGGTCTCGGTTCGCGGCAGTGTCGTCGACGTCCGTTTCGAGACCGACCTGCCTCCGATCCACAGCATGCTCCGCACGGGAGTCGACGGCAGCATCGCCATCGAAGTGCTGGCGCAGCGCGACGCCCGTCATGTCAGGGGGATCGCCCTGACTCCGACTCAGGGACTCGCCCGAGGCATGACCGTAACGGACACCGGGGGACCGCTCATGGCTCCCGTCGGCAAAAAGATCCGCTCCCGGATGTTCGATGTGTTCGGAAACACGATTGATCGCGGTCCCGCTTTGACAGATGTCGAATGGCGATCCGTGCATCGCGATCCGCCTCCCCTGACGCGACGTTCCACCAAGTCGGAAATCTTTGAAACGGGGATCAAGGTGATCGACGTGCTCGTGCCGCTGGAGCGCGGCGGAAAGGCGGGTCTCTTCGGCGGTGCCGGTGTGGGAAAGACCGTGCTGCTAACCGAGATGATCCACAACATGATCGGACATCAGGAAGGGGTGAGCATCTTCTGCGGGATCGGCGAGCGGTGTCGCGAGGGCGAGGAACTTTACCGGGAAATGAAGGAAGCGGGAGTGCTGCCCGGCATGGTGATGATCTTCGGTCAGATGAACGAACCGCCGGGCAGCCGCTTTCGTGTCGGCAATGCGGCACTGACGATGGCCGAGTATTTTCGCGACGACGAACACCGCGACGTCCTCCTGCTGGTGGACAACATCTTTCGCTTCATCCAGGCGGGTATGGAAGTTTCCGGCCTGATGGGCCAAATGCCGTCTCGCCTCGGTTATCAGCCTACGATGGGAACGGAACTCTCGGGCTTTGAGGAACGCATCGCGAATACCGACAGCGGGGCGATCACTTCGATCCAGGCGGTCTACGTCCCGGCGGATGATTTCACCGATCCCGCCGCCGTGCACACCTTCTCGCACCTTTCCGCGTCCATCGTGCTGTCGAGGAAGCGGGCCGGCGAAGGATTGTTCCCGGCCATCGATCCGATGCAGTCCACTTCGAAAATGGCAACCCCGGGTATCGTCGGCGAACGGCACTACGAGCTGGCGCAGGAGACCCGCCGCACCCTCGCGCAGTATGCGGAGCTCAAAGACATCATCGCGATGCTGGGCCTGGAGCAGCTCTCGCCGGAAGACCGCAACATCGTCGCCCGTGCCCGAAGGCTGGAGCGATTCCTCACTCAGCCATTTTTCACCACCGAACAGTTCACCGGTCTCGCCGGAAAACTCGTCAGCCTGGAAGACGCACTGGACGGTTGCGAGCGGATCCTGAACGACGAGTTCACGGACTACCCGGAGAGCGCGCTCTACATGATCGGCGCGATCGATGAAGCGAAGGCGAAAGCGAAAGCTGCGGCGAAGACCGAATCAGAGAAGGCGCCCGCTCCGCAAAATCCTTGCCTATCATGTCGTCAAAGGCAAGGTGATGGCCGCCGATGTCAAAACGATGATGGCGAAGACCGCCAATGGCGCCGAACTCGACATCAAGGTCGACGGAGACACCGTGATGGTGAACGATGCGAAGGTCGTAAAAGCCGATGTCGCAGCCAGCAATGGCGTGATCCACGTCATTGACACGGTGCTCATGCCACCGATGAAGAAATAAGCGGCTCAGCAGCGCTATTTGACCGAGCGGGCGGTGGACATGTTCCACCGCCCGTTTTTTTTCTGCCAGAGGAGCAATCTGGGGAGAACATCCATTCGCTGCTACTCATGACACGAGGTAGCCTTCTCACTTCCCTTCGAGGCGCTAGCAGCCTGTCGGACTTAGAGCGTCTGAGCGAGGGAATTGGGGTTCGAGTCAGAATTTTCCTGAGTTTGAGGAGTTTGCGTGAACACAAATGACGAAAACGAGGGGAAATTCGGGCCGAATCTCTGATTTCCGCAGCCGGGCGGGATAAGTCCGACAGGCTGCTGGGTACGTTTGGCAATGACAAGCCAAAGACAACGACAACGAAGCCCTGAATCTGCGTCTCACTTGCGTTCGCTCAAGGTAGGGTTTCACCCCATGGCAGACCGACCGCGAATGGAGCAATCTTGCATCCTACTACCAACCCACCCACTCATGAACACAACAACAACGACTCTCAACGGCCTGATCGAAATCTGCAAAGACGGACAAGACGGCTTCCGCGACGCTTCCGAGAACGTCAAACACTCTGACCTCAAAACCGTGCTCTCAGGCTATTCGCTCCAGCGCTCGAAATTTGCGGGCGAACTGCAACAACTGGTTATCGGTCTGGGCGAGGAGCCCGAGACATCGAGTAGCATTACCAGCGCGATTCACCGCGGGTGGATCGATTTGAAAGCCGCCTTCACCAAAGGCAGCGACCACGCCATCCTCGCCGAGTGCGAGCGCGGTGAAGACCATGCCGTGACTGCTTACCGCGATGCTTTCGACGGGCAACTGCCGGCCAACATCCGCGAGACTGTCTCCAGGCAAAGAGCCGCCGTGCAGGCCGCGCACGATGACATTCGCGGCCGCCGTGATGCGTGCGCCGGATAAGCCGGAGGCACGTCGCTGAACGGCCTCCGAG
>JBDNIL010000276.1:0-12732 GCA_041688355.1 Verrucomicrobiales bacterium | reverse complement strand
TTAATTGAGACGAAGTCTTTGATGCTTAGCATTTTGGCGCTCTGTTTCGCTCCGGTTAATTCCAAGGCGGTGACTGAAGATGAACTGAGCAGGATCGAGGAGGGCTTGCGGAATGGAAGCATAGAAACATTACTTGAAATTGTTGGTCCCTGTCCGTACAAAATAGAGAATCTGAGGTTCTCTGAGTTGGGAGAGACACTTCCAATTCTCCATTTTACTGTATCGATTGGTTCTGAAAGTGCAGTCAGGCAATTAGTTGATATCGGAATAAATATCAATCTGCTTGACGACTTCGGAAATCTCGCTGGAGAAATTGCGATTCGTTCCAAAAATTGGAAAATAGCCGAAGTCCTGGAGAGGAACAAGCTAGAATTCTTGGATCACACAATATTCTGTTATTTTACGCGCGTGTTAGGGTTTCCGGTATCCAGAGTTGGTGATATTGTAGTAAAGAATCGAGATGTAACTGACGGCAATCATAACGTTGTATCATGGTCGCTATCCGACGATAGGAGGAGCGGAAAGATTGAAATATTTCAGTACAACGATGGACTGCTAAGCGGAAAGCTGGTTGGGATATTATCCGAGAATTATGGGTATTTTGTCTTTGATCTAAAAGATTCACTCATTCCCTAACAGCCTGTTGAAATACCCTTCCCAAGTCAAAGCTTGTGGATAGATTGGCGGATGTTTGAGGAGCGCGATACGTGATTAGGGGTCAGGCGACATGATTTGACAAAGCGAATGTCGAGGGTGGATCGGAGGAAACCCCGCCCGGTAATTAGGGGTCACGGTAATTAGGGGTCATAATTAAGGGGTCATAATTAGGGGTCATAATTAGGGGTCATAATTAGGTAACAGTTTAGCTGATTTTTCTCAGGACGTATTCGGAAAAAGCTGAGCATGAGCCTGATCAATTGGGCCGTTAAACAGCGACTCAAAAAGATCGATAACGCAGCCGTTCTGTAATTTTACCGTTTGGGCGAGGCTGCTGAAAATGGCCACGTTTTCCGATCCAGTTTGGCTTCGCGATCCAAGGCATACTTTCCGAAAAATGACGAGCGCTCGCAACGCTCGCTCTGCATGATTGTTCGTCGGCGGTCCGCCAAAATTGATGAAGGCGAAGACCTCATCGTACTCTCGTGCCCCCGGTAAAAGTCTTGCCCGAAGCGTCTGAGCTTTTGCATGCGTTAGAGCTTTCGTTCCGCAGACGCGATCCAAGACTCGCAGCATCCTTGCTGTAAGTTTCTCCCTCGCTTGCTTTCCCGCCGGGATCTCCATGCTGCATGCAAAACGAAAGAGACGAGTGAGTTGCCGGCAGAACCGAAGCGAGGTTGGATCCGGTGCTTTCATCGACGCGAGGACCTCGCCGATTTCCTTCGCTTTTCTCAAGAGATGGGCAAGACAACTCTGACGTGCCTCCACGTCGATCCCATTGTAGGAAGCATACGCATCGGTGACGAGGAGTCCGTCGATACGCTCACCGAGAAGCTTTTTTGCCGCTTCAGTGGAGCGGTGCGGATCGACTCGGAAAACAGCTACCCCTTCGTTCCCTGCATACCACACGACCACGTTCTCGCCATCTTCGCGCCAGTAGGTTTCGTCAGCGTGGACGAGGTCGCTATGACGCATCTTTTGAATGAGATCTTCGTAAAGTGGAGCGGCATTGCTGAGGGCTCGCTTCTCGAATCCGAGGCAGCTCGCGGGAACGAAGTCTAGACCGAAGAGATCGCTCATTAGGTTCTGAATTTTGCGGTAAGGCAACTTGGTTTCGTGGCGCAGGTAAAGCGCGGCAGCCTTAGCGGCGGGGCCAATGGGGGCGAAAGGCAGTTCATTATCAAGTGTATCAAACACCTGTCGCCGACACCCCGGACACCAAGCCGTTTGATGTTGCCAAGAGGTAACAATGGTGCTGGGGCGCAGGATGATATCTTCTTGAAGATAGGAGGGGAGACGGGGTCAGGGAACCAATATTCAATTTCCCTATCTTTCCCTCCTCGCCGTTCACCCGCCGGTGCACAGCCGGGAGCAGGGAAACGGGGAAGCCAATGGGAAGCGGTGAGAGCGCAATGCCGGGGGCTTGGCAAGCCCCCTTCCTTGGTCTCCTGCGTTGGGGATGCTCGAGAGAAGGGGTCAGAAAGTAATATTCAATCTAACACTGACCTACAACGCACGACGGGGACGACCAATCGGGAAGCTTCGATGAAGGCGGATCGGCAGGCGGGGTTTCCATCCGCCCAAGCGGAGAGAGCGTTGGTATCGAGGATCATGCGCGATCTTCCTCGTCGATGTTCTCGAAGCTTCGGAGATATGAACTTCGATCTGACTGGGGATCTTAGCTTTCTTTAGTCGCGTTCAACGTGTTTCATGGCAGCTGGTTCGCCCTCTTTGGACTTGGCTTCTTTCTGGCGTTTTTTACGGCGCTTTCGAGCCACCGCTCCACCGGCCCGAACAGTCACAAGACGACAAGGTTTCCCCACTGCCCGCGCGTTGAGTGCCCAAGGGCTGCTGATCGTTCAACCCGGCCTCGCAGAGACCGGCTACAGAATGAGCCGATGATTGTAGGTGGGGGCTGTGACCCCGCGTTGGGCGGCCAAGAGCTATTGATCGCCCATCCCGCACCGCTTCGATCATGACTCCCGACGCAGAGCTTTTTGATGCATCGGAGGACGCCCGGCTGTGCCTCTCCACAAAAAAGCCGCGTCTGTTTCCAGACGCGGCTTTTTCAAATGGTCGGCTCCGAACGACTACCGTCCGGGCGTCGAAGCTCAGGCTTCAGCGGTTTCGCCGGCGGTGACGAAGGCGTCAACCCACTCGATGAGCGCCATCGGAGCGGAGTCCGAACGGCGCTGGCCGAGTTTGATGATGCGGCAGTAACCACCCTGACGGTCGGCGCTGGCGGGGGCGATCTCTTCGAAGAGCACCTTGGTGCTGCGTTGAGCGAGCTGGTTGCTGCCGAGAATGGTGATGGCACGACGACGGCTGTGAAGAGTGTTCTTCTTGCCGAGGGTCACGAGTGACTCCGCGAAGGGGCGCAGGGCCTTGGCTTTTGCGAGGGTCGTCGTAATCTGGCGGTGCTCGATCAGGCTGGCGGCGAGGTTGCGCATGAGCGACTCGCGGTGCGCCTTGTCGCGCTGGAGTTTGACGGTTTTACTTCTATGTCTCATCGGAAATAACGGGTTGGAGAGGGGGCCCGGACCGCACTTTCAGGCGATCCGGAGAGGTCGTTGATCAGTCGTGAATATTCTGGGCGATGAGGGCGGCGAGGCCGGGGCCTTCCATGGAGCGATCGCCACCACCGAGGAGGGAGGAGGTGAAGGACTGCTCGAGTAGGCTCGGATCGATCGACATTCCGAGGGAAAGACCGAGCTCGTGGAGCTTGTCTTTGATCTCGTTGAGGGACTTCTTGCCGAAGTTGCGGTACTTGAGCATCTCTGCCTCGCTCTTCATCGCGAGCTGACCCACCGTGGTGATGTTCGCGTTGTTGAGACAGTTGGCGGCACGGACCGAGAGCTCGATCTCGTTGACACTCATGTTGAGGAGTTTCTTGAGCTCGGCGTTTTCTTCGCTCTGGGTCTCGGGGCGGTCTTCGATGAGGATCGCATTGTCGTCGTAGTTCACGAAGACGTCGAGGTGGTGACGGAGAATGGCGGAAGCCTGGAGGAGCGCATCGTGCGGCTCGACGCGGCCGTCGGTCCAGATCTCGATGATGAGCTTGTCATAGTCGGTGCGCTGACCGACACGGGTGTTCTCGACGGCGTACTTGACGCGTCGCACCGGGGAGAAGATCGAGTCGATTGGGATCACGCCGATGGGCATGTCCTGATGCTTGTTGTCCTCGGAGGTGTTGAAACCACGACCGACGCGGACTTCCATCTCGAGGTTGAACTTGGTGGCACGGTCGAGGGTGCAGATGTGGAGATCCTTGTTCACGATCTCGTACTGGGAGATCTCCTGGATGTCGCCGGCCGTCACGTCACCGGCTTTGTCGACGGTGAGGGAGAGGGTCGCGGGGGCGCGATCGTCAAAGTGTTTAAAGCGGATCTGCTTGAGGTTGAGGATGATCTCTGTGATATCCTCGACGACTCCGGGGAGGGATGCGAACTCGTGCTGGGCTCCGGCGATGCGGACGGAGGTGATCGACGCGCCCTCGAGAGAAGAGAGGAGAACGCGGCGGAGGCTGTTGCCAATGGTGTGCCCGAATCCCGCTTCAAAAGGCTCCGCCGTGAATTTGGCGTAGGTATCGGTGGCGGTGGCTTCGTCTTTGGCAAGACGATCGGGGATTTCAAACGGAGCTAGTGCTTTAGACATATGAGGTGTAGGTAGCCGGGTTTCCCAGAGGTAGAGCGATGACTTTTCACCAAACAGTGGTGAGATACCAAGGACCGACGGCGATTAACGTGACGCCCAGAGTGCGGAATATGGTCGAGATTCGCCCGAAGTAAACCGCTTTTTCGCCCGCCCCCACTATCGGGGCGATTCGGGGCGGGGCTCCGGAGCGACTTTCGCCCCGACCGCTTCGTCGGCTTCCCGTTTTTCCACGTCTTTGGGATGTTTTGAAAAGGACTCGAAGACATCCCCGACGACTCTGTCGGCGAGCAGCCCCAATTCGCTGAGAATGATCGCCTCGGCCTCGGGTTTCAAGACCGATCGGTTGGGTTCGTATCCGCCGACCGAATAGGAATCCGCCGTCGCGAGGTAGCCGATGTTGCCGTTCGCGTATCCCACGATGACGGGGATGGCGCGCTCGGCGATGGCCTCTTCCAGCTTGAAGCCGAACTCGACCATGGGTTCTCCCGGCATCGTTAGCAGCAAGTAGGGGCCGATCTTCATGGCCATGAGTTCGGCCGCCTTGTCGGCCTCTTTTCCGGGTAGCATCACTACCTTGCTGGCGACGCGGACGGGGTAATGGTGGGTCCGTGTCTTCAATTCCTCGCGCACGACGGAGCGGGAGAGCGAGCGGACGACGGCACTCCCGAGGTCGCGTCCCGCCCACTGGATGTCGGCTTCGTCGGCGCAGCGGTAGGGAAACCCCGGAAGATTCGGGCGGATGTCGCCCGCGCAGCCCTGCAGAAAAAGCGCGCTCGTCTCGTTGCCATAGACGGCCTCGACAAAGGTCTGCGCCTCGCCCGGGAAATCGGCGCTCATCTTCGGGTAGCCGGTCGCGTAGGGCATCGTTCCCTTGTCACCCCAGGTGAAAAAGCAGGGGTGGCAGACGGCGTGCATCAGCACGGCGACGGGAGTGAGGGAGCGACCGTCGTCGAAGCGCAGCACCTTTACCCTGGGGTCATTCGGCCCGTCGGGGTTCAGGCTTACAACAGCGCGACCGTCGATGATTTTCCGGCGGTTGATGCCAAAGGAGATTTTGTCTTCGCCGTAGCCGACCGAGACCGGGCGCAGGTCCGATGCAGCCTCTTTTGCTGTCGCCGTGAGTTTGGCGATGAGGTCCGCTCCCCATCGCATGTTTTCGACAAACCCGGGGGCCGAGTGATTGTGGGAGGCGGTGATGAGAATGTTCGCGGCGGGGATGCCGGTCGCCTTTTCGATCTGCTCGCGCACCGGTGTTACGAGTTCCTCCCAGGCCCCGATGGTGTCGAGGGTGATGATTGCCGCCTTCGTTTCACCGTCGTCGAGCACGAGGACGCCGGCGCGGAGAGGATCGCGGACGCCCTGCACCTCGCGCCGATGACCCGTGACCCAGACGCCCGTTGTCTCTGCCGGGGTGATGTCCACTTTGGCGGCGCCGGCCCGGAGATTCGACTGGACCGCAAATTGCCCATCCGGCAGATCCTGCGCGATCAAGTCGGCGGCTGCAAAAAAGGTGATCGCAAAGCCGAACTGCAGCAGGAAGGCGGGGAGAGGGGAACGTTTCATCGGGATGGGAGAGGGTAGGCTGCTTGAGCTTCGCAGCTCAATCCTTTTCCTGCGCTGGAGGGGACGTGATTGTGTGCCCGGTCGGGATGTCGCAGGCAGTAGACGTGGACGCACCACCGCGTCGCGGCCCCCGAATGATCAATTCGGAGGGACACCGAACGCGGGGTCACAGACCCCACCTACAGGCCGCCCCATGGCGCGTCGGAGGGCGGGGGGCAAGGGTGCGTGTATGTGAGCTGCCACTTGTCACCTGACTTTACGGAAACACAAAAGCCTCCGCAGTCATCTGCGGAGGCTTTGTGGTTCCATTGCCCGTGCGGGAGATCTCCGACCGGGCGATCGACATGGAGTGGGTTACTTCTCGGACTGTCTGTTGGAAAAGTCGGGTTTGGCCGGGGCCTGCGCGGCCGAAGCAGCGGGGGAAGGGGACGCAGCAGTGCGCGGCGTGGTCGGCGTGGTCGGTTTGCCCTGAGCGGGAGACTTCGATCGTTCGGCTCCGGCACGCCAGAAGACACGGTCGCTGCCGGACTCCCAGGCGTTGGCGTCCCAGGGACTGGCGAGCGGGCCGGTCGTCGGCACGCCGATTTTATCATTGGCGCTGATCTCAGCGGTGAAGGCGGCTGAGACGAGGGCGAGAAAAGCGAGTCGATGAATCATTCCAGAAGGCCGGACGGGTAAGAGGTCGGCACGTCTATATTGTAATAATTATGATAATTGTCAATAATTATAAAAGAGTGAGTTTATTCCGGGCGGTTAAACACGGAACAAAGCCCCCATTTTTCGCCCAAGGATGATTCCGGCTCCGGTGATGGTCACGGCGAGGAAGATCATCGCCCAGACACCGAGGGCCGAGGCGAGATTGGGACCGGTCCCCAGCGAGGAGATCAGGGCATACATGGCTTTTGTGATGGGGTAATGCTGTTGTTGCTCGGCGAGGATGAGGGAGTCCGAGACTTCGAGCATCGCGAAGGAAAAGGCGAGGAGAGCCCCGGCGATGAGGTTCGCGGCGATGAGGGGCAGGGTGATCTTGCGCAAGGCGCGCAGCGGGGTGCTCCCGAGATTCTGCGCGGCTTCTTCGAGACTGACGCTGGTCTGCTGGAAGCCGGCGGCGGCCGCGCGCACCACGAAGGGCAGGCGGCGCACGGAATAGGCGATCACGAGGATGAGGATGGGATCTTCGCCGAGGATGAGGAAGTCAAAAGGCTTGCCCTCGCGCGTCATCGCGAGGTAGCCGAAAGCGAGGACGAGGCCGGGCACCGCGAGCGGGAGCATTGCCATGGCATCGAGGAGCTGGCGTCCGGGCAGACGGGTTCGCACGACGACGTAGGCGATGCCGATGCCGAGGAGGATGTCGAGCCCGGTCGCGAGGGAGGAGTATTTCAGCGAATTCGCGATGGAGTGGATCGTGAGCGGGTGCCCGAGGGCGTCCTCGTAATGTTGTCCGGTGAGGGCGGTGGGGAGCAGGGTGCCATACCAGTCATTGGAGAGAGAGAGGAGGATGACGCCGAGATGGGGCAGTATCGCGATCGCCGTGACGAGGGTGAAAATCCCGGCGCAGCACGCCCCGACGAGCGGTGACGCGATCTGAAGAGTCCGCCCCGTCGAGGCCCGGCCCGAGCCCGAGAAATTGTCCCGCCCGAAGAACCATTTTCCCGCCAAGTAGAAAAGCACCGTGGCGACGAGCATCACGACGACGAGGGCGTAGGGGAAAGGATTGCCACTGAGATCCTTGAGCCCTTCGAAGATCTGCACCGAGGTGACGCGGTCGTAATCAAAGACGAGCGGCACGCCCAGTTCGGTGAAGGCCCAGATGAAGATGATCGTGGCTCCGGCGAAAAGCCCGGGCATGATGAGCGGAAAAGTCACCCGGAAGAGCCGCCGGACCCCGTGGCAGCCCAGATTCTCGGCGGCTTCCTCCATCGCCGGATCGAGATTCGCGAGGGCGGCCGAGATGTTGAGGTAGGCGATGGGGTAGAGATGGAGCGCGTTCATCAGGACGATGCCGGCGAGGCGCCCCTCCCCGAGCCAGTCGAAGGGCAGGGTTGCGTCCATCAGGCCCAGATCGATGAGGAAGGTATTGAGCACCCCGGCCTGACCGAGGAACTGCCGCACCCCGAGAGCCCCGACAAAGGGCGGGAGGATGAGCGGCACGAGGATGAGCGCGTTGAGGATCTCCTTTCCCCGGAACTGCCAGGTGTTGCTGATGAGGGCGAGAGGCAGGGCGATGACGAGGGCGAGGGCGGTGGTGAAAAGCCCCATGTAAAAGGAATTCACGAGGCCCTCGACATAGATCGGGTTTCTGAAGAGTTCGGTGAAATAGGCAAAAGTGATCTTCCCGTCGGCCGTGACGAAGGCCTCCTGCACCGTGTGCCAGATCGGAAAGACGAAAAACAGCGCGAAGAAGATCGCGGTGAAAGCGTATATCGTGATGGCGAGGGAGCGGGACATGGGGATCGATTATTTTTCTGCGCCGTAGTCTTTCGCGATCTCGCGGTAGTGGGTGCGATAGGTTTCCGCCAGCTCGCGCGCCATGCGGACCTGGGCGACTTTGTCGGCGCCCTTCAATCCCGGGGCGATCTCGCCGAGGACACGCTCGTAGGAAATGGGGGCAACATTTTCAAAACGGGCGACGCCCTCGGCGGGCAATCCGGCGGCGATGAGCGCCTCCCAGGCGGCGAGCTGCTCCTCGTGCGGGTCCATGCAGGCGCCCCGGATCACAAAACGCAGCGCGGCGAAGAGCGGTCCGGTCCATTCGGGATGGTAGGTGAAGCCGGCCGTGAGTTCGTAGGGATTGACCTCGGGATCGGTCATCGAGGGCTTGTTTGCCTCGTTGTAAAAATCCTTCCGGATGGGCGGGCGACGCAGGGCAAAGCGCACGGGGCCACCCTCGGTGCCGGGGCGGTAGTTCCAGAGTTTTTGCCCTTCGGGCGAGAGGACAAACTCGATGAAGCGGTGCGCGAGTTCAGGCTGGGGAGCGCCGCGCAGCATGCCGATGGGGTCGGCTCCGATCGAGGTTCCACCGCGCGGCATCACAAAGTGGACCCTCGATTCGCCGGTCGCGGGGTCGCGAAAGAGTTCGTTGAAAGTGCGTCCGTAAAAATCGATACACATCCCGACGGCAGCGTCGCCCATCGCGACATCGCGCGGCACCTTTGCGGCCGAGTCGGTGAAGTAGCGGCTGTTCGCACTGATCCGCAGGATGAGTCGCATCGCGTCATCCCAGCCGGCGGCGATAGCGTCCTCTTCGGCTAGACCCCGCTCTCGCTGGATCGTCTGGATGCGCTCCTGGACGAGCATTTCAAAGGCCTTCGTCGTCGAGCCCGATTTCGTGGGATCAGCGAGGGCGATCTGGCCGAAAAGACGCGGGTCTTCGAGTGCGGTCCACGTCTGCGGGATCTCAGTGATCCCGAGTCGGGCGATGACGTCGCTGTTGTAACAGATCCCGAAGGCGGAGAGGACCGTCCCGACCCAGCGGAACTCCGCGTCGCGAAAGGGTTCGCCGCTGACCGAGGCGGGCATGACGGCGTCGCGGAACCAATCGGGCTTTTCCTCCGCAAGAGCCCCCGGGCCGAATCGGCCACTCGCATCCCGTGCGACGAGGAAGCCGGATGACGCCTGCCTTTCAAAATCGTAGGCCCCGCCGCCGAAAAAGAGGTCGATGCCCACGCCGATGCCCGACTCGAGGAAGAGGCTCCGCGCTTTTGCCTCTGCGCTCAACCCTGTCCGGTCAGTGATTGCACCCTCTTCGGTCGCGGGTGGATCGAGCTTGGGGTTGGTGAAGGCGTCGCGAATCGCGTAGGAGAAAGGCAGGGCGGTATCCTTCGTCCAGAGGGTCTCAAAACGTGACGAATATTCGGAACGCAAGAATCGGGCGATCTCTGTGGTGCCGCCGGGCTGACGCCAATCGACGAAGATCTCGCGGCCATATTTTTCGCGCATGTGCTCAGCGAAGGCCCGCCCGAACTCGGACTGGATGGACTCGTTGTGCGGAGTGATGATGACAAGTCGATCGCCGGGAGCCCCGTGCAGTTTCCTTTTTGCTCCCTCGGGCTGAAAGGCGAAGGGAGCCACGAGGACGGCGGCGAGCAGGGTCAGGACGATGGAGAGGCGCAGGACCACGGAAGAGTGGGGGAAAAGATCAGGAAGCGGGGAGGATGACGATGTCTTCGGGCTTGGCAGTGGCGTAGAAACGGGCCCCGGTGTCGCGGATGACGCGGCGGGGATTCAGCTCGGAAATGTGAAGGGCCTCCTCGCGGCCGTCGCATTTCAGTGCGTACTGGGCGGTCTCGCCGAGGTAGATGGACTCGGTGAGCCTGCCGGCGATGGCATTCTGCACGGGCGGAGCGGCGTCGATCGAGAGGCATTCGGGCCGGATCGAGAGGATCACCGGTTCATCGGGCGCGGGTTGCCAGTCCGGTGCGACGACGCGACCGGCGAGTTCTCCGATCCCGGTGCGAACGTAAAAATTCTCGCCCGAGACAAAGGCGAGAGTGCCGGGGATGAGATTGGTCTCACCGACGAAACCGGAGACAAAGGCCGATTGCGGTCGGCGGTAGAGCTCCTCGGGCGTGCCGATCTGGGCGATGTTCCCGGCGTCGAGGATGGCCATACGATCCGCCATCGAGAGGGCCTCTTTCTGATCGTGGGTCACGTAGATCGCGGTGAGACCAAACTCTTTGCAGATGCGGCGGATCTCGCTGCGCATTTCGACACGAAGCTTGGAATCGAGGTTGGAGAGTGGCTCGTCGAGGAGGAGGCAGCGCGGGCGGATCACGAGAGCCCGGGCGAGAGCGACGCGCTGCTGTTGGCCGCCCGAGAGCTGGTTGATCTTGCGGGTTCCGAGCCCTTCCATTTTGACCATGGCGAGGGCCTCTTCGACGCGGCGCTTGATCTCGGACTTTGCGAGGTGCCGCTCTTCGAGCCCGAAGGCGACGTTCCGGAAGACGTTCAGATGCGGCCAGAGAGCGTAACTTTGGAACATCATTCCGGTTTCCCGCTTGTGCGGCGGCACCTTCGTGACGTCGTCGCCGTCGAAGTGGATCGTGCCCTCGTCGGGCAAGTTAAAGCCGGCGATGGCCCGGAGCAGCGTCGTTTTCCCGCAACCCGAGGGACCGAGCAGGAAAAAGAGCTCGCCCGCCGCGATCTCGAGGTCGAGATGATTGAGGGCGACGACGTCGCCGAAGCGTTTTACAAGTCCTTTGATGTGGATCGATACCATGGCCGAGCCCGATGTAGCGGATTTTGGAGCAGTGGACAAGGAAATATAAACTTCCGTCAAGTCCGCATGAAAGGTCTCGCACGGATCGCTTCTATCTGGTTGCATGGACTCGTGAAAAATCTTTGGCGAACAATCGGGCCGGCCATGGTGGTGGCGGCAGTAGTACTTGGACCGGGTAGCATTCTGACCAGCTCGAAAGTGGGGGCGGGATTCGGCAGTCTCGGGATCCCCGTCGTGATCGCGGCGGCGATCATGATGATAGGCATGGTCGCGCTGGCCGCCCGCATCGGGGTCAGCTATCAGGGCAGTGCCTGCGACGAGCTGGCGGCAAGGCTGGGGCGTCCGCTAGCGGTGGTAGTCGGCATCATCCTTTTCCTCGTCGTGGCGCTATTCCAGTCGAGTAACAATATCGCCATGGTCGCGGGCCTTTCCCCGCTGATCGAGATGATGAACGGCGGAAAAGCCGTCGGGACGACCGGGCAGATGTGGATGCTGCTGCTCTTCAACGGGGTCCTCATCGCCATCCTCTACCTGATGCGCGAGCTCTACCAGTCGGTCGAGAAGCTGATGAAATTCCTCATCGGCGTGATGGTCGTCGCTTTTCTTTTCAACTTTCTCGTCGTCTACCTGACTCCGCGCTCCTTCGAGTTCGTCACGCCGAAGAACCAGGGGGACCTCATCGCCCTGCTCGCCTTGATCGGAACGACCTTTTCCGTTGGCGGAGCTTTTTACCAGAGTTATCTCGTAAAAGAGAAAGGCTGGGGCATCACCGACGCGAAGCGCGGACTCACCGACACGGTCGTGAGCATCTCGGTGCTCGGACTGGTCACGGTGGTGATCCTGCTGACCTCGATGCGCGTCTTTTACGGTCGTCCCGATCAGCTCGAACTGACGAGTGTCGACCAGGTCGCCCGCCAGCTCGAGCCGCTCTTCGGCTCGTGGGCCACGGTGATCTTCAGCCTCGGCATCGTCGCGGCGGCTTTCAGCTCCTTCCTCGTAAACGCGATGATTGGCGGCACGGTGATGTCGGACAGTCTCGGAAAAGGCAGCCGACTCAGCGGCGGCTGGCCCATCCACCTCACCAGCGTAGCCTTGCTCACCGGCATGGGCGTGGCGATGGTCTCACTCAGCCAGAGCGGCAGCACGGTGACGCTCATCACTTTCGCCCAGGCGCTCACGGTGGTGGGGAACCCGGCACTGGGTGCGACCCTGCTCTACCTCGGCACGAGACCCGAGCTCACGGGAGCGCGCCGCATCCCGCGCTGGATCCTGGCTCTCGCCACGGTCGGCTTCTTCGTCTCGTGCGTCGTCGCCGTCCGCACCGCGATGGCCGTCTGGGCAAAAATCCAGGGATGATCGCGGCTTGATCAGCGGGCGGCCTGGGCGGGCGCGGCCAACGGCGCAGGCGGGAGCGCCTGGGTCTGCAGGCCGAACTTCTGGAACATGGTGTTGTCGTGCCCGTAGATGTCGCGGTCGAAGCGCACGCGGCGGTCGCCCATGATCGTGCAGGTCCAGTAGTTCAGGTAAACCGAGGTCGTCTTGCTGAGACGCTCGCGGCGGTCGTTGACGTTCGGGTCGTCCATCGTGGCGCGGATCGACTGGGGGCTCCAGCCGGGATTGTTGCGAAGGATGAACATCGC
>JBDNIL010000275.1:0-5040 GCA_041688355.1 Verrucomicrobiales bacterium | reverse complement strand
CGTCGGTCGGGATTTTTGAGACCGGTTCGTTTAGGCGAGCGTAGACTTCGCGTTCCGCATCGCGCCCGGCATGAAAAAAAACGAAGTGCTCTCCCATATCCAGGATCTCGAGGATCACATCATCTCGCGTTTCTGTTCGGTCAAACGTCGCCTCCATCGGCAAATGGAGTGGTTCATCGATACGACGCCCTACGAGACGCTGGAGCCGCTCATTCGGGACGAGGTCATCTTTTACGAAGCGCGGGGCTTTTACCTGTTCCAGGAACCATGGCTGGAGCACGAGCCTTTCAACCATCGATTTCGCGTCATCCTGACATTCCGACCAACGGAGTCGAATCGCTGAGCTCATTTCACTTTTTCATCGAAAAGAGCGAGTAGGGGAGGTGGGCACAACAGTCCCTCGCGCCAGTCTAGTGGCCAGGCCTCTTCGCCATTTGCCGCTCCGAGGAGCGCGCCGAGGACGGCGCCGCGGTGGACGTTGTCTCCGCCCAGCATCGTGTTGGCGATGAGCCCCTCGCGCGGAGCATTGTGGTATTTTGCCGCGAGATAGATCGCCGCCGGAACGCTGTCGGTGAGATAGCAGGCCGGGCTGAGACGCGGTCCGATGATGTCGTCGTCGGGTTCCTCGAGCCACTTTTCGAGGGGGAAGCCGAGATAGGGACTGGTCTGACGCGAGTGGCGGCCGCGGATGACGTCGAGGAGGTCGGCTCCCTCGAGCACGGGGAGGAGCAAATCGAGGATCAGTCCGGCCGCGCCGGCGATGGCGGGGCCGCGATGGGTCAGGGAAAGATGTTGGAGCGCGAATCGACAGGCGGACACCGGATCCTCGGCGTAGTGCACCGCAATGGGGATGATCCCGGGCAGCCCGCCGATGTGCTTGCCCTCGACCGCGCAGCGGGCGAGCTTGCGACCGCGGGCGTAGTTGAGAAAAAACTCGCGATGACATTCCTCGACGTAGGTGTCGTGGTGGCGTCCGGGGGTGGTGAAGAAGTCGAGGTATCGGGCGGCGTAGTCGTCGAAATCATAGCCGCCTTTTTCTAGGAGAGACCGCTCGAGCAGGGATGCGAGTTGTAGTGTCAGGGTGTTTTCCCCGGCCTCGAGGAACTGATGGTAGTGGATCTCGCGCTGTCCCCAGTAGACGGCCTGTTCGTGGAGGATCTCGCCTCGCTCATTGAGCGGTGAGTAGCTGGACCGCCAGAGGATGCTGCCGGGGTGCGGATTTTTCGGGGCGAGGTAGTGGTCGACGAGCCCGTAGTCCCGGTGCAGCGCAGCGCGGTCGTAGTACCAGTGTACGGGCATGGCGAGGGCGTCGCCGATGGCTAGTCCATAGAGAGCGCCGCGGGCGCGGGCGGAGGAGGTGAGCGGGGCCGGGTTTTCCACCGGGAGGTTACGTCACGGGGCCGGCTTCGGGCGGGTCGAGGTTTCACGGGCGGGACGTTGCGTGACGAGGTCGATGAGCGAGGGCGGTGGTTCGTGGACGATGCGATCTACCTCGGCTCTCTGGGCCGGGGAGATCCAACCGGCGGCCTCGAGGGTCGCGGCCGCCTCGGCTGAGTCTTTGAAAAAGGAGAAGCGCGTTCCCGAGTCTCCCAGTTTTTCGACCTCGGACTGGAGCATTTCGATGCGGTCTTCGTTGCTCACGTCGCGAATGAGGATCTGCGAAATCACTCCGGGGTGAGCGAGGGCTGTCTCGATGTAGATCGAGGTATCGTACTGACCGCTGTCGCCGATGAGAATCACGGGGGTGTCGGGATACCAGCCCAGCACCTGGCGGATCGACTCCAGCTTGTGATCGCGATGGCTGCGGGTGATCCATGTGTCCTCGTTGAGACCCCAGGCGGTCATGAAAAAGGCGCCGGGAGGGAGCTCGTTTTCTTTGAAGATCAGGTAAAGAAGCCCATGCAGGTTGAAGGGCGAACTCGTCACGTAGGCGATCGCGTTGTTATGGTCGGCGGCGGCATCGGGCCCCCGGCGGAGGGCTTCGTAAAGAGCCACGGAGCCGGGGAAAAGCTGGCGGGTGAGCGCGTTTCCGAAGAATGTCGTCGCGAGCATACGCAGGATCTTCGCCACGTGGGTGACGAGGACGGTGTCGTCGATGTCACTGATGATGACGCAGTGCACGCCGTCACCGGAGCCAGTGATCTCCCAGTGCGAGGGCGTCGAGGCCTCGGACTCGGGCAGCTCGATGTAGACCTCGCTGCCATGGACCTCGGCATCGGGCAGGTCGATCTCGAAGTATCCCTCGCGATCCGCCCGCTCCTCTACCGGGGCGCCGCCCGCGCTAACGCGGACGAGTGAGTAGGGCCGCTCGGGCGTGGCCCAGCGCAGCAGAATCTGGAAAAAATTGACGAGGGGGTGATCATTGATATGGGGGTGTCGCCACTTTCTCGCGAGGAGGACGCGGCCTTTTACCGAGACGGCTTCGGGATGGCGGATCGCGTAGTAGATCTCGGCGGCCATGGGTTTGCCGAGTCGCCCGGTGATGCGGGCGAGGAAGCGGTGAAAGGCGTCATACCCTTTTTCGGCCTGGAGGGCGGCCTTGAGGAGCCAGCGGCGTCGTTTGCGCGGGGCGGGGGAATCCATCGTCCGAAGAAAAGAGGGTCGGGTCAGCGGGGCAAGAGGGTCAGGTCGTGTCGGGGGAGCTTAGGGGAGCTTTGCTTTGGGCGCGGGCAGATCATAGGATGGGGGTGTCGTCGAGGGATAGGCATTGTGGAGAGTAATCTGGGTAAAGGGAATTTCCCAGTGATTAGCGAGGCTGCAATCGACGGCGAGCCGATGCAGGGCGCGGACGAGGAACTCATAGCGGTGCGCGAGCGATCCGTCGAAGTCCGCGATGATGGCGTAGTCGAGCGAGGAACTCGAGGCCTCAGCGAACTCGACTTTGAGACTGATGAGCTTTTCGCGTTTTTCAATGAGAGCGGACATCTCGCGGGTGAGATGGGCCCAGAGAGTTTCGGGGATCGCGGTGGTGCTCGTGGCGATATGTTTGTAATCGATCCCGAAGCGGGTCGAGAGGCGGAAATTGTGCGAGAGATTCAGCGGGGACTTGAGGAGGAACTCGGCTGTGGGAATGGTGATGCGGGCCCCGCCCAGTTTGACGAGCTGGACGAACTCGGGTGTCTGCAGGACGACTTTACCCCGCCCCTCATCCGGCAGCTCGATCCAGTCGCCCTCTTCGCACGGGAACCAGGGCTCGCCGCCCTTGCTGATGGCGCGGGAGACGAGACCATCGAGGCGCCGCACGGGCAGTCGGATCACTCCGCCGCGGAGTTGCTCGTTTTTCAAAATGGAGAAAAAGCTGAGCCTCTCCACCCTCCATGGGATCCCGGCATAGACGACCCTTTCGCCCTCGCGCACTTCACCGAGATTCATGAGGATGCGCCCGTGGGCGTAGAACTTCGGTAGTCCGTTCTTCGCGGCGAGGGCGAGCCCCAGGATGATGATGATCGCGAGACCGAGGAGCACCCAGTCGCCCGCGACGTAGAGCACGATCATGGCCGCGACGACTGCTCCGATCAGGGAAAAGAGGTGCAGGCCTACATCGACGACACGCGTGTAAAACGGACGGGACCCCTTTTTCACCCAGGGCGCGAGGCGGTTGACCCGGCCGTGTATGTAGCGAAGGAAAAAAAACGTGCCGAAAAAGGCGATCAGGCAAAAGAAGAGGTTGCGACCGCGACTGCGGAAAAAAGATTGGAAGCCTTCGCGAAGAGATTTGAAAAGGGAGGGCTGGTTGCTCGTGGCCTGCTCGAGCTGGTAGCTGAGGGCCTGGATGCGATTCTCAGCCTGTTGTTTGCGTTCATCCCACTTTTGGCGGGTCGCCGCGATATCGGTGGCGAGTTCGGGACTGACGTCTTCTGGGAGGAGCTCCAGATTCACGATGGCGGCGTCTGTCGTCCCGAGTCGCTTGCGCCAGATCGCGAGTTCGCTGCGGTATTGTTCGATCTCACGGGGCTTTTTGGTGAACTCCTTCAGCTCGTCGACGATCGGGCGGATGAGGGACTGGACCTCATCGGCGAGGTCGAACTCCACCTTCGCAGCCTGATCGTATTCGGCGGGGTCGATTCCCGTGGCGATGGATTCGAAGTCACTGCGGAGGACTTCGCGACGGGCCACGAGCTCCTTTATCTCCTCATCGAGTCGTTCTTTCTCCGCCGCCGTGGCGACCTGTTCCTCAGCGGCGAGGGCGGCGATACGCTCGTCGGCGGCGCGGATCGAGTCTCGCACCGATTCCAGGGCGGTGACGGTTTGGAACTCACTGAAGACGACAGGCCCGGGCTCGGTCGGAGCTGCCGGTGGCAATGGCGGTTCCTGCGCCACGAGCCGCAGAGAGAGGCCCAGGGCGAGGAAGAGGCCCGCGTGGGACGCCGCGAGGCGCAAGATCCGTAGGTGAGCCGTTGCGTGCATGATTCACCTTTTCACGGCGCTCGCCCGTCTGCCAACCCATTTCTTCTTCCCGAGACGGGGCGAGACCTCAACGAGGCAAAGTCTCGCAAACGCCTTGCATATTTTATATAAATACTGTAAATTCAATACTTGTGAATTATGTGTCCGGTATTACAAGCTGATCCAGTCTTGTCTGGCCTACCCCTCCTCGCGGTGGAAGAGGCTCTCGACTGCGAAGGTCTCATGCGTGCCGGGCTCGATCCCGAGTCGGCCGGGGCAGTTGCCGATTGCGCGCGCTGGACGACGACGTATCCTCTCCAGAAGGTCAAAAAACGCCATCGGGTGGAGGCGATCTGCCCGATGATGGCCCCGGCACTGGCGGCCCGGAGTGTCTATTTTTCCGTCAAAAAGGGGAACGATCGGGAACTCCCGCTGGAGTCGCTCGATGCGATCCTGCGCGAGGCGGCGACGGTCTTTGAGGAAAAAATCGGTAGCTCCGATCCTCGTCTTCGTTGTCTCGTCCTCGTGCTCCCGGGCGTGCGCGGCTCGCGCCTCCTCGAGGCGACCGATCCGTCGCGGGAGATCAAGAACGAGCTGCTCGGACGAGGCATCCTCGCCGGTGAGTTTTTCCCGGGCTGCCCATTTGCGACGACT
>JBDNIL010000274.1:0-13916 GCA_041688355.1 Verrucomicrobiales bacterium | reverse complement strand
GAAGGCGGAAGGCGGAAGGCGGAAGGCGGAAGGCGGAAGGCGGAATAGCAGGAGTTTGCTTTTTCAAGCATTCCGCCTCCTTGCCACCCTCGGGCCGGGGAAGGCGGGGGTTCAGCGACCCGTTACCCAACGCGAACGCGCCATGACTGTTTTCGTAAAAAATGGTCCATCGAGGGAGTTATTATGTTGGAGTGTTCGAGTGATTCCATCCGAATAGTCGCCAGGACATCCCCGCCCATGAAAAACGCCCTCATTCTCCCGGCTCTTGCTTTCGCCTCCGTCGTTTCGGCGGTCGAGCCGCCCTTACCTGAGAAAATCGAGTTCAACCGCGATGTGCGCCCGATCCTATCGGACAATTGCTTTTTCTGTCACGGGAACGATGCCGGTCATCGCAAGGCAAAACTGAGGCTCGATGTGCGCGACGAAGCGCTTCTCAAGGAAGCCTTTGTCCCCGGCAAGCCGGATGAAAGTGAACTCGTTGCACGCCTCTTCACTGACGAAGAAGACGACCTGATGCCTCCGCCGGACTCGCACAAAAAGCTCACGGACACTCAAAAAGAAATCCTGAAACGCTGGGTCGCCCAGGGCGCGGAGTATCAGCAGCACTGGTCTTATGAAAGACCGGTCAAAGCGGCGATTCCCGCAGGCACGAACGGCGTGGATGTCCTCGTGCAAAAGCGACTCGCGGAAAAGGGTTTGAAGCCGTCCCCGGAGGCGGACCGGCGCACCCTCATTCGCCGCCTCTACATGGATCTGTTAGGGCTCCCTCCCAAGCCTGCGGAGGTGACCGCCTTCGTCAACGACACCGCACCGGATGCCTACACAAAGCTCGTCGATCAGGTCCTGAAAAGTCCCCACTACGGCGAACGCATGGCGATCGGCTGGCTCGATGTGGTACGTTTTGCCGATACGATAGGCTACCACAGTGACAACCCGCATATCGTGTGGCCGTATCGCGACTGGGTCATTAACAGTTTCAACAGCAACAAACCATTCGACCGTTTTACGATCGAGCAACTTGCCGGGGACCTCGTCGAGGGAGCAAATCAGGAGACTCGCGTCGGTTCCGCGTTCAACCGTCTTCTCCTCACGACACAGGAGGGCGGTGCGCAGGCGAAGGACTACGAACAGCGCATGCTCACCGACCGCGTGCGGGCGGTCGGGGCGGCGTGGATGGGGCAGACCACCGGCTGCGCGCAGTGCCACGATCACAAGTTCGATCCCTTTTCGCAACGCGACTTTTTTTCGCTGGGAGCGTTTTTTGCGGACATTCAGGAACCTATCCTCGGTTCGCGCGGTGACGGCATGGTGGTGGGCACTCCGGAGGAGGAAGCACAGCTCGCGAAGCTTGACGGATCACTCGCGGAATCGAAAAAGGCGCTGGCCGCGGTGCAGCCGCAGATCGATGCCGAGCAAAAGGCCTGGGAGGCTGATGTGGTCGCGGCAAAGGTGGAGCTGGCCGAGTTGAAGAAGGAATCAGGTGCCTCCGAAGCGGCGCTTAAGAACGCGCAGCAGGTTCGGGATCTCCTCAAGCAAGCGGTGGAGAAGCGCAACGCGAAGCAGAAACAGCAGGTCACGGATTATTTCCTCGCCACCTTTGATCAATTCAAGGCCGAGCGGGATGTGCTGGCATCCGCCCAGAAAGAGCGGGACGCCTTTTACGGGCCGCTCGCCAAGTGTCTCGTGACCGTCAGCACCCCGCAGAAGCGCACCGTGCGGATACTCCCCCGCGGCGACTGGATGAACGAAACCGGCGAGGAAGTGAAGCCGGCGCTGCCGCATTACCTCCCGCAACCGAAGATCGAGGGCCGGGAGTTGACGCGTCTCGACCTCGCGCAATGGCTCGTGACGAAAGACAACCCGCTCACCGCCCGTACCGTGGTGAACCGTATCTGGAAGCAGTTTTTCGGCACCGGGCTCAGCAAGGTGCTCGACGATCTCGGAGCCCAGGGCGAGACGCCGCCGAATCCCGCCCTGCTCGACTGGCTCGCGTGCGAGTTCATGGACAGCGGCTGGGACATGCGGCACCTCGTTCGCACCATCGTCACGAGTGCGACCTACCGTCAGACCTCTCTCGCGACCCCTGAGCTGATTGCCGCCGATCCCTACAATCGGGAACTCGCCCGGCAAAGTCCTTTCCGCCTCGAGGCAGAGCTCGTGCGCGACAATGCCCTCTCCATCGCGGGGCTGCTCGTGCCGAAGATAGGAGGACCGAGTGTGAAACCCTACCAGCCGGAGGGCTACTGGGAAAACCTCAATTTTCCCACCCGCATCTACCCTGCGGACACGGGCGAGTCGCAATACAGACGTGGCATCTACACCTGGTGGCAGCGCAGTTTCCTGCATCCTTCGATGGTCGCCTTCGACGCGCCGAGTCGTGAGGAATGTGCCGCCGAGCGCAACCTCTCCAACATCCCGCAACAGGCGCTCGTGCTCTTGAATGATCCGACTTACGTGGAAGCGGCCCGCTCGTTTGCCGCGCAGATCCTTTCCGAATGCAAGGGCAGCACCGATGAGCGTCTCGCCTGGGCCTGGCAGCGGGCTCTGCAGCGCAACCCGGACGCGGAGGAAAGCAAAACCCTCACCGCCCTCGTCAACGAGCGACTCGCCGCCTACCGGGCCGACACCCGGGCCGCCGGTGAACTGCTCAAGGTCGGTCTCGCGCCGGTGCCGGATTCCCTCGATACAGCCGAGCTTGCCGCGTGGACACACGTCGCCCGCGTTCTCCTGAATCTTCACGAAACCATCACCCGCGCCTGACCCATGCGGCTCTTCACTGACACGGAAGTCTCCCGACGCGCATTTCTCTCCCGCACCTCGCAGGGGCTCGGGAGTGTGGCGCTCGCGTCACTTCTGGGGCCTCCCCTCGCCAGAGGCGCGTCCTCCGGTGTTCTCGGTGAGCTGCCCCTGCCGCCAAAGGCGAAACGGGTCATCTGGCTCTCGATGGCGGGCGGTCCGTCGCAGTTGGAGCTCTTCGATCACAAACCGAAGCTCGCGGAAATGGACGGCCAGCCCATGCCCGAGAGCTTCACCAAAGGCCAGCAGCTCGCGCAACTGCAGGGAGCGAAGTTGATCTGTCAGGGCCCGCAGTTCAAGTTTCAGAGGTTCGGCAAAAACCGGACGGAACTTTCGGAACTGCTGCCGCAGCTCGGTTCTGTCGCGGATGACATTTGCCTTGTGAAATCCATGACCACGGACGCGATCAATCATGATCCGGCGCACATGTTCATGAACACGGGCACGCAAATCGCGGGGCGCCCCAGCATGGGCTCATGGATCACCTACGGACTCGGCAGCGTGGCGGAGAACTTGCCCGGATTTGTGGTCCTCATGTCCACCGGCAAAGGTCGCTCACCGCAGCCCGTCTCCGCCCGGCAGTGGAGCAGCGGTTTTCTGCCCTCAAAATACCAGGGCGTGCAGCTTCGCTCCAAAGGGGATCCGGTGCTCTATCTCAACAACCCGCCCGGCGTCACGAGTGATCGTCAGGGAGGTGATGTCGAGGCGATCAACGCCCTCAACCGGCGGCGTGATGCTCTCGTCCATGATCCCGAAATCGCCACCCGCATCGCCCAGTACGAGATGGCTTTTCAAATGCAGGCCAGCGTCCCCGAGCTCGTCGATGTGAGCGGTGAAAACGCAAAGACACTCGACCTCTACGGCTGCGAACCGGGAGACGGGTCCTTTGCCTCGAACTGCCTCCTCGCCCGTCGCCTTGCCGAACGCGGCACCCGTTTCATTCAGCTCTATCATCGCGACTGGGACCACCACAGTTTGCTGCGGGAGGAACTGCCGCTTCGGGCGAAGGAAGTCGACCGCGCCTGCGCCGCCCTGATCAAAGACCTGAAAGAGCGCGGCATGTTCGAAGACACCCTTATCGTCTGGGCCGGAGAGTTCGGCCGCACTCCGATGATGCAGGGCAACAAAGGACCGGTCGGCCGCGATCATCATAACAAAGCCATGACCATCTGGCTCGCCGGTGCCGGTGTCCGGGGTGGTCAGGTCTATGGCTCGACCGATGATCTCGGCTACGCGGCGGTGGAAAATGTCTCCACGGTCCACGACCTTCACGCCACGATGCTGCACCAGCTCGGTATTCAGCACGACGCCTTCTCGTTTAAGTTTCAAGGCCTCGACGCAAAACTCACCGGCGTCGAAGGGGGCAAAGTCCTTGGCGAAATCCTGACATGATCACCAACTCCGCCTTTTCAAGACCATGACCGCCGTTTCCCACCTCCATCGCCGCGCCTTCCTCTCCCGCACCTCACAGGGGCTCGGGGGTGTCGCGCTCGCTTCGCTGATCCCGCCTTCCTTTTCCAAAGCCGCGTCTCCCTCCGGTGTTTTGAAAACCCTGCCACTGCCGCAAAAGGCGAAACGTGTCATCTGGCTCACGATGGCCGGGGGACCTTCGCATCTCGAGACCTTTGATCCGAAACCGAAACTCACCGAGATGGATGGCCAGCCCATGCCCGAGAGCTTCACCAAAGGCCAGCAGCTCGCCCAGTTGCAGGGAGCGAAACTCACCTGCTTCGGACCACAGCACCCCTTTGCCAAATTCGGGAAAAATCAGACCGAAATCTGCGCGCTCTTTCCAAAGATCGGTTCGGTCCTCGATGACATTTGTCTGATCCGCTCGATGACGACGGACGCGATCAATCACGACCCGGCCCACATGTTCATGAACACCGGCTCGCAGATCGCGGGGCGGCCCAGCATGGGCGCGTGGGTCACCTATGGCCTCGGCAGCGAGTCGGAGGATCTCCCCGGTTTTGTGGTGCTCACCTCCCTCGGCAAAGGCGGGCAGAATCAGCCCATCGCCGCGCGGCAGTGGAGCAGCGGGTTTCTGCCCTCAAAATATCAGGGCGTGCAACTTCGGGCAAAGGGGGATCCGGTTCTTTATCTCAACAACCCTCCCGGTATCACCCGTGATCGTCAGGGGGGCGATATTGCCGCGATCAATTCGCTCAACCGGCAGCGGGATGCGCTTGTCGTCGATCCTGAAATCGCCACGCGCATCGTGCAATACGAGATGGCCTTTCAAATGCAGGCGAGCGTTCCGAATTTGATGGATCTGAGCGGGGAGGCGGCCTCGACCCTGGAACTCTACGGCTGCCAGCCGGGAGACGGTTCTTTTGCCTCGAACTGTCTCCTCGCCCGTCGCCTCGCCGAGCGCGGCACCCGCTTCATTCAACTTTACCACAAAGACTGGGATCACCACGGCGGCGTAAAAGAAGGCGTCGCCTTTAAAGCCCAGGAGATCGACCGTGCCTGCATGGCCCTGATCTCCGATCTGAAACAGCGCGGCATGCTCGACGACACCCTCATCGTCTGGGCCGGAGAGTTCGGCCGCACCCCCATGTCCCAGGGCGGGAGCGGCCGCGATCATCACAACAAGGCGATGACCGTCTGGATGGCCGGTGCGGGCATCAGGGGCGGCCAGGTCTATGGCTCGACCGACGAACTCGGCTACGCGGCGGTGGAAAATATCACCACCGTGCATGACCTCCACGCCACCATGCTTCATCAACTCGGGATTCAGCACGAGGCCTTCTCTTTCAAATTCCAGGGCCTCGACGCGAAGCTGAGCGGGGTCGAAGGGGCGAACGTGATCAAGGATATTCTGGTGTAGAATCCGCCTTGCCGCTCACGGGGAGAGGAAGCAACCGGCAAGGCAGGCGAAGAGACTCTCGAGATAAACGACCGGACTTGGAATGTCTTCGAAGGGGGCGCCGGAAGGTCTGTCGTTCTCCTGCATAAATTGCTGGGAATTTGCTTTTCATCCCTTCCGCATCCTTGTCACACTTGGGCCGGGGAAGGAAGGGGGGGTTAGAGCCTTGGTGCCAACCCCGCGAGCGAGCGTGCCACCTTTCTGCCTTCCAGGAACACCGTAGACACCACCTTGATCGCCTTTGGATGCCTGCGGACCACGGTCACCCGTGAATAAGACGATGAAGTTGGGGCGCCTTTCCGCAGCCTCGATTGAAAACGCGGGCAGAAGAGGGAGCATGGGCAGAAGGAGCTTAATGCTCGAGCAAACTTCGATTCCGCCAGAAGCTCCATGGCGCGTATCGCGTCAGTCGTCGTCTTCAGCTTCGTGCCGAAAGCATTTGCATCACTCGATCAAGCGCCTCGCGGTAGAACCAGGCACGGCTGTCAGGATCTTTCTGCTGACCGGCTTTGGCTATCTTGTTGAGCATTTCCCGGATTCGCATGACTTCGTGGCACCCTCACGACAGCACTCTCCGGTGGAGGAGGATTCGGCTTCAGGAAATCCAATGACCGAACTGAGAACGTGAATGGTCCCGTTTCCTGCATCGATTCCGGCGGAGCGAATGACAGAGCAGTTGACCGTGAAGAGACCATCTTTGATCGCAAATTTGAGCTCAGACCCGCTGAGCGACTTCGCCGTTCCCGCGTTGAGGGCATCGCCTGCGGAGACCTTTCCGGAGACGACATGAGAGGTGAGAAGCTCGACGAGTTGCTTGCGGTTTTCCTTCTTGAGGAGGTTCTCGACAGTTCCTTCGGGAAGCGCTGCAAACGCATCATCGGTCGGAGCGAAGACGGTAAGTTCGTCTTTCCCATCGAGCGCAGAGTCGAGGCCTGCCGCTTTGACGGCGGCTAAAAGAGTTCCGAAAGTTCCGGCTCCCGTTGCGGTGGTGAGGAGCGTCTTCCGCTTCGGTTCGGGGATGAGGACCGTGTCGATGACATGGATCGTGCCATCGGAGCATTCGATGTCGGCATTCAGCAAGGTCGCGCCATTCACGGTGACCCGCCCTTCAGCGAATGCGACCGTGAGCGGTGTGCCTTCGATGGTCTTCACGTCGCCCGCAACAAGCGCTTCGGCGAGACTCATTGAGCCGGGATGAACGTGGTGGGAGAGAATCGCGACGAGGCGATCCTTGTTTTCCGGCTTGAGAAGATCTTCGACCGTTCCTTCCGGCAGCTTCGCGAAGGCTTCGTCAGTCGGCGCGAAAACAGTCAGCTTGTTGTCCCACTGGAAAAAGGTAGTGAGCCTGGCGGCATCGAGCGCGGCCTTGAAGGTGGTGAAGCGACCGTCCGCAACCGCTGTTGCGATGAGCGATTTCGGGCCGTCGGCTTCGGCACTCTCCGGGGGTGCCTTCTTTGTCTCCTCCGTGAACTCACCCTGACCTTTTCCGTAGGTGCGAATCCAATCCACCTCCAGTGCAAAGGGGCCTTGTTTCTTATCACCGAGGAGAAGACCGATCCGTCCGATCGCAGCCGGGTTGAGTTTTTCATCAGGCAAATCCCGGCCGCGCCATCCGCCTTTGAATTCCGAGAACGGAACTTTGACCTGTTGCCACTCGCCTGCCTTCGTCGGGAACGTCCCGGAAAAGGAGACCGGCATGCCCCGGAAGACAGCGTCGGATTTCACCCGGATCTGGTATTCCCTGCCGTCTCCCTTCACAAGCAGCAGCATACCCAGATCGTTGCTGAGATTAAGATCGAGTTCCCCTGTTTCCACCAGTGAGAAGCCTCCGTTATTTTCCAGCGAGAGGGTGCCGGAAAACTTCATGATCCCTTCATCCGAAATCTCGACTTTACCCTGTGAAAGCCCACCCATGACACCGTCATTCACGATCTGCCATCCGAGGTCTTCTTTTTGCTCCGGATCGAACTCGGCCACGCTTTGTCCCCGCCACGCCCCGGGATTTTCTTCATTCCCGGACAATGTAGAGGCTGATGAGAGGCCGAGGATGACAGGCATGAGAGCAACAAGGGCGAGCGAGAGCGTTTTCATTGAGAGGGCTACGCTGTTCGGATGAGAAGAGGACGTCTGTTGTTGCCACGAAACCATTTCCGCAGCCCTTCCGCAGCCCTCCCCCGAAGGCCCAAGGTCGGAGGGCGTCCGAGGGTTGCAGGGATTGAGATGCCGGGATTCGGCGCCTTTTTTGTAACCACCCGGCCCGCACCCGTCAACTCTGGCATCGCTCAGGGAAAAACCATCTTCGGGGGTCTCATCGGTTTGTTGGACAGGGCAGGGAAGGAGCCGGTCTTCCGCTGCGGCTGGCTCATGGGTCTGGTCTGCTGGGTCGCGACGCCTTTCGCCACCAAACCATTGGTGAAGCATGCCTTGATCCTGCCGCTCGGTCTCCTCGTGATCGCGAAGGCGGCGACGGTGGAAGGGTTGCAACTGCGAACTTACGACGGCTTCGGTCCCATCGCATCGCAGCCGCTCTGGTTGCAGGCTGTGGAGATCTATCTCCGTGGTGGATCTGACCGGCTGGACCCATCGCCTCTTCCATCGGCGGCGTTGGTGGCCCTTTCACGCAGTGCACCGCAGTTCGGAAAAATTCGCGGGACTGCTGCCCTTCGGGGGCATTCTCTTAGGCACCAACTACATACCGAAGGGACGCTACCCGGAAAATTTCGGCATTCACGACTCCATGCCGAATCGTTTCCCCGGCCACAAGTGGGTGCCCTTCATGTGGAAGAGGCACAAGCTCAAAGCGGATCGCCCCATTGAGCCAACACTCTCCGGTCCCTCGCCCGCGAGGGCGAATTGACAGTTCTCCGGGGATTTCAGGAAACCCCGGATCTTGATCCGCCAAACTCGCTTTGAACGAAGTTTTCGAACGCTTTCGAAGCCTTGGAATTCTTTACGGCTTTCTTTCCAAAAGAATTTTAGCCTTGCAACTCGTTTATGCAGAAAACCCTAGCGCCGTTGCAGCGAGTTCAAGGGAGTGGCAAGCAGAAAATACGGCTGTAAAATTTATGTTTACAATAATATTTTGAATTGCTTATGATGCACTCGCTCCATAGTCCAGTCTGCGCGCAAGCCCTCTCCAGGATTCCCGGAGAAGCGTTCGGAGGCCTTTCCCGGAATGCTTTTGCGCCCCTCTGGGCTCTCGTCAGAATTTCCGTCTCTGCCGAACTCTGCGAGCTGCGCTTTCTCGACGGCGAAGGTGACTGGCACGGTTTCGGTGATTGCGAAAACGACCCGGGCGAGACGGTGCTGCCACAACCCTTCTTCGAATCCGTCCTCGCCGACGGAACTTCGAGGGTCTCCGTAGACCACGCCATGATTCCCCTTTCGGGAGACAGAACCATGCCCGGCATCCTCGTCCTGCGCGGGACAAAAACCGCGAGCTGGACTCGCAAAGAGGGCGAAACCCTCTTCCATTTTGCCCGGGCGATCGGCGACAGCCTTCGCGACAAACTCCGCCTCGGGGAACTCTCGAACTGCACCCTCCCGCGATCGAGCGACGCGGCCTCCGGGCACTATCGGAATTTCTACGAGAATGCGATCGAGGGCTTCTACCAGACCACGCTCCTCGGCAACTACCTGCGGGCGAATCTCTCACTCGCCCGAATGTATGGATATGAGAGTGTCGATGACCTCATCACCCATTCGAATTTTACCGCCCGCCAACTCTACGTGGAACGGGGGCGCCGCGAGGCTTTCGTCGAGACCGTTTCGAAGACCGATGCGATCATCGGATTCGAATCGAAAGTCTGCCGCCGCGACGGGAGCGCGCTCTGGATTTCCGAATCGGCCCGCGTCATCCGCAATCAGGAAGGCGAGATACTTTTTTTCGAAGGCACCGTCAACGACATCACCCGTCAGAAAGACGCCGAACTGGCTCTCCTTGCCTCGCGCAACGAACTCGAGGAACGGGTCGAGGCACGCACCGTCGAGCTCCGTCTGCAGATGGCCCGATTCGACCACCTCGTCGGCAACGTGCCCGGTATGGTCTATCAATTCGGTGTCTCCGAGGAGGGGAAAACCCGCCTCACCTATGTCAGCGACGGTGTCCGTGACCTTTACGGCATCTCTCCCGGGGAGGCCCTCGCGAACCGCAGCTCCCTCGCCGATCTCATTCATCCCGATGACTCCGCATCCTACAAGCAATCGATCAAGGAAGCCGTCGCGAACCTTTCCCCCTGGCACTGGCTTGGCCGCGTCCGCACCGCGACAGGCGAATTCAAATGGATCCACGGCAAATCCCGACCCGCCCGCAACGCCGACGGCTCCGGAATCCACAGTGAGGACGGAGACCGCGTCTGGGACGGCATCATCATCGATGTCACCGAATTGCAGGAGATGAAGACGGAGTTGCAACGCTCCCTCCAGCAGAGTTCCACTATTCTCGATATCTCTCCCGATGGCATCCTCACTGTCGATGGAGGTGGCGTCATCCTCGGCGTCAATCCCGCTGCCGAGAACATGCTCGGTTCCTTCGGACGCGCCGTCACGGGCAGGAAGATCGCAGACCTTTTCAGGGACTTCCACGGCGCCTACGGCGAATCGGAAAGCGGTCGTCTTTTCGACGATATCGCGGCCAGCCCTCTCATCGGACGCCGCAACGAATTGACCGGACTGCGCGCCGACGGCAACCTCTTCCCGGTCGAGTTGACTCTCTCCCCCATCGAATCGGGAGAGAAGACGATCTTCACCGTGAGCCTGCGCGACATCAGTTCGCGGAAACGCTTTGAGAAACGCCTCCGCGATTCACGCGACGAGGCGCAGCGGGCCAACCTCGCAAAGAGCGAGTTCCTCTCGCGAATGAGCCACGAGCTGCGCACCCCGCTCAATGCCATTCTCGGCTTCAGCCAACTCCTCGTCCGCGCCGAGGTCGATCCCGCCCAGTCCGAGAAACTCATCTTCATCCAGCGGGCCGGCAAACATCTCCTCGATCTCATCAACGAGGTCCTCGACCTCGCCCGGATCGAGGCCGGCAAACTCTGCTGCTCCATCGAGCAGGTCTCGATGCGCTCCATCGTGGATGAAATCGGGGCCTACGCCCGTCCCCTCGCTCTCGAGAATCGCATCCAGCTCGACCTCGGACCCATCCTCCCGGTCGACCTCGTCGTCCTCGCCGACCAGCAACGTCTCAAACAGATCCTTCTCAATCTCGTCGCCAACGCCATCAAGTTCAATCGTATCGACGGAACCGTGAAAGTGCGATGCACCGCCCTCGATGACGACTTTCTCGACATCGTCATCGAGGACACCGGCCCCGGCTTGACCCCGGAACAATTGAAAGGACTCTTCACCCCCTTTGATCGTCTCGGCGCCGACGACACCAAATCCGTCGGTACTGGAATCGGTCTCGCCCTTTCGCAGAGTCTCGCCGAACTCATGGGCACCCGCATCGAGGTCTCCAGCAGCCCCGGCCTTGGCAGCCGTTTTTCGATCCGACTGCCCCTCGCCATCGACGGCACGGTCTCCGGTGAAACGGTCGCACTCGAGACGACGACCGCGACGCAGCATCGCCGGCTCCCCGACAAACCCGGGAGGAAAAAATGCCTCCTCTACATCGAGGACAACCCGCTCAATCTCCGACTCATCCGCGAGGTCGTCAAAGAGAGCGCCCACTGGGAACTCGCCTCCGCCGAGACCGGACACGAGGGCATCGCCAAGGCCATCGAGCTGCGACCCGAGATGATCTTTCTCGACGTGCATCTGCCCGATCTTAACGGAGACAAGGTCCTCGTCCAACTGCGTCGCGATCCTGCGCTCGACGGTACTTTCATCGCCATGCTCACCGCCGACGCGATGGGAGACGGCGCGTCGCAATTCCGCAATCTCGGGGCGGACACATTCCTCACCAAACCCATCGACATTCCCGCCATCCTCGATCTCCTCGAGGAAGTCGCGACGCGTGGGACGGGCCTGGCTTCTTGAAAGGCACGAAGGATGCGAGAACCTTCGCTTCGGCTTCCGCGTTAGCCGGCCTCTTGAAACCTCGCAAGCCAAACGCGGACGCCCCGGCGATGCGCCCCACCTGTCTTCCGCACCCACACCCACGTTGATCGTCTCGCCCCGGGTTTCGTTTTTCAACCCTTCAACTCCCTTCCCGCCGAAGGCCCGGAGTCGGAGGGGGGCATCGTTGCCGCGGAGCTCACCGTTGACTTTCCCGAGTTGAATCAGGAGATCTCTGCGGCTGGACGTGACGCAACGGCGAGCGCTTGGTCACAGCATGGGGCAGCAGAGTCGCCCCGGGCTCTGATCACCTCTTCTCCTAGGTCGACGAGAAATGCGAAGGCTCACCCGCCATCAATGCCGCGGGCAATGTCACAGTGATGCAAGCTCCTTCTCCGGCCTTGCTCTCCACGATGATGCGGCCCTTCATTGTCTCCACCAGTCGCTTGACGATAGACAAACCAAGCCCCGTGGAGTGCTCGCCAGCAGTTGGTTTGGCGCTGAGGCGGCCATAGCGGCGGAACATTTTCTCCTGATCTTCGGCAGTGAATCCGGGGCCTTCATCGCGGACGGAGAAGTGTGTCCATTCCAGCGGGCCGACGCCGGCGATGATCGTCACGCTACTGCCAATGGGAGAAAACTTGACGGCGTTGGACAGCAGGTTGTCGAGCACGCGCGGGAGTCCCTCCTGATCCGCGTGTGCATAAAACGGGTAATCGGGAAGCTCGGCGACCAGGGTTATTTTCTTGGCCTCGGCGAGGATGGCGTGCCGCTCCACCACCTCCTTGAGAATGACCCGGATGTCGAGCGGTTCGAGTTGAACCTGGATGCGCTCGGCGGCTTGATTGGCGAGGAACTCCTGCACAAACGCAGTGATGACTTCAACCGAGCGCACGATGTTGCTGAGGGAGGCTGCGCAGTGTGGGGGGATGTTCCCGAGCTGCTTCTCCAGAACGATCGCGTTCAAGTGAAGGCCCGCGAGATCATTCCCGAGGTCGTGCGTGAGTAGACCGAGCAGTTCGTCCTTTTCCTCGGCGAGGTCACGCAACTGCTCACGCGCTCGCTTCAAGGCTAGATGGGTGCGCACGCGGGAGAGCAGTTCGGCTTTGTTGAAGGGCTTGGTGACGTAGTCCACGCCGCCGCATTCGAGCGCTGCGACGATGAGATTTTTATCGTCCGCAGCAGAAAGGAAAATGATCGGTATGTCCGCCCAGCACGCCTTTGCCTTGAGTTTTCTGCACACTTCAATGCCGTTCATCCCCGGCATGTGCATGTCGAGGAGGATGAGGTCGGGCGTGCTTGCGGCAAGAAGTGCAAACGCTGCTTCTCCGCTGCTCGCGTGGATGACTTCATATCCGACGATCGTGAGCACGGTGCCGATGATCTGTAGATTCTGAGCTTGATCATCGATGATCAGAACGGTCTCAGGTGCCGTGATGCTGGCGAGGTCCACGGCGCCTCGTTGTGGGGTTGGGGGCCTGGGTCTTATTCCCCGTGTTTCTACTTCTCCGCGTCCTCCCACTGGGGCGATTTGTGACTTCCTCAACTGCGTCAAATCATCAGCCGGGAGCGTGCCTGGTTGCGGCTCGGCAAATTTGGACTGCAACGCCTTCACTGTCGCCTCCAATTGAGTGAACTCAGCGCGCATCCCCTTCAGAGTCGCAGCCACCTCGCGGTCGGTTCCTAGATCTTCAAGCAACACGGCTTGGAGGTCGAGGCTGTTGATCGAGTTTCTCACATCATGCACATGCTGGTGGATGATTTGTTGGATACCCGTGGGGTCGTCAGTCATGGGGATGGAGGCGTGGGGTTCCCTATTCAAGGGGGGGGCATGCGTTGTCGTGATGCCCGACGTGGTCTGGAATTTGAGTCAGCAACTGCCTGATCTGATCCACCTTCACGGGCTTCACGAGGTGGGCGAAGAAGCCCGCTGCCTTCGAGCGTTGCAGGTCATCCTCCATGCCGAAGCCGCTCAGGGCGATGGCGGGGACGGGGCGGATGCTTTGAATCTGCACCATCAGATCAATGCCGCTGCCGTCGGGCAGGCCGAGGTCGCTGATGACGGCATCGAAGCGTGTGGCTTTGTAGGCTGCGAGCGCATCATGCACGGTGGAGGCGGTGATGACCGAGTGGCCGCTGCTGGTGAGCAAGCGCTCCAGCACGGTGCGGGTGGTTTCATGATCTTCGACGACGAGCAAGGACAGCGCGCGAACGTGCTGGACGGCTGTGGCGTTCTGTTGGCTGGTGGTGGCGG
>JBDNIL010000273.1:0-22398 GCA_041688355.1 Verrucomicrobiales bacterium | reverse complement strand
TCGAGGCCGGAGCCCCACATCATGATGCAGTTGTCGAGGAGGGTGCCGTCGCCTTCGCGCAGGCTGTGCATCTTCTTCACCATGTAGGCGAACTGGTCGATGTTGAACTTGGTGATCGCGGCGACTTTGCGGACTTTCTCTTCCTCGTTGTTGTGGTGGGTTTGTGAGTGATGCGCGTCGGTGAATCCGAGTTCGGGGTAGGAGACGCCGTTCGGGGTGGAGCCGATGTAGGTGCTGACGCGGGTGGTGTCGGTCTGGAAGGCGAGGACGTTGAGGTCGCACATCACCTGCATGTATTCGCTGCGCTTGTCGCCCTCGGGGATCTTGATCTCGATGGGCGGTGAATCGGAGGCGTGGCGCTTGCTGCTCGCGACGCCGGCCTTTTCCATTGCAGCCTCTTTCTGGCGCGATTCGATGGCGGCGATGCGGCGCTCGACGGCACGGACGCTGTCGAGGTATTCGTCGAGCTTGTGTTGATCGTCCTGCGGTAAGCGTCTGCGAAGGTCCCTCGCTCCGCCGATGACGAGATCGAGCATCTTCCGGTCGAGGGGATCGACGCGGTTGTTTTGTCCGGGTTGATCGGTCTTGCCGAAAAGCCGGTTGAGGACGCTGCGGGGATTGGTCTCGGCGGGAACGGCCTGGGTGGGCGAGCGGAAACTGCAATGCGAATAGTATCCCTCGTGGAGGCCCTCCTGATTCTCCTTGTGGGTCTGGGGCATCGTGGCGAGTTCGAGGGACGGCAGGGAGGTCAATCCGCCCACGTAGTTCGCCGCGAGCTGGTCGGCGGAAATGGCGATGTTGATCTGATTCCGGGTGGCAGCATCGGGCAGGATGGCCGTGAGCCAGGTCGACAACTCGAGCGCGTGCGGGGCACCGCTGAAGGGTGAAATCGGAACGCCCGAGATGCCTTTCATCATGAGGCACTGATCGAGAACGGGCCGCAGCGACTCCAGGGCCGGTGGCGGGGTCGAAAGGAAACTCCCGGGAGTCGCGGGCCAGAACTGGTCCATGATGACCCCGTGCGGCATGTACATGAATCCGAGGCGGACGGGAGGTTTGCCCGGCTTCGCCTTGCCGGTCCCGGCCCAGCCCATCGTCTCGAAAAGCGGCAGGGCGAGGGAGGCACCGACGCCTCTGAGGCAGGTGCGACGGTCGATCAGGAAATGACTGCTCATGGTGTTTTGGCGGCGGCGGGTGCCGGGAGGCTGCGTTGGGTGAAAGGGTAGCTGGTGACGATCTCGCTGATCAGAGTCTGGATACGGTAGTCGTCCCTGGCGATGGTTTCCATCAGATGATCCACCACGATCTCGTCATAGCCCTCCAGAGAGCGGCAGAGGGCATAGGCGAGCAGTTTTTCCGTCAGATTGTGGGCGAGGTCGTCCTTTCGCGCGGCGATGATGGCCTTCAATTCTATCGGGGAGGTGAAGCGCTTCCCGCCCGGCAGTTCGCCTGCGGCGTCGATTGGCCCGCCTGTATCGTCCTGCACGCGCCACCGGCCGATGGCGTCGAAGTTCTCGAGGCCGAAGCCGATAGGGTCGAGGATCTTGTGGCAATTGGCGCAAGACGGGTTGGTGACGTGCAGCTCTGTTCGTTGCCTCAGGGTCAGGTTCGCGACCTTCTTTTTATCCTGCTTTTCGAGAGCCGGGATGTTCGGCGGGGCGGGGGGCACGTGCTCTCCCAGAATTTGTTCGAGCACCCAGACGCCGCGTTTGACCGGGCTGGTGCGATTGGGAAAGGAGGTCGTCGCGAGGATCGCGGGCATCCCGAGGATGCCGCCGCGATTGGCATCGGTCAGGGTCACCCGGCGCATCTCCGGACCGGTGATGGTCTTTTCCAGCCCGTAGAGAGCGGCGAGGGTGCCATTGAGAAAGGTGTAATCGCTCTCCACAAACTGGACGACGCTACGGTTCTCCCGCACGATGCTGTCAAAGAAGAGGCGGGCCTCGTCTATCATCGCCGAGCGCAATTCGGGCGTCATCTGGGGGAACTTGGCGGTGTCGAACGTTTTCTCCTCCAACTCGCCGAGGCCCAGCCATTGTCTCCCGAAACCATCGAACAAGGCGCGGGAACGGGGGGCTGCGAGCAAGCGCCGCACCTGGGCTTTCAGGACAGTGGCGTCGTGGAGTTTGCCGCCCTCGGCGAGGGCAAAGAGTTCCGCATCGGGCATCGTGGACCAGAGGAGATAAGACAAGCGCGAGGCCAATTGATAGTCATCGAGAGGGACGATCGTGCGCCCCGCTTCGGTCGGCTCGCCCGGGGTGATGTAGAGAAACTGGGGTGAAACGAGGACCGCCTTCATCATCAAGCGAAGCGCCGCCGGGTAGGCCAGTTGGTTTTCGCGTCCCAGATCGAAGACGCCTAACAAAACATCTATTTCATCCCCGGTCGGCGGTCGGCGATAGGCGTTCCGGGCCAGTGAGCGGGCGACTTTTTCCGCCGTGGCGCGGAGATCGGATCCGGGGGCCGGTGTTTCACCGAAGAGGCGCTTTTGCACTGCCGTCGGCGGCGCGTCCTCTGGAGCGAGGATGCGATCCAGCACCTCGTTGGCGATGGAGAGATACTGCTCTGACTGGAGCGGTGAAAGCGAATTGAGATAACCTTCGCCAAAGACTTCGTCGGGCAGCTCGTCGGCCACCGCCGGATCGACCCCGTAGAGGTCGTGCAGAGTATTGCCATACTCGACCTTGGTGAGGCGGCGGATCACAAAGGGGCCGGGATCTTTCGGGCTGAGGTATTTGATCTTCCCGATCCACTTCACGAACTGACCGCGCTCCGCGTCCGTGGGCAGCTTCTCCTCGTCGTCGGGAGGCATGTCGTGCGCTTTCACATTGGCGAGTGCCTGTTTCCAATGCTTGCGGGAATTCGTGCTCCCGGGATTTTTGAGAGCGGCCTCAAAATTGAGCGCGCCTTTCGCTCTTTTGTTTCCGTGGCACTCGATGCAATAGGATTTCACGAAAGGGGCGACACCTTCTTTGAAAGATTTTTGGGCATCGGCCTGCAACGCGGCGAACTCCTTGTCGTCCGACGGCGCCGCCTGACCGCGGATCGGGCACAACAAGGCAAGACCCAGGAGGGTCGAGAGCAGCGAAGTGCGGCGACGGTGAGCGAAGAAACGATAAGGTGCCGGTTTCAAGTTTGAGGTTTTCAGTTTCAGGTTTCTACTCGTGACCGATGGCCCGTGACTCATGTTTTTATGGAATCGTCGTCGCATCCTTCGGCGGGTTTCTCCCGATAAAAGGATGCTGCTCTAGATCTACGACCTGGCCACTAATCGGGCCGCTTTCGTCGGCGAGCCAGTAGATTGCGGCCATGGCGATCTCTTCGGGTTTGAGGATGCGCCCGGCCGGAGCATAGACTTTGGGCAAATGGCTCGGCCAATCGTCGGAGAGGCCGTGCTCGCGTTTGCGCCTGGCCTCGTTTTCGGTGAGGACCCAGCCGGGATTGATCTGGTTGATGCGCACGCCGTTTTCCCGCATAAGAGTGTCGCCGAGATTGCGGGTCATCGTCATGAGGGCCCCTTTCGAGACGCTGTAGGGGAGCAGATCCGGTTCTCCGCTCCAGGCGTTGACGCTGCCGATGTTGAGGGCGGAACCCCGCGCCTGGCTGAGATGGGGGAGGGCCGCCTTGATGAGAAGAAAGGGGGCGATCGTATTGACCTCCAGCATCTTTCGGAAAAAGGCGGCGTCGGTCGTATGGAGATTTCCCGAGGCAATGAGGGCGGCGTTGTTCACTACCGCATCGAGCTTGCCGAAGGTTTTTACGGCTAGTTCGACAAGACGATCGGGGCAGCCTGCGCTGATGAGATCTTCGATGTGGAGGACAGCGTTCTCCGCTCCCAGTTCCTCGACGACCGCTTCACCGAGCTCCCGCTCGAGCCCGTGAATGACGACGCAGGCACCTTCTTTGACGCACTGCACGGCGATGGCTCTGCCGATACCGGTGCAACTGCCGGTGACGAGGATGACTTTGTTCTCAAGGCGCATGGGATGGGGGGGTGAAGTGGTGGAGTGGTGGAGTGGTGGAGTGGTGGAGTGGTGGAGTGGTGGAGTGGTGGAGTGGTGGAGTGGTGGGAGATTCAACGTCGTCCGTGATTGAAATCGATGGGGATCCGTTTCAGAGTCGCTCCGGGATTGTCGCGGATAGCGACGGCCTCGCAAGTGGGATCGACGGCGATGGTGACCGGATTTCTGGAGAAGGTGTTGCCGCTCATCTGGATGTCGCGACCGTTCGGAGCAAAGGTGACGGCTTCTTCGGGAGCGGATTCGCCCAGTTGGAAGACATTGTCCCGCACGATGACGGGGCCGTAGCTTCCGTCTTCTTCGTGCAGGGTGAAGTAAAGCTCCGGAAACTGTCTCGGTTCGCCGGTCTCGTAGCTGCGGCGTCCGCGGCGCAGATCCCGTTCGGCTTTGGTTGTGTTGTTGGTAAAAATATTTCCCTGGAGAATGAAGTTCTTCGGCTGGTTGATCCATGAGCCGCGACCGCCATTCCGGAAAGTGTTGCCGATGATCGTAATGTCCTCGCAGGACTTCTCCACGCTCATGACGCGAGAGCCGTTCGTCCCGTCGATGAGGTTGCCGGTCACGGTCGCATTCTGACAATACTCGGCGAGGAAGAAGGCACCCATGCGCGAGCCGACGATGTGATTGTTCGCAAAGACGATGTTGCGGCTGCGCTGAATGTGCATGGTGTCGCCGAGAGCGCTCAGCTGGCAGCCTGTGATACGCAGGTCTGAAGCCGAGGTGATATCAACGGCGCCTTTGCCAGGGCCTCCGTCTTTCGGTGCGTAGAGCGCCCAGAAGGACGCAAAGAGATCGTGCACGAGTGCTACACCGTCGGTGCTTGCTCCCGCAAAGCGGATCGCTTCTCCTCCGGTAGTCTCTGCGATGCGGATATACTCCGGGGTCGATTCGACGATGAAATATTGTTTTCCCCTCACTAGATTGCGCGGCAGTCCAGCCCCGAGAAATGAAAGCGCCTCCTTTGGCTCCTCACTCTTACTGATAGGAAGGGGATTGCTTGCGTTGTCGAAGCGCACCCGGTCATCGCCGTCCGTCATCGTGATCTTTTCCCTCATCAGATCGCTGCGAAAATAATGACGCGCCCGCACCACCTCCCACGGCTCGTACTCTTCGGGCCAGGTCATGATCTGCCAGAGATAGCCGTAGTCCCACATGAACTTTCCGCTTCGCAAAAGCGTGCAACTCTCCATCGCGATGCGTTCAGCGTAGGCGGCCACCTCGCTCTCGCTGCCCTTTGCGGCGAGGCCATGTACGCCGATGACGGCGCCGGCGACGCCGTTTGCTTTTACGTCCCGAAAGAGGAGATCGCTCGTCCCTCCCGGTTTTGTTGTCGTTATTTCGATGGCCTTGGTGTTCACGTTAGGCTCCCAGAGGTTCATCTCCCGGTCAGGATCGAAGACATGCCCGAGGAATTCTCCTCCGTGCCATGCGAAGTTCGTCAGATCACTGCCTGCGAAGAGTATGACTCTGGCTCCTTCAGCCAGGGAATCCGGAAAATGGAAGCGTGCTCCGTGGGCCATGACAGTGGTGTGCGAGCCGAGGCGAATGGGAGTGGTGCCGTCGAGATGATAGTCGCCGGGTGGGATGGTGATCACTGTGCCTGATTCAACGAGTGAGGAAAAGAGCTGAGTCAGTCTCCCGGTATCCTCAGACGCAAGGGATGATGCGGGGAGGGCGAGGGCGATCAGCGCGAGAGAGGGGAAGTGGCGAGTGGTCATACGATGGATCCATATTATTCGTCGAGACCAGCTGCCGGCTACGACAAAATGTGTGTGAAATGCGACGTATGAGACAGGAAATCGTGGAGGGATCGAGGGCGCTGCGCTCAATCCCGGTCGAAAAGCGGGCTGAATTTTCGCGCTAAATTATCAGAAAATTACCTTTATCGGAGAGCTTTGGGTCATTACAATGAAGCAACTTACGGGCGGATCGCCTGCGATTTGAATGGGGCAGCGCCGACCAAATAATAGAAATCTGCTGATCCTGCTCGGTCCGGTGGGGATTCTCGTGGCGCTGTTTTTGGTTCTTTTCCTCTCTTCTGATGTTGAAAATGAGTTAGTCGATCAAAGCGCTTCCGACTCGTTAGTGGAGGCGCGCGGGAGGGCCGCCGAAGAGGAGGCGGCTAATACTCGTGCGGCAGCGGCGGACGCGGGGAGCCTGAGCCGCAGCCCTGTTCCGGTAGCAGTAGACGAGGCCTTCGCCCGGACTGGTGTTCCCACTCCGGTAAAACCTTTCCCCCGCGGGCCCAATGGAGAGCGTCGCTACCAAGCTCCGGCGGTCAACGTTGTAACGGAGGAGTCCCGTTCGCCCCCCCCGGTCGCCCTGGCGATGTCTCCGATCGACGCGCGGGTGGAGTTGCTGCCCGAAGAGATCGACCTGCATACGAAGACGGCTCGCCGCATGGTCCTCGATGTGGCGGCGCTGGAGGAAGTGATAGAGGGGAAGACCTCCCGTATTCTCGCCCCGCTGCCGGACGGTAGCGCTCTGCTTCTGCGGATCGACGCGATTCGGAATCGAGCTGGCTCGACCTACACGCTAGAGGGCGAAGTGGAGGGAGAGCCGCAAACCAGTGTTGTCCAGCTCGTCGTGCACGACGGGATCTTACACGGGTCGGTGGCCCGCTACGACATCGATCAGCACCTGGAGTATCGGATTTTGTCCTCGGGCTACCTGATGGTGCGCGAGATCGACGGCAGCACGATGACGGATGTGTGTGGAAATCCCGGCGAGGAAACACCTCTCGAAGACGGCGCCGCCGCCGCATCGCCCGGTGGAGTCGATGAAGAAACCCCGGCACCCGACACAGCCGGTTATGTCACGATCGATATCGTGGTCGGCTACGATCAGGGTGCCCGAGTCGCAGACGGCGGGGTGTCCCAGATGGAGGCCCGCATCATCAACTCGGTCGACCGGATGAATTTGGCGTTCAACAATAGCGAGGTGACCTCGACCGAACTTATGCTGCTGGGCACGGTCGAAGACCCCGACTACGTTTTCCCCGGCGCTGTCGCCGGATCGATGTCCACAAGCGACGAACTCGGTAATCTCAACGACACCACTTCGGCTAATCTCGCTCTCAATACTGTCTCGGACTATGCCAGCGAGCTGGGGGCTGATTTTAGGGCTTTTATCGTCAAGCAGGCGGACGGATCTGCGGGTATCGCGTATCGCCCGGGTACGTCATCCGTGACGGCTCGGGACTACATGACGTCGAACCGCATTACCTTTGTTCACGAGCTGGGACATAATATTGGAGCTCAACATTCCTGGGGGGACTCTACCCCTTCTGATGGTGCAGTAAATGTTCACGCCTACGGTTGGCGACTCGCCCCCGCCGGTCAGGCCCGTGTCAGGACGATCATGGCCTACGACTGGGCATGGGGCAGCGGGGTGCGCATCCCGTATTTCGCGAATCCCAATGTGACCTATCAGGGAGCCCGCACCGGTCAGGTGAATGGATACAATGCAAGCGGTGACTCGCTTTCCGATGCGCGGTATGTCTCAGGCGGCCTCGAAGGCACCCACGGAAACGGCTTTAACGGCAGTAATCCTCTGCTGGGAGCGCGCAATGCCCATTACCTCCTTGCCCAGGCACCGGGGAGGGCAAGTCAGCGGACGCGTACGGGCTTCGGAGTGGTAACTCCGAACGGTGGCGCTCTGTATCAACCGGGAGAAACCAGGGAGATCTACTGGACGGGTGGTGACTATCTCGACAGTGTCACGATCAGTCTCTTCAAAAACGGATTGTTCCAGTCCACTATCGCGACCGGTCTTTCCGGCGAAGAGAGGCGCTTTCCCTGGATCATCCCGGGTGGGACTCTGCAGGGGGGAGGCTACTTTGTCAGGGTCACCCGAAATGGTACCCTTACCGCCGACAGCGGGATTTTCTCCATCGGGCAGGACTCTCCGCTTCCCCAGACGATTACCTTCGCCCCCATTGCCGACCGGATTACCACGAATACCTTTACCCTATCGGCGACAGGCGGTAGCTCGGGCAATCCGGTAACCTTCGCGGTGACCTCGGGACCGGCCGTGATCGGCCCTTTGAATCTGCTCAGCTTCACCGGCGCGGGCTCCGTGACGATCACCGCGTCGCAGGCGGGAAATGTGAATTACCTCCCGGCCGGGGACGTCGCGAGAACCTTCAACGTCACCAAAGCGCCCGCTACACTCACCCTTTCTCCGCTCTCGCAGATCTTCACGGGAGCGGCGAGGGTAGTCACCGCAGCGACCGTTCCTCCCTCTCTCCCGGTCACGATGACCTACAATGGCGGATCGTTTGCCCCGACGAATGCGGGCAGTTACCTTGTCGTGGGCACGATCAACAGCCCGATGTATCAGGGATCGGGCAGCGGGACTCTCGTTGTCGCCAAAGCGGCGGCGACGATCTCGATCAGTGGCCTCACCCAGGTCTACAATGGCTCGGCCCGGCCCGTCGGGGTGACAACCGTGCCCGGTGGTCTTTCCTTTTCTGTGACATACAACGGGTTCTCTGCGGCCCCCTTCAACGCGGGCACGTATCCCGTCGAGGTCACCCTCAATGCCCCGAACCACGAAGGCACTGCGACCGGAACCCTCATCGTCAGTCAGGCGGTCCAGACGATCACTTTTCCACCCCTCGCCGATGCGGTGACGACCTCTACCGTAAATCTCGCGGCGACGGGGGGAGTCTCGGGCAATGCCGTGACCTACGCCGTGACGGCGGGACCGGGGCAGATCACGGGCGGCAATCAGCTGGCCTTCACCGGGGCCGGACTCGTCAGCGTCGTCGCCTCGCAGGCAGGCAACAGCAACTTCCAGGCCGCTACTCCGGTCGAGCGGACTCTCACCGTGTCCAAGGCACCTGCCCAGATCAATCTTTCCAATCTCGATCCGGTCTACAACGGCAGCCCGCAGGGAGCTACCGTCACCACGGTGCCCGCCGGACTGGGCTACTCCGTCTCCTACGGTGGGTCCGCGACCGAGCCGACAGCAGCCGCGACTTACCCACTCGTCGTCACGATCAATGACCCGCTCTATGAGGGGACGATGACGGACGATTTTGTGATCGAAAAGGCCGCCGGCGAGGTCACCCTTTCGGGTCTGGCCCTCACCTATACCGGGGCACCCCAGGGAGCAGTCGCGACGACTGATCCGGGCGGCGTCCCTGTCGTTTTCACTTACGACGGACTGCCCGCGATCCCGCTCGCGGCCGGCAGCTACGCGGTCGTAGCCTCGATCAACCACCCGTCGGTCGAGGGTTCCGCCAGCGGCACGCTAGTGATTGCGAAAGCACCCCAGGTGCTCGACTTCCCGGCGATCCCGCTGCAGTTCTCGCCGAATACGGTGATGCTCTCGGCCACAGGCGGAGGGTCTAACAATACCATCGTGTTTGCAGTCACCGAAGGACCCGCCTCGATCGCCGGCGGGAATTTGCTGACCTTTTCCGGGTCCGGGGATGTAAGCATTCAGGCGACCCAGACGGGCAACGACAATTATCTCGCCGCAACACCGGTGACACGGTCCTTCTCCGTGACCAAATTCCCCGCGACCGTGACCCTCTCGAATCTGGCCCAGGCCTACGATGGTACTCCCCGCATCGCGGGTGTAACAACCAATCCGGCCGGGCTTAACCTGGTGCAAAGCTACGATGGGGACCCTGATCCGCCGGTGGTTCCCGGAAACTATTTCGTCATTGCCTACATCGACGAGGCCTACTATGAGGGCGACGTTGGTGGTTTCCTCGTCATTTCCAAAGGGACCCAGACGATCACTTTTCCCGCCATCCCGGCCACGACCGCCGACGAGACCATCTCCCTGTCGGCGACCGGCGGAGGCTCGGCGAGCGCGGTCACCTTCGAGGTCGTGAGTGGTCCCGGAGTCATCGCCGGTGGCGACCAACTCAGCTTCACTGCCCCGGGGACGGTAGCGGTCAGGGCGAATCAGGCCGGCGATTCCCTTTACAACGCGGCCGCTCCGGTCCAGCAAACTGTGGTCGTAAACAAGGCCAATGCCGCCGTCACCTTCGTCGATCTCACCGCGACTTACGACGGGGGAGCTCACGCAGCCTTCGCCACGACAGAACCTGCCGGGCTCGCTGTCAGCTTCACCTACGACGGTCTCGGTGCCGAGCCTGTCGCCGCCGGCAGCTATGGCGTCGTCGCCACGATTGACGATCCTCTTTATCAGGGGAGCGCTACGGAGACCTTTGTGGTGAACAAGGCTGATCAGGTCATCCTTTTCCCGGCGATCCCTCCGCGCCTCACAACTGACTCCGTCGATCTCAGTGCGACAGGGGGAGGCTCGGGCAACCCAGTGACCTTCGCTGTGACGGGTGGCCCCGGAGTCATCAGCGGCGGCGAGACTCTCACCTTTACCGGGGCCGGTGACGTCGAGATCACCGCCACGCAGGCGGGCGGGGACAACCATTTCCCCGCTCCACCAGTGGTGCAGACAGTACAGGTGACAAAAGCCATGGCGACACTCACTCTGGCGCCTCTCCGACAGGTGCGGGACGGATCGCCGCGCGAAGTCCTCGTCACGACCGATCCTCCCGAACTCGGACATACCATTGCCTACGCCGGCGATCCCGGGGCGCCAACCGAGATCGGGACCTACGAAGTTACCGCAACGCTCGACGATCCGCTCTACCAGGGCAGTGTCACCGGTATGCTCCTCGTCGATGATCCTGCTGACATGATTCTCGTCCCCGGCGGCGAACTCCCCGCCATTTCCCTGCTCGGCCCTCTCGACCAGCCGACCTTCGCGCTTTCCCGCTACGAGGTGACCTGGGGCCTCTGGCGCGAGGTGCGCGATTGGGCTGCATCAAAAGGCTACGACATCGGTGCCATCGGGGCCGGGTGCGCCGACGATCATCCTGTCCGCAACGTGAATTGGTACGATGCCGTGAAATGGTGCAACGCCCGCACCGAGTGGGAAAATGAGATCACAGGTTCGAGCTTCGCACCCGCCTATCGCATCAGCGAAGATGTCTATCGCAGCGGAGAACCCGCCCCGCTCGCCGACATCGTCTGCGACTTTGGCACGAGCGGTTACAGACTCCCGACCGGGACGGAATGGGAGTATGCCGCCCGCGGCGGGGAGGGCGTCGCGCCACAGACGTATCCCGGTGGTGAAAATCCCGATCTCCTCGCCTGGCACGTCGCAAACTCCGCCGGGGCCGCCTGCGACCTTCTCGCCGGACGCGGCAGCTATCCCGTCGCCTCCAAGGCGGCGAATGCCGCAGGATTCCACGATCTCGCCGGGAACCTCGCCGAATGGAACTGGGACGACGATCCCGGAGACTCCGCCTCCCGTCTCATCGGCGGGGGATCGTGGGATAGCGCCGCCACCGCCCTCGCTCTCGGTGCCGTCGCCGGCGAGTTGCCGGCCCTGCGCGACGACCGCATCGGATTGCGCGTGGGACGATCCGTCGCTCTCGCCCTCGGCGAAGCTGTCGATCTTCCCGGCTCACAGTGGGAGTCCGAAATCACCTCCGCCTGGATTGCCCAGACCGGGATCACCCATGACGGCAACGATGCTGCCGCGAGCGGTCCGCTCAGCACCGGCGGGGCGACCTACATCGAGACCACTCTCACGGGACCGGGCAACGTGGCTTTTCGCTGGAAAATCAATCTGCCCGCAGAGTCCGGCAGCCTTAGCCTGACCGTCGGCGGCGATGCCGCGACCGGGATCGCGGGTGACAGCGGTTGGGTCGAGGGTGCCGCCTACGTGCCGCCCGGTGAGCAGGTCGTGCGCTGGAGCTTTGTCCGCACCGTCCCGGCCGGACCCTCTCCCGATCCCGTCGGCACCGGTGCCTGGCTCGACGAAGTTATTTACACACTCGCGACCGCGCCCGAAGTCACCACCCTACCCGCCTCGGGGATAGATGGCACCAGTAGCTCGAGCGGTGGCGAAGTGACCGGCGACGGCGGATCACCCGTCACTGCCCGCGGCGTCGTCATCGACCTTTCACCTAACCCCGAACGGGAGAGCGGGACTGACTTTCCCGCGCTGCTCGAAGCGTCTCCCAGTTTTGAAGCGTTGCTCACCCCCTTGCTCGAGGGCACCACCTACCACATACGCGCCTACGGCACGAGCGCGGCCGGGACCGGATACGGCGAGAACCACATCTTCACCACCGACACGATTCTACCAGTTTCTGAAGGGCTCGATCAAGTGATGCGCAGCATCCTGCCCGGCGATAATCATATCTTTCATTTCACCCTGTCCGGGCCACGGCAGGTCAGCGCCACCACCCTCGGCGGGGCCTCTCTCCGGGCGGCAATCTACGACAGTGACGGTACCCTCGTCGCCTCCTTCGACGGAGACAGCGATGTCGTTCTCGAGGCGATTCTCTACCCCGGAGACTATTCTCTCCACCTCTCCCGTCTGCCCGAACCGGGCGGACTCGCCCAGACTTTTGATCTTGCTCTCGATGCCACCGTCGTCGTCCAGACCCGTCCCGATGTGGCGGTGGGTTCCTCGCTCGCCGCCGTCGCGGGTGTCGGGATCTACAACACCACTGCCGGACAATTGGTCGGTTATACCTCGGTCAAAGCCCGGGCAGTCTCCGCCCTCGCGACCTTCCGCAATGCCGGAACTCTTCCGGATGAATATCTCGTCTCAGGCACTCCGGGGAATGCCCTCTTCGGTGTTGTCTACACGAACGCGAGCGCTAACATCACTGCCCAGGTCATCACCGGCACCTACCGGACTCCGTCCCTCGCGGCCGGGTCCGAAGTCTCGTGGCTCCGTGCCACCGTTATCCCCAACAAAAAGAAACTCACGAAGAAGAAAAAGGGCAAACGCACGAAGCCCAAGATCCTCAGGCGCAGCCAGTTTCTCCAGATCCGGGCCGGCTCGGTCTTCGACCCCGCTCTCAGCGACACCGGTTACATCAACGTGCAGACCCGGTGACCTCGACTTTCAGGGCGTCACCCAGCACGATTCGTGTCGAACCATGCCGATGTGCGGATAATAGTCTGTCGCCTGCGGAGCCGCGAGCAGGATCAGTTTTGTTTTTTCTCCCGCCTCTGCCGCGACTCGCCTCATTAGTTCCCGGCCGATACCACGACGCTGAAAGGCCCCGTCGACGGCGAGGTCCGAGAGGTAACAGCAAAAGGCAAAATCGGTGATCGCCCTCGCAAGGCCGACGAGCTTGCCGTCGGATCGCGCCGTCACGATCAGGTCGGCGTTTCGCAGCATCGCTTCCAGACGCGATTCTTCATCGACGGGACGACGTTCGGCCAGGGTGGAGCGCTCGAGTAGATCGACGAATTCTTTTATCGTGAGGTCGGGCTCGAGTTGGTAAACGGGGGTGGTCATGGTGTCAGGTAACCTTCTTCACAAACCGGGCCTTCAGACCGATCGAGATGCCGTCCATTTTGCACGAGATCTCGTGATCGCCATCCACGAGGCGGTTCATCTCACACATCGGGCAGGTGGGGCGCTCATAGATTGGAAGAAAGGAGGCAGCCTACGCGACGAGAGGAAGAAAGGAAAGTTCCTCAAACTTCGCAAAGTGATCGTCGAAGGAAACGAGGTGGCTGTCCCAGATGTTCCCGAGAGCGGCGAGGTAGGCGTCGGTCCAGGGTCGGCAGGGGAAGTCGTCGTTTTGCCAGGTCGTGAGAAGACTTCGTCAATTTGTTCCATCGGCCTGCTTCATCAATGAGTTGATCAAGCCCTCGATCATCTCCATTTGCTCCTCTGTATTGCGCACGATCAGGTGTCCACTCGTCGGCTCGTAAATGGCAGTGGCCACGCCGGGAAATGATATGCCCGTAGCTTCAATTGCTTCCTTCACGTCCACGGGCGCAAGAGGTTCAGCCGCAGGAGCTGATGCCGGATCAGCGAATGGATCCGGCTGCCCCTTCGGGTTGATGTCAAAAAGAGAGAGTGGGATCGGAAATGCCTTCGTGATGAAGACCCGGTCGGGAAGCGAAATCGAGACAAATTTGATCGCATACGGTTCCACCACATACTTTGTATCCACCTGCGCCGCCGTGGCGCTGAGCGCTTCTGAGAGTGAAACGTTCTCGAGGTTGAGACTGACGGGCCTATCCAACGGAGATACCGATTCGCCGGGAAGATTGCTCAGACCGTTGGCCGACCCCAGATCGACGACAAATGTCATTCCTTTCCTGTCAGGGGAAAGATTCACTGAGTATTGCTGGAGAATGTCCAGAGCCTCTCGAAAAGGAAGTTCGGAGAATTCCACGTGCGGGATGGCGATGGACCTGAGTCGCTTCTCCATTCGATTCACCGTGATGCCGTCGACATCTTCGGCCATTCGTTGAAAGGCATCGAGGTAGACCCTTTGCCAAAAAGATTTGCCGAAAAGATCGAGTCAAAATTTTCCGTGGCAAGGCGTGAAGGAGGGAGCGCAGCGGGCTGCGTGACTGAGGAACAACGCAGCAGCGGGAATTTTTGGCCGATCTTGATTAGCGCTCCGAGCGATGCGAGTCAATTGCCAACCCCAAAAACAATTAGTTTTTCGGCAAAGATTTTTGGCAAAGGGTCTAATCGTGAATCCGATTCACTTCACTCTCCAGATTGGTCACGCGAAGTTCCATCGCCGATAGATCAAGGTCTATGGCCGAGTCCTGAGCGAAGGAAATGCCGACCCGTTCAAATGCTATTTTTGCCGCCTTCGTAGATGATAGAATGGCATCTGCCGATTCGTCCAAAGCAAGCATCTCATTGGGCTGACTTGAGTTGAGGATCGCGTCGGAGAGAGGCGTGTCCGTGAATTCCACCTTTGGCAGCATGGTCGTCTCAAGCTGTTCCGCGAGGATTCGGAAATCTTGTCGTTTGGTCTCTCCCGATAACGGGTCGCCCCCTGACGGCGTCGAATTTTCGACTTCGCAAGAGGTGAAGAGTAGGAGAATAAGGCCTGGAAAGCAGCGGGTCATCGATGCGGCATCTTCACTCTTCCAGCGCATATGGTCGAATGCCAACGCCGTGTCGAGCGATCAATGGAGCCTGAAGTGTAAGGATTCTGCCGGATCATTTCAGGTGAGTCAAGACCAGCGCAGGAGCTCACTCCCAAACTCGCCCCAAAAACTCCACACACTCGGCTCGGGTGAGGACGTTTTTTTCCGCCTTGCCGCCGAGTGTCGCAAAGCCCGGCCAGCCCATCGCGACGAGCCAGCGGTTGAGATCGCTCCAGGTCACATGTCCGGCGGGGTCGAAGGTGGCATTCTGTTCGCCAAATTTTCCCCATGCGATCATCGTTTCGACGCTTTCGCGTTCCGGGTGATCGGAGGGCACGTCGGTGAAGCGGGCTCTCCCCGTTAGCTCTGGCGTCGCCGGCGGATCGGGTTGTGTTGCACGCAGACGCACGAGGGCCCCGGCGAGTTCGGCCCGGGTGACGGGCTGAAACGGACGGAAAAAGACGCTGTCGGGATCGGCCTTCCAGATCCCCGCGACGGTGAGGAGATTGGCGGCTTCGAAGTGGAGGTCCCCGGGATGGACATCGTGCCACGGCCAGATGAGGGTCCCCGGCCCACCCGCGCCGCGCACGATGATGCGCTGCACTTCGCGAATCCGCTGCGGCGAGTCGGCGATCTCGCGGGGGGTGATCTCGGCCCGCAGGGAAAGCGCGGCGAGGGTTCCGGCGGCGGTGCCGACGTGCATCATTTGGCCGTGGAGTCGCAGAGCCGACTGCACCATGCTGGTGACGCCGAGGTTCTTCGAGCAGCCTAACAAACCCTCTATTTTTACCGGAATAAGTCCGCGCAGGGGGAACATGGCGCGGTCGGTGTCGGTCGACCAGTCACGGGTGCCGTAGTGTTTGCCGATCCAGGGTTTGGTCGGATCACCGTCGAAAAACTCGCGCCGGGTCGGATGAAAATCGAGATTAAACTGCCAGCCGAAGACGCCGTCGCTCACCATCGTCCTGGCCCAGAGCGGTTCGTGTGATTCCGTTCGGACATCCTGCTCTCTGAGAATGTGGAGGGCTTCGAGGCGCAGTCCTTCGCGCAGGTAGGGTTTGGGCGGGAGCCTATCATCGGTGCCGTAGTCGTCGGCGAGTTCCATGTATCGGAACGACTGCGGGTAGTCCCCGACGCGGTCATGGGCGGCCGTTTGGAGGTAATAAACAAACTCGAGGGCCCGTTGCTTTGCGTCATCGAAAATGAGGCGTCGCTGGGCATGGCTCATCTCGACGAGATTCTTTTTCGAAGCGCCCGCTTCGTTTGCCTCGAGGGCATCGACGACGTGCTGCGGCAGCGTGCTGAGCTGGTAGCCGTGCGCGGGCCAGTTGAGGATCACGGCCTCGGTTCCGGGTTGGAAGCCGAGATGATAACGATCCACCATGCGTCGATGAGTGTAGATGCACCAGCCCGCCATGTTGTAAATGCCGCCGCTGCCATCCCATTCCCGCCAGGGCGGGGCCTTCGCCCAGTTGGCAAAAGAGCGCTCGTCATAGCGGAGCGGTTTCGGGATCGTTGCGTCGCGTCCGACCTCGCGGAGGAGCGGGCACCAGCTCAGCGGGTTCATCTCCTGGTGGCCAAGCTCGTCGAGCGTCTCGGGAGCACTCGGTTCACCAAAGCGCGAGCGCAGGTCGGGACCGGCCATGTAGGCGGCGCCACTGAGACGGATGACATCGCCGAGATCGCTGGAGTCAAGGGTGAGTTTGGCGCGGACGGTTAGCGCTTTGTCAGTTGATTTGCCGGCGAAGAAAGAGGGGGCAAAAGTCACCCCGGTGACGCGATCACCTTCAGTCATGACCGAGGCGACATCCCATCCGCGAACGATCTGGATGACTCCCGAAGCGACGTAGGGCGCGAGCCATTCTTCAAAGATATTTGCGGCGGCGCGGGGCTCGATCGTGTCGGTCCCGCACCAACTGTTCCCCGGCGTGGCGATGCCGTAGGTGAGGCGATTGTGCGCGCGGATGCGATCGATGATCTCGAGAAAGGCTCCGCTGCGCGGAAAATTGACCCGCTTGCCCTCGACCACGGTCCACTCGTCGATGGGGCCGATTCCCTGGGTGCAGAATTGTCCGCCGAGCCAGTGGTGGTCGTTTGTCAGGACGATGCGCTTCACCCCCAGTCGCGCCGCCTGCATCGCCGCGGCGCAGCCGGATTCATCGGCGCCGACGATGAGGAGATCGGTCTCGATCGTCCCGGATCGGGAGATCTGTGGGAAGACCAGGAGGGCGAGGAGAAGAATTCTGAGAATCATTTAAGAGGTTTTTGTTAGGAGATAAAGTCGCGCGCTTTCAACTGGAAGACGAGGTCGCCGAACCAGGGTAATGGGAGGGCAAAGAGGGTTGGGTTCCTGAGTCAAGAGGATTGAGTCGGGTGTCGGTAACGAATGAGAAACGGAATAGGCCGAACCGCAAAGCGCAAAGAAGGGCGCAAAAGCGCCCCTCCGATCCTCTTAGCGAGCCGTGACTGCGGTTTGCCGGAGGTCGGCGAGGGACGCCAGCTCAGCAGGGCTCAGCGCCCGGTCATAGATGGCGACACCGCCGATCCAGCCGGTGAAGCCGATACTGCGCGAGCTGTGGATGACGCGTCCGATCGTGAAGGGGCCTCCGCTGCCGTCATCGGCGGGGGAGTAGAGATCGTGGGGATACCACCAGGGATTGAGGCGCAGGCCTACGAGGTCACGAGCGGTTTCCAGCCACTGGCCGTCGGGAGTTTTGATGGAGGTGGCCTGAACGCGGGTGTAGCGATACTCGAGAATCTCGACGCGCTGGTCAGCGGTCTCACTGAGCACTTTGACGGAGAGCACTTCGTTTTCGGGAGGGTTGTAATACTGATCCTGCGGGAAGGCGGGGTCTTCGCCGTCCTGTCGCTCGGGGATGCGGGCGTAGTGGCCCTGCATGTAGGCATGGTAGGCGGATTTGATTAGCCCGTCGTTTTTCGGGTCATCGAGCCAGCGGTCGCCGGAGACTCCATTGAGCCAACCGGTGAGTTCGTCGCGCTCGTGGTCGAAGGTCATCGCAAAGCACTGCCACGAGGCGTCGAGGATCGCGGCGGGGGCATCGTGGGGGACTTCGGGCGAGGTGTCGGCGGAGTTGCACTTGTGGAGAGCGTAGCGATTCAGAAAGGAACTTGCGCCATTTTCCGAGACATGGCCGCAGGCGCTTCCCATCTTGTTGAGACCGGCAAAGAGGGCGTATTGCCGCTGGCCTCGTTCCACTTTTTGAATGGCCGAGGTCTCTTTTTGTTTCAGATCGGTGCCTTCGTGCCAGATCCCGGCGAGGGCGTGATTACCGCTCTCACGGATCGCCCAGACGACGACGGTGACGGATTTACCCGCTCCTTTGACATCGAGCGGGGAAGCGTGGAGGCGTTCCCGGGGCACATAGAGGAAGGGGCGGAAGTCGGGATCGTCTTCCTTGCGGATGCGGATCGCTTCGCCGAAGGGGCCGCGCCCGAGGAGCGGGAAATCGGCGTAGGTCGCCTCGGGTCCCTCGCCCCAGTAGTCTCTGATGTAGTTCGCGGCATCGAGCGGGTAGTCGTTGGTGGCTCCGTCAGCGATATGTGCGAGGAAACGTTTCTCGCCGTCGGGTTCGCGTTTGACGAAGTCCCAGAAGGCGACGAGCCCGGGCATGCCGGTGACGAGATCGACTGATGCGAGTTGGTCGTCGGCGGAGAGTCGGGCGAGGGTCAAGGTGAGCAGGGGGATGAGGATGAGGCGTCTCATGAGTGTGATGTTTACTTTGAAGGCGCCACCGGCACGAGACTGACGTTATCGATGAAGTAGGCGGTGTCTTTCGTGCCGAGCGAGCTGAAGAGGAGGTAGCTCGCGGCGTTCCACTCCGGCTTGCAGGGGATGTCTTTGAACTCCTTTATGGTGCCGTCTGCGTGGGTGAGAGTGATATCGTATTTGCCCGCCCCGGTCGTGGCGGTGAGATTGAGGCGGATCCATTCGCCGGGTTTCACGTCGCCGAGGGGGATACTTTTGCTGTTGTTCGCGACGAGCTTTCCGCCCTGCCAGCGCAGGTAGGGTCCGGCTGCGAATTCGCCGCCTTTGACGCGCATCTCGAAGAACCAGTCGGCCCCGGGCTGCCCCATGATGTCGAAGCAGATCCTAAAGGTGCCGGCTTCCCACTTCGGGAAAATGTCGAGGACGGGATCGTAGCTGTGGGCGAGGTCGGGTTTGTCCTGGGCCTTGAGACTGCGTTTGGAAGCGGTGCCACCCGCGACGGGGATGGGCGAGGCGGCTTCTTCGCTAATAAAAAATCCTTCGCCCTTGTCCTCCTGTCCTTGGGGATGGTCGAATTTGGCATTCCGGATTCCGATGACTCCGGCGGGGGTGTTTTCGAAAGTCTGCAAGTCGATGCGGTATTCGGGAGCGGGCCAGGGTTTCGCCTCGGCCTCCCAGGTCGGGTAGCCGTGCCCTTTCGCTGCGAGATCGCGCCACGCGGGATCGTCTTTGCGGACGCCGGCGAGGGTGAGGTCCCAGGGTTTGAAGCCGATCTTCTCAGCCGGACTGCCCGGCTTGAGGCGGAAGTCGCGCCCGGCCACGTCTTCAAAGAGCGGGTCTGCAAAGAGCGAACCGGAGTCGCGACCCATCTTGCGCCATTCGTCCCAGGTGAAATGTGCTTTTGTCAGGAGATCGGGGATCTTGCCGTCGGTTGGCCAATAGAGATTGTTTTTGAAGACGAGGCTGTCTCTCGGATCGCCGCGCTCGGCTTTGTCGTAAAGTTTCCAGTTCCACTCCCCGCCGTCAAGCAGGGGCGAGGCGGGATCCCAGATGACGATATTGCGCTCGTATTTGAAGCGCAGACGGCCCTCGTTACGCGAGGCCTGGATCTGGGCGGTGTGTCCGAAGGCGAAGATGTTGTTCCGCACCGTATTGTAATAGCCGTAGTGCTGGTGGAAGCCGGCGTTCCAGGTGTCGTGGACGAGGTTGTTCTCCATGAGGGTGTCCGCGCTGCCTTCGTCGTTGTAGAGTCCCCAGCCGCCGTAGCGGTGGCTCACAATATGATGAATATGATTGCCGCGAATGATCGTGCCGGGCGAGGTGCCCAGTCCGTAGTAGCCGCCCATGTCGCTGAGGTAGGCCCAGCCGAGGTGATGGATGTGATTATTCTCGACAAGGGTCTCGCGGGAGGCGGTGTCGCCGTAGCCCCAGTTCCATCCCGCGCTGACGCCGGTGTAGTAAAAGTCGGCGATGTCATTGTGGGTGACGTCGCAGTGTTGAGTATGTGTCAGGACGACGCCGCAGGCGCTCGGGTGGAGGCGTCCGCCGTGCTGGATGATGTTGTCATCGACGATGATGTGGTTATTGACGCGGTGATCCTCGGGGCGTTTTGTCTCGCCGATATAGACGCCGCCGCCGCCGAGGTCGTGAAGGTGGCATTTTTTCACGAGCGAGTCAGAGCATCCGTTCTTGAACCAGATCGCATGCAGGCCGGTGTGGGCGACTTCGCCATTTTCAAAGCGGATCCCGCTGCTGTCCCCGATCTCGATGGCTCCGTCGCTGGTGGTCGCAGCCTGGCCGTCATGGAGACCGTCGGCAGGGTAGTGATACTGGCTGTAGCGGAAGGAGAGACCTTTGAAAGAGACGTCTTTTGCCCCTTTGATGATGAGAAATTTTTCCACCACCGGAGCGATGACTTGAGCCTTCGTCAGATCTTCCCCCTCGAGCGGATGATAGAGCACTTCGCCCTTTTCACTATCGAGGAACCATTCGCCGGGGGCGTCGAGAGCGGAGCGGAAGTTTTCCATCCAGTAGCGTTGATCGGGCTCGAACTCGACGAAGGGGTAGCGGGCGCGACCTTTGATCTGAATGGAGTGGGTGGCATCATCGAGCGCCTTGATGCGGCACTGTCCGACCGCCCAGGCATGGGTCACGGTGATAAGCGCAGCCTTTCGCTGCGATTCGGGGATGTCCTTGAGGAGCTGGTAATGCTCGGGTGCGATGGAGAAGGCGTGAAAGTTCATGTTCTCCTTTAGATCGGGGAAGACATTCGACCCGACCGTATCGGTGATGTGGAGGTAGCCTTTGTTGGGAGTGCGGGCGCGAGTGGCGCGGCGACCGTCGATCCAGATCTGCTCGAAGGTCCATGATCTGTCCGGCAGGGTCGCTTTCCAGAGACCGTGATCCGCTTTGGTCCAGCCGGTGATGGCTTTTCCCCCGTGAAAGACGGGTTTCGCTCCGGCGGCTGCCTCCCAGGTCACCTGTGAGTCCTGCCCGTCGAGCATGAGAGTTCCGGTGAGCGGGTAGATGCCGTCGGCGACGACGATGCGGACGGGTTTCGTCGCGGCGCGTGCGGCATCGCGGGCGGCTTCGGGCGTTTTCAGCTGACCGTCGGGGGAGAGCTGGATCTCGGTCGCGCTGATTGAGGTGGCGAGGGCAAAAATAAGGATGAGGGGCCTGATCATGATGGGGGGAACCACCGCACCATTCAGGCTCTCGGGCGGGTTTTCAACCCGGTAGCGCACGATAGACGAAGCTCGGGGGAGGGGAGCGGGGCGCGTTTTTACGGGTTTTCACGGCCTTGCCAGCGGCAGATTTTTTCGTTACTCTGGAAAATGAAACGCTCACGAAAATGGCGCTGACTTTCCCTCATCGGGTTTTTGGCGGCGGCGACGGGGCCGACCTCTGCCGAAGATACCGCGCCTCTGCGCCACATGAAAGGGGAGTCGAGCGAGGGGCTCTCCCTCGCCTACCGGTGGCTCGATGTCGCGCAAGAGGCGACGGCGCGCGAAGTCGACCGCAATGCGCCGCGGCCCACCGTCATCGCCCGCACTCTCGCGATCTCGGCCACGTGCATGTATGACGCCTGGGCCGCCTACGATGAAAAGGCGGTCGGCTCACGCCTCGGGGCTGGCCTCCGTCGTCCGGGGTCGGGGCGGACCCTGGCGAACAAGAAAAAGGCGATCAGCTACGCCGCCTGCCATGCGCTTCTCTATGTCTACCCGGAGGACAAAGCCTATCTCGATGAGCAAATGCGGGCGGCGGGGTATGATCCGGCCGTGGTCTCCGACGACCCGGCCCTGCCCGAGGGGATCGGTCACCTCGCCGCCGCCGCGGTGATCGCCTACCGCCGTCACGACGGGGCGAATCAGCATCGCGACGAAGCGGGTGGCGACGGCACTGCCTACGGTGACTACACGTTTTATCGCCCCGTGAATCCGCCCGACCGCATCATCGATCCGGATCGCTGGCAGCCCATCACGTTTACTCTCGATAATGGGACAAAGGTCACGCCCGGATTTCTCACTCCGCCCTTCCCCGGCTACACCAGCGGGCACGCCACGGTGAGTGGCGCCTGTGCGAAAATGCTGGAGCTATTCACCGGCAGTGACGACTACGGCTTCCTTGAGCGGCGGAGACACTGCGAACTGACCGAGACGAAGGGCGGCGACCTCGTCGATCTGGATCTGCCCACTTTTTCCTCGGTTGCGGAGATGGCGGCGCTCTCGCGGGCTCTGGG